>JBILVO010000068.1:0-18959 GCA_044370415.1 Pirellulales bacterium
GCGATCGGGCCCCCGTGGATGCCGATCTTCGGGCCGACGCGCCGATCGTCCTCGTCGACGCCGGAATCTGGTTTCCGGGAGGACCGATCCGTCGGGGCCGGGTCGAATGCGAGAGCCTCGGGTGCCATGCGGCGATCCTCGTGCGGCAGGCGGGCCAGCCCCCCTGCCCCGCCCGGGGCGAGGCGATCCAGGCGGTCGGCCTCGTGCTGCTCGGCGAAGTTCTCACGATGGTGCCGGCGGACCCGTCGTCCGCGGCCGACGGCTGATCCCTTCTGCAGCGACCGCGGCCGATCGCGGAGGAGCGGCGAACGTGACGAGTCGGGACGTGCGTGACGAGAGCATGCGTGGGCAGATCGCTGGTGCGACGCCGCCGCGATGGACCGCCTCCCAGGAGGCTGCCGTGGCCAAGCTGGCGTATGCCGCGGAGCAGCCCGGCTGCGTCGCCCTGCTCTGCGGGCCGGCCGGCGTGGGCAAGACGATGCTCCTTGGGCACCTCGCCCGGACGGGCATCCCCGGCGTGCGCGGCATCAGGGTCTGCGACCTCGGCCAGAGGCAGACGCATCACGATGCCATCCCTGGGCCCGACGGCGCGGTCGACGTCATCCTCGTGGACCATGCGGACAGGACGACGGCCGCCGAACTCGTCGCGTTCGTCGAGTCGTGGTGGGCTCGTGATCCCGGGAGCGTGATCGTGCTGGCGGGCCAGGGCAGGCTGCTCTCGCTCTGCCTCGGTGACGACCGCCTGGAGCGACGGGTGAGGCTGCGGGCCACCGTTCCCGTGTTCACCGTCCCCGAGTCGCGGCGGCTGCTCGCATCCGTGCTCGGCGGTCTCGCCACGGCATGCGCCGACGACGTGCTCGACGCGATCCACGAGATCGCCGGCGGCGCCCCTGCCACGGCGCTGCGGCTGGCCGACATGGCCGCGGTGCTGGCAGCCGCCGATCCCGATCGGCGGCTGGTGCCCGACGACATCGAGGCGATCCACCGGCGGCTCTGCATCCGCGCCGCGTGACGGCCGTCAGGAGCCGGCGGCCACCCGCGCCAGGTAGGCCTGCACCGAGTCGGGCGAGGCTGCGGCGGGCCGCCTGTCGGGGGCGAACGGCGTCGGGTCGACCACGGGCGTGCGGCCGGTGAGGAGATCGGCCAGCATCACGGCGGTGCCGGTGGATTGGTGCAGGCCGGCACGGAAGTGGCCCGCCGCGACGAAGGCGTTGTCGCAGCCCGGCGCGCGGCCGATGAATGGCAGACCGTCGGTCGAGCCCGGACGCAGGCCGGCCCACGCCCGTTCCACCACGGCCTCGGGGAGCGGCCCGAGCAGCCGGTGCGCGAGGTCGAGCAGCCGGGCGACCGCCTCCGGCGTGGTGGCCGGTGCGAACCCCGCGTCCTCGATGGTCGAGCCCACCAGCAGCCGCCCGTCCGCCCGGGGCACGACGTAGTCCAGTCCGACGTTCACGATCCGCGCCAGCCGCCGTGCCGGCAGCCGCACGAGCGCGATCTGGCCGCGGATCGGGCGGGTTTCGATGGTGAGGCCGAGGGACTCGGCGAGGCGGCCCGACCACGCGCCCGCCGCCAGGCAGTAGCGGTCGGCCCGCACCGTCGCCTCCCCGCCGCCGTCCGTCCGCACGACGACCCCGCGTACGCCGCCGTCCCCCACGTCGATGGCCACGACGTCGGCCGGGGTGATCTCCACGCCCCGCGATCGGCAGGAGCGTGCCAGTGCCTCGAGGTGCCGTGGCGGGCGAATCTGCGTCTCGTCAGCCAGCAGCAGGCCGCCGGTGATGGCGGCCCGCTCCACGGCGCCCCGGAGGGCCGGTTCGATCTCGGCCACGGCCGCGGCCGTCAGCAGCTCGCAGCGGGCGGCCTTCCCGCGCCACGTGGCGAGCTCCTCTCGGATCCGCGCCTCCGCCCGCGGGTCGCCCGCGAGGTGGAGGCCGCCGCAGGTCTCGAGGCCGTTGTCGACGCCGGTCTCGTCGCGCAGCTCCGCGGCCCACTGCCTGTGGAGGCGGTCGCTCCAGGCGGTCAGCGCGTCGCCGGGCGGTGCACCCGGCACGTCGGCCGCCGGCGGAAAGATGCCTGCGGCCGCCCAGGAGGCGGTGTCACGGGCCGGATCACGGGCCAGCACCCGCACCGACAGCCCGCGGCCGGCGAGTTCGCGGGCGATCGACAGGCCGATGATGCCGCCGCCGATGATGCAGCAGTCGGTCATGCGGTCAGGCGTTGGTGGCGATGTCGGGAGTGTCGGCCACGTTCACCCAGACGTGCACGTGCGGCGCGCCGCGGAAGTGCCAGACGAACGCCGGCCCCTCCAGCCGCCAGCAGTCCCACACGCCGTCGTTGCCGAGGTCGCCCTCGCGGAAGAAGGCGAGCCGGCAGCGGTCGAGCCCGCCCTGCGCGGTGAGGCAGCCGCGGACCTCGTCGCGGTCGCGGGTGCGGTAGGGCTCGAGGAGGATGGCGAGCACCTTCTCGATCTCCGCCCGTTGGTCGGCCGATAGCTCCGACACCGGGATGCCCGGCGCCGCGCCGTCGGGGCCGCGGAAGCCGATCGCGTTCTCCGCGGGCAGTGTGTCGACGAGGGCGGCGGCTCGCTGCCTGCCATCGAGCATCGCATAGACGCGGTTGGCCGCGATCGCCTGCGGCCAGAAGACGTTCCCGGAGTGCTGCGGCCCCTCGTTGAAGCCGCCGGCGTCGTGGCCGTAGAAGATCGGCCCGCCGAAGGCAACGTGGTCGGCGGAGTCGCCGTCGCACCGCAGCGTCATGTGGCGGCCGGTGAGCAGGAACTGGAACTTCCCGCCGGCGGCCGGGTCGCCGATGAGCGCGATCGACTGGCTGTGGCCGAAGCCGCCGGCGTCGTCCTCGAGCTGCTTGTCGAACCGTGCATGCCAGTCGGGCTCGATGAGCTGCTCGAAGATCTCGCGCACGAGCCGCCGCTGCTCCTTTGTGAAGAAGTCGCCGGCGAGCTCGGGGGCGGTGGCGTTCCAGTTGTTGCCCACGCGGGTGCGCAAAAGGCCGAACGTGGGGTGGCGATAGTCCCACGGGAAGCAGACGACCTCTCGCTGCTTGGGCGAGAGCGAGGCGTGGAGGAGGCCGGCCAACGTCTCGGGCGTCGCGGTGGCCGCGGGCTCCGCCGCCACGAGCCGCGCCGCGGCGGGGGCGACGACCGCGCCGGTGGCGGTGGCCGCCAGGAAGCGGCGACGGGAGAGCGGGGTGGCTGGCATGTCCATGATCATGGCTCCTGGTGGCATGGCCGCTGGTGGCATGGCTGCCGGTGCAGCAGCGTCGGGAGCGCCGGCGCGTTCACCGACCAACTCTACGGGATCGTCCGCGCGGGTGCCACTGGCACTGCGGGCAGAAAAACGTCGACCGCTGCGCCTGCACGATCCGCTCGATCGCGCCGCCGCACCGGCGGCAGGGCCGCCCCTCCCTCCCGTAGACGCGGTGCCGCAGCTGGAACCGGCCCACGCGGCTGTCGGCCGTGCGGTAGGTCTCGTCGCCGATCGTCGATCCCTCCAGCCGCACCGCGTCCGCCAGCAGGCGGCGGGCCGCGCCGGCGATCCGATCCCAGGCGGCCGCGTCGAGCCGGCGGCACGGAGCGCGGGGATCGATCGCCGCCGCGAGCAGGATCTCGGCTGCGTAGATGTTGCCGATGCCGGCCACGGCCCGCTGGTCGAGCAGCGCCACCTTCACGGCGCGGCGCGAGCCGCCCAGCCGCGTCGCCAGTTGCTCGCCAGTGACCTCGAGCCCGTCGGGCCCCAGCCGGGCGGGGCCGCAGGCGGCGTCGAGTCCGCGGTCGTCGAGCAGCCGGATCGTGCCGAGGCCGCGGCGGTCCCAGAAACAGAGCCGCACGGGCCCGGCGGGCCCGGCGATCGTCAGCTCCAGCCGCACGTGCTGCCGCGTCGGCGGCTCCACGACGAGCATGAGCCCGGTCATTCGCGGCTCGATGACGAGCCACTCGCGGCCGGCGCGGCCGAGCGGCGCGAGCTCCACGGCGATCCGCTTGCCGAAGCGGCGCACGGCCGCGAGCGTCCGCCGCGCGAGCCGTCGCACGATGGTTCGCGGCGCGGGCTGCGTGCTGATCGGCCGGACGGGGCCGCGCGGGAACGAGGCGGCCTCGATCCGCCCACCTGCCAGGTGCGCGATCCCGCGCCGCATCGTCTCGACTTCCGGCAATTCAGGCATGGTGGGTCGTGGGCCGATGGTAGCACCGCGCCGGCAGGCTACAATGCACTGGTCGGCCGCTCCGTCGGAGCGGCCGCCCCTTCCGTCGAGTCGCCGCCGCCATGCCCGCTGACACCCCGATCGCCGCGCCGCTCTCGCAGGTGCCCGACAGCCTGGGCCGTTTCGGCCGCTTCGGCGGCAGATACGTCCCCGAGACGCTCTCCGCGGCGCTCGACCAGTTGGAGCAGGCCTACGTGGAGGCGATCGCCGACCCTGCCTTCGCGGCGGAACTCGACGCCCTCCTCGCGGCGTTCGTGGGGCGGCCCACCCCCCTGCTCTTCGCGCGGCGGCTCACGGAGATGGCGGGCGGCGCGCAGATCTACTTCAAGCGCGAGGACTTGAGCCACACCGGCGCCCACAAGATCAACAACACGCTCGGTCAGGGGCTGCTGGCCATCCGCATGGGCAAGCGGCGGATCATCGCCGAGACCGGCGCGGGCCAGCACGGCGTGGCCACGGCGACGGCCTGTGCCCGCTTCGGCCTGGAGTGCGTGGTCTACATGGGAGCCGAAGACGTGCGGCGGCAGGCCCCGAACGTTCGCAACATGCGGTTCATGGGGGCGGAGGTGCGGCCCGTCGAGAGCGGCTCGCGCACGCTCCGCGACGCCATCAACGAAGCCATGCGCGACTGGATGGGCTCCGTCGAGACCACGCACTACATCATCGGCTCGGTCGTGGGCCCGCACCCCTTCCCCAGGATCGTCCGCGACTTCCAGTCGGTGATCGGCCGCGAGACCGTCGAGCAGTGCCAGCGGCAGCTCGGCCGGCTGCCCGACATCGTCGTGGCCTGCGTGGGGGGCGGCAGCAACGCGGCCGGGATGTTCTATCCGTTCGTCGACCACGCCGGGGTGCGGCTGGTGGGGGTCGAGGCAGGCGGCCGGTCGGGCACGCCCGGCGATCACGCCGCCAGCCTTTCCTACGGCAGCCCGGGCATCCTCCACGGCAGCCTGAGCTACGTGCTGCAGGACGTCGACGGCCAGACGGCGGACGTGCACTCGGTGTCGGCGGGCCTCGACTATCCGGGTGTGGGGCCGGAGCACAGCTACTGGCGGGACGCCGGCCGCGTGGAATACACCAGCGTCACCGACGCCGAGGCACTCGACGCGTTCGACACCGTGGCCCGGCACGAGGGCATCCTGCCGGCACTCGAGACGTCGCATGCGTTGGCGTGGGCCGCGGAGGAGGCAGGCCGCCGGCGGTCCGACGAGATTCTCGTCGTCTGCCTCTCGGGCCGCGGCGACAAGGATGCCGCGGAGATCGCCCGGCTGCGTGGCCTCACCGGCTGATGCGCGGCACCTTCGCCCGTCCCGTTTCGCTTCCGACCAGGCTCGCGCCGCCCCCTCATCGCCGCCGACATCCCCGCTGGAGCCCTCCATGACAGCCCCGCCCTCGGCCGCCCCGCCATCCAAGGTGCAGGCCCTCGCCGAGCTCTTTGCTGGGCAGCGCCGCGCGGGCCGCCACGCTCTCGCCCCCTTCGTGACGGCTGGCGATCCCGACGTCGAAACGACGCTGGCCGTGCTCGAGGCGCTGGACCGGGCCGGGGCGTCGCTGTGCGAGCTCGGCGTTCCTTACTCCGACCCGATCGCCGACGGGCCGGTGATCCAGAGTTCCTACACACGGGCGCTCGCCTCCGGCTTCACGCTCGAGCGGCTCTTCGCGCTGGCGAAGGCGGCGACGGCGCGGGTGCGGATGCCGATCCTCGCGATGGTGAGCTACTCGCTGATCTATCGCCGCGGCATCGAGCGGTTCGTGGCCGACGCCGCAGCCGCCGGCCTGACCGGTTTCGTGGTGCCCGATCTGCCGATCGAGGAGTCGGACCAGCTCGACGGTGCCTGCCGAGCTGCGGGGCTCGCGCTCGTGCGGCTGGTGACCCCGACGACCCCGCCGGATCGGGCCGAGGCGATCGCCCGCCGGTCTACGGGCTTCCTCTACTGCGTGTCGGTGGCGGGCGTGACGGGCGCCCGCACCGATCTGCCGCCGGGGCTCATCGAGCGGGTGCAGTGGCTGCGGACGAAGACCGACGTGCCGATCCTCGTGGGGTTCGGCATCTCCACCCCGGAGCAGGCGCGGGCCGTGGCGTCCGTGGCGGACGGCGTCATCGTGGGCTCGGCAGTCGTGCGGCAGGTCGCCGAGGCGGCCGGCCAGCCGCCCGACCGGATGGTGGGCGGCCTCGAGCGGTACGTGCGGGAACTCGTCGCGGCCGTTTCGGGCTGAACGGGCCGCCGCGTTCCGGGCCGATCGGCGGTCATCCGTGGCCGTGATTTCGGTATACTTCAGCAGCGACATTGGCATGTGCGTGTGAGGGCCATGGAGGCTGCTCGACCATGTGTGCTGCCACGGTTTCCGCCCACGATCCTGAAGACCTCGACCGCTTCTTCCGCGGGCTGACGGAAAACGCCTTCCACGGCCAGCTCGGCGTGGTCGACCCGCCGCTGGTTGACTACGTGGCCGGGCTGCTGGTGCGTTTCATCCGCAGCGACGGCCTCCGCGGGGTTCCCTTCCGCACCGCTGCGGAGCGGGATCGGCTTGCGCAGCTGCTGGAGGACGCGCCGCCGGCGGACACGGCGCTCGCTGAATACCGGCGGATCGGCGATGCGAGTCTCTTCTGGACCGGCCTCTATCCCGAGGCACTGCGGCGTTTCCAGCCGCTCGACTACCGGGCGGTCGGCCGCCGGGCCTACTGGGTGGCGAGCACGCTCGAGCCCGAGGAGTCCGCCGAGGAACGGCTGCTGATGGAGCGGCTCAGCAGCGAGTACGACGTCTGCGTCGCAGGCCTGGCCGAGGTGCGGCGGGCGTGGAACGCGGCGTGATGCGGCTCAGCCCATCTCCTCGAGCAACTGCTCCGTCCACGAGGGATGCAGGCCGGCGGATGTGACGGTGACGCCCTCGCGGACGAGTCTCGCCAAAATGTCGCCGATGCTCGCGGCGGCATCCGGGAGCAGGCAGTCGATCGCATGGGCGTCGACGAGGTCGACCCGCTCGGCCAGCGGACGAGCCGCGAGCGCGGCAGCCTCGGCCTGCCAGGGGCAGTGGATGCGACAGCGCCAATGCCGGCCGGCGACGATGGCCGTCGGGGCGGCGGGGCCGTGGTGCCGCAGCCGGGCCTCGTGCAGGACGGCGAGCGTCGTGAAGCACTCGGGCACCCGCGCGTCGTCGATCGCCGCGACCACGGTGCGGCCGCCAAGCCGCAGGTCGTCGACGAGCCGTTCGACCGCCTGCCGCTCGGCGGGGTCGAGGCCGCCGCAGGGATCGTCGAGCACGAGCACGTCGGGGGCGTGGAGCACCGCACGGGCGATCAAGAGGAGCTTGCGAGTGCCCTCGGGGAGCCGATCGAGCCGCTCGTCGCCGCGGCCCTCGAGCCCGGCCGTCGCGAGCCCGCGTTCGACGGCCGTCCGCCCCTCGCGGCCCGTCATTCCGGCCGCCGCGGCGAACAACCCCAGGAACTCCCCCGCCCGCACCGCCGGGCACGTCGGCGGCAGCGGCGGCACGTAGCCGGTGCGGCGGCGCACCGCGTCGGGAGCGCCGCGCACCGAGCGGCCGCCGACGAGAATGTCGCCGCCGTGCAGCGGGATCGCCGTCGCGATCGCCGCCAGCAGCGAGCTCTTGCCGGCACCCGTGCGGCCGATCACCGCCAGCGCCTCGCCCGAGGAGACGGCCAACGACAGCCGGTCGACCACCACCTGTCCCGACCGCTCGACGATCGCCTGGTCGCAGAGAATCATGCCGGCACCGCTGTTCACGCCGGCGGCCGCCCGGCTGCCGCCAGGCGGTCGGTGGTCATCTCCAGGGCGACGAGCATGCCCTTCGCCTTGTTGAGCGTCTCCTGGAACTCGCTCTCGGGCTGGCTGTCGGCGACGATGCCCGCGCCCGACTGGACGAACGCCCTGCCCCCCGTGATCACGACCGTCCGCAGCGCGATGCAGGTGTCCATCGCGCCGCTGAAGTCGACGTAGCCGACGGCGCCGGCGTAGGGGCCGCGTTTGCACGGCTCGAGCTCGTCGATGATCTCCATCGCCCTGATCTTCGGGGCACCCGAAACCGTGCCGGCCGGCAGGCACGCCCGCAGCGCGTCGAAGGCGGTGGTGTCCGGCGCCAGCCTGCCGGTGACGTTGCTCGTGATATGCATCACGTGGCTGTAACGCTCGATCGACATGACGTCGCTGAGGGCGACCGAGCCGATTGTCGCGACGCGTCCCACGTCGTTGCGGCCGAGGTCGATGAGCATCACGTGCTCCGCCCGCTCCTTCGGGTCGGCCAGGAGCGACTCCGCGAGCGCCCGGTCCTCCTCGGGCGTGCCGCCGCGGGGCCGCGTGCCGGCGAGCGGCCGCACCGTCACCGTGCCGTCCACGACCCGGACCATGATTTCGGGCGAGCTGCCGACGAGCGTCGCGTCGGGCGTGCGCAGGTAGAACATGAAGGGGCTGGGGTTCACCACCCGCAGCGTGCGGTAGAGCTCCAGCGGCGGCAGGTCGAAGGGCACCTCAAGCCGGCGGCTGAGCACGACCTGGAACACGTCGCCGGCGTTGATGTATTCGATGGCGCGGCGGACCGCGGCGAGAAACTCCTCGCGGGTCGAGGCCGCCCGTGCAGTGCCGTCGGCGAGGCAGCGCGGCTCGCGCCGGGGGCCGATGTCGGCCGCCGGCGGCCACGGGCTCGGGCGGGACAGCTGCTCGATCGTCGCGTCGATGCGGCGACACGCCTCGGCGTAGCCGCGGTCCACGGCGGCGGGCGAGCCGTCCCCGACGCTGGCGAGCACGACGACGTCGAGGCTCTTGGTGGCGTTGTCGAAGACGAGCAGGCGGTCGTAGAACGCGAACGAGAGGTCGGGCAGTCGGAGGTCGTCGGGGGGCGTGGAGGGCAGCCTTTCGGCATAGCGGACGGCGTCGTAGGCGGCGTAGCCGACGGCGCCGCTTGTGAACGGCGGCAGCTCCGGCAGCCGCGCCGGACGAAACTCCGCCATGCGCTTCTCCAGCTCGCCGAGCGGATCCACCGCCTCGAACTCCTCGACGGCGGCCGCCGCCCCGCCGCGCGAGACGCGGACGCGGGTGCCGGTGGCCTCGAACCGCAGGAACGGGTCGGCGCCCACGAAGCTGTAGCGGCCCACCTTCTCGCCGCCGACCACGCTTTCGAAGAGACACGCCGACTCCCCGGCGTCGATCCGGGAGAAGGCCGTCAGCGGTGTGAGGCCGTCGGCGAAGAGGCGGCGGTAGACCGGCACGAGGCGGTGGGTCCGCGCCACGTCGTCGAAACGGGACCTGTCCGGAAGGTGGGGCATCGGGGAAGTGGCACGGTGGGGCGGCGTCGCCGCCGGATCGCTCGATCAGAGACTAACGGCGGCGGGGCGGGCCGAACAAGGAGGCCCGTCGCGCGGCCCGCCATGCCGCCCCGTTCCCGGCCGGCCGTCCGTTCCGCGAAACCCGGGAGCGCCCTGCCGGGCGTCCGTCGCTATGATTCACCGGCCGCGGGTGCCGCGTCACCAGGCTCCGCGACGGCGATCGGAAACTCGACCATGAAATGCCAGCAGTGCGACAAGCAGGCGGTGTTCCACATCACGGAACTCGAGACCGGCGCGGTCCGCGAGGTGCACCTCTGCGAGGATCACGCCCGCGCGTACCTCAACCAGACGGAGGCTGCGGAGGCGACGGATTCGTCCGACGAGGGCGGGCCGCTCGGCGTGGGCCAGACGGCCGAGGACCTGGCGGCGCTCGACCAGAAGGCCTGTGGCATGTGCGGAATCACGTTCTTCGAGTTCCGCAACCAGGGACGTCTCGGCTGCCCGCACGATTACGTCCACTTCGCCAAGGAGCTGGAGCCCCTCATCGCGAACATCCACGGCGCGACCGAGCACACCGGCCGCCGTCCCTCCCGGGCCGCGGATCCCGCCGCCGGCGAGGGCACGGAGGAGCTCACGCGGGTGATCGGCCTGCGTCGCGAGATGAAGGACGCGATCGGCTGCGAGGACTACGAGAAGGCCCGGGAGAATCGCGACGCCATCCGGGCGATCGAGGACCGCTGGATCACCCCCGCCCGCCTGGAAGGACCGCCCGGCTCCGCGCCCACCGCATGAAACTCGACACACTCACCCAATCGATCGGCGAATGGCTCCGGGGCACCGGCCCCGAGTCGGACATCGTCATGAGCAGCCGCGTGCGGCTCGCCCGCAACGTCGCGCAGTTTCCGTTCGTGAGCCGGGCGAGCGAGGCGGATCGCGCCGACGTGGAGCGGTTCCTGCGGGAGCGGATCGCCTCCGTGCCGGTGGGCCGCAGCCTCGACTCCATCGACGTCGGCAGGCTCGAGGAGATCGATCGGCAATTCCTCGTCGAGCGGCAGCTCATCAGCCGCGAGCACGCCGACGCGCAGGGGGCCCGCAGCGTGGCGATCGACCAGCTGGAGCAGGTCAGCCTGATGATCAACGAGGAGGACCACCTCCGGATCCAGTGCATGCACAGTGGCCTCGACCTGCGCGGCGTGTGGGAGCAGATCAAGGTCGTGGACGAGCAGATCGAGAAGGTCGTACCCTACGCGTTTCATCCGCGGTTCGGCTACCTGACGGCCTGCCCCACGAACGTCGGCACCGGGATCCGCGTCAGCGTGATGCTCCACCTGCCCGCGCTCGTCATCACCCGGCAGATCGACAAGGTGTTTCGCAGCCTCCACAAGATCTCGCTCGCCGTGCGCGGCCTCTACGGCGAGGGATCCCAGGCGATGGGCGACTTCTACCAGATCTCGAACCAGACCACGCTGGGCAAGTCCGAGGAGCAGCTCGTGGAGCAGGTCGGCGACGTCGTGCCGGTGCTGATCGACTACGAGCGCCGCGCCCGCGAGTTCCTCGTCCGCGAGACGGAGCAGAACGTGCACGACCAGGTGAGCCGCGCCTACGGCATCCTGCGGACCGCGCAGACGATCAGTGCCGAGGAGACGATGCAGCTGTTGTCGCGGGTGCGGATGGGCGTGCTCCTCGGCCTCATCGGCGACGTCAAGATCGCCGACATCAACTCGCTGCTCGTCCGCACCCAGCCGGCGCACCTGCAGAAGATCCGCGGCGTCGAGCTCGACACGAAGGATCGCAACATCGAGCGGGCCCGGTATCTGCGGCAGCACTTCGAGGCGGGGGGCGCGGGCGGCGCCGCCAGCGTGAACTGAGTTCACGCAAAACATCGCATCCTGCGATTTTTGCTTGGCGGGCTCCGCGCGCTGGTGCTGCGCTCGGCTAACGGCTTCACGAAAAACATCGCATCCTGCGATTTTTTCTTGGCGGGCATCCGCCCGCTGGTGCTGCGCTCGGCCTTCTGCCGAGACACATCACGCTGACGGTGCCGCAGTCGGCGGGCGCGGGGTCGTGCTGCGGCATCAGGCCGGGCCGGAGAGCGTGCGGCGGAGCGGGCCGACGACCGGCGGCGGGACGAACTTCAAGAGCGCCGCGTCGTCCGCCAGCGGGGTGATCTGCTTCAGCAGGGACGACGAGATGTGGGAAAACTGCGCGTCGGCCATGAGGAACACCGTCTCGACGCCGGCGTCGAGTTTGCGGTTGGCCAGCGTCATGGTGAACTCCGCGTCGATGTCGGAGAGCGACCGAACGCCGCGAAGCAGCACGTCGGCCCCCTGCTCACGCACGAATGCGACGGAGAGGCCGCTGAACAGGGCGACGGCGACGTTCGGCAGGTCGGCCACCGACGCCTCCACCAGCCGCACGCGTTCCGCGAGCGAGAAGATGGGCTGCTTCTCGGGATTGATGCCGACGCCGACCACGATGCGGTCGAAGATGCGGCTCGCCCGCTGGATGACGTCGAGGTGGCCCAGGGTGATCGGGTCGAACGACCCCGTGTAGACGGCGGTGCGGCCGGAGGGCGGGCGGGCGGTCACGGCGGTGCTGGCTCCTGGGATCGCGGCTGGGGCCGGCTGAGGCCGCCCGCCGGGCGGCCCGGTGGCGTCCCAATGGGGCGTTTGGCCGCCGGCTGGTGGCATCCTGACGAACAGCCGATATGGTAAGGGAACTTTCGGCCGGGCGAGCGATTGAGTGTTGGAGGCGGCGAATCCGTGGCAAAACTGGTGTCGATCATCGGCATGGTCATGTCGGGCCTGGTGGCGATTCTGTTCCTCGCCGATCTGGCTGCCGGCTTTCCGTTCGCCCGGATCAGCATCGCGGCAGACATCGGCTTCGTGCTGAGCAGCCTGATCCTGGCGTACATGAGCTGGTCGATCATGGAGCGGCCCCGCCCCACCGCCGCCAAGCCGCGGGAATGAGCCGCCGAACTGAGATGGCCCCGACGACGACCCGGACGGCGGCCCCGACGCTCACGCCGCCTTCAGCACCGACCCGGCGAGCGGCCGCCGTGCGGCGCCCGTGATGAGATCGGGCAGGGCCGAGAGATCGGCAAGCTCGACGGTTGCCGGCCGCTGCTGCCGGATCCATGACTGCCACCGCTCCAGTCGGTCACGAATGGAGGCCGCCGTCGGCGCCGTAGCACCGGCCAGGTTCACGACCGTCAGCCCGCCGGGCTGAGGCTGCTCGGCCGTGCGGCGCAGCAGCCGGTCGATGAAGCCCGGTGGGCCGGCATCGAGGGTGGCGATCTCCCAGAGACCCCAGAGGACGCTGCGGCACGGCCAGCCGCTGGGCGCCGGACGGCGGGCGCCACGCGACACCGGTTCGAGCCGGTCGCGCAGGACGATGCTGATGCCGGCGTCGACGAGCGCCTTGCGGCAGTCCTGCGGCAGGTTGCCGCGGACCACGGCTGCGTCGATCCCCGGCGCCGCCGCCCCCGCCGCCGTGAGCAGCCGCCGCAGCGACTGCCGCGACGCCGCGATCTCGACGGGCACGTCGACCGCGACCCGCACCCGACCGCCGGCGCTCGCCTGCCGCTCCACGACGAGGGGCAGTTGTTCGGCCGCCGCGGCCCAGGTCACGGACATCGTCGCCCCGGCGACGGAGTCGATGCTGGCTGCCAGCTGCTTCGCCGACAGGCCCGCCGGTAGCGGGCAGCAAAACACCAGCGTCGTCGGCAGAACCGCTCGCCCCATGAGAATCCCCCTGTCTTGCCCGGACCGCCGGCGGCGTGGAACCCGCCTGCCGCCACCCCTCCCGGGAATATCGTCCCGAGTTTCCGCCGTTCTGGAATTTCCCCGGAAAATCAGGAGCGGCCGGTATTTGCGGAACGTTCCCACTCCACCATCGCCGCGACCAGACTCTCGCCGACCGCAGCGCGGGCCTCCACGGTGGGGGGCACGCCGCATCCGCGGAGCGTGGCCGACGTCACGGGGCTGAGGCTGGCCACCTTCCAGCCCTCGAGCCGCGGGCCGAACAGCCGGACGACCGACTCCGCGATCAGGGAACTGGTGACGGTGATCCAGTCGACGGGCGACTGCTCGACGGCCGCCGCCGCGGCGGCGGAGAGGGCAGTGAGCGGTTGGCTCGAGTAGCCGCAGACCTCGGTCACGTGGTGCCCGCGGGATTCGAGGTGGGGCCGCATCACGTCCCGGCCCCGGTTGGCACGGACGATGAGAAACCGGGCCGGAGCCGGCATCAGGCCGAGGGCCTCCGCGATCGCCTCCGACCGGAACAGGTCGGGCGTGAGATCACAGACGAGGCCCGATCGCTCCAGCTCGGCCCGTGTCGCGGGGCCGATGGCGGCCAGCCTCGCCGTGCCGAGCGCCCTGCCGTCGAGCCGCGCCTCGCGCATGCGGCCGACGAAGCTGCGCACGCCGTTGGCGCTGGCGAATACGATCCAGTCGAACGTGTCGAGCCGCCGCAGGCAGTCGTCCACGGGCTCCCAGGATGGCGGCGGACCGATCTCGATCACGGGCACGTGCAGGCAGCTCGCGCCGGCCGCGCGGATCGCAGCGGAGATGTCGTCGCCCTGGCCAGCAGGCCTCGTGACGAGCACGCGCCGGCCCGCGAGCGGCCCGCGCGGCACGTCCGCGGCCGCCGCCTGCGCCACGTCGCCGATGACGACCACCGCCGGCGATGGCCAGCTGTGCCGCTCGAAATCGGCGGCGCAGCGGGCGAGCGTGCTGCAGCCGACCCGCTGGTCGGGCCACGAGCAGCGGCTCACGATCGTGACGGGCGTGTCGGCCGGCCTCCCAGCCTCCATCAGCGCCTGCGACCAGCGGCCCACCTGTTCGACGCCCATGTAGATCGCGAGCGTGCCGGCCCGTGTCGCAAGCGACCTGAAGTCGATCGCTTCGCGCTTGTCGGACGCCTCGTGCCCCGTGAGGATCGTGAGGCTCGAGGCGGCCGAGCGGCTGGTGAGCGGGATGGCGACGGCGGCGGCCGCCGCCACGGCCGCGGTGATTCCCGGGACGACTTCGAGGGGGATGCCCGCATCGCGCACCGGCGCCATCTCCTCGTTCAGCCGGCCGAAGACGGCGGGATCGCCCCCCTTGAGTCGCACAACCGTCTGCCCGCCGGCCGCCAGGCTGGCGAGCAGCCTGCCCGTGGCCTCGCCGGGATCGCCGCCGCCCTCGCCGGCGTCCCGCGGCGCGGGGATGCACGTGGCGCCGCCGCCGACGGCCGCCAGGATCTCTCCGGGCACCAGCGCGTCGAACACGACCGTGTCGGCCCGCTGCAGGACTTCCACGGCCCGCACCGTCAGCAGCGCGGGATCGCCCGGCCCGGCGCCCACGAAGAACACGCGGCCACCCGCAGCCCGCGATCCGTCGACGGGAGCCGGTTGCGGTGGCGGTGTCATGATCGGAGGGTCGGCTGGGGGCATGCGGGAACGGTGAGCCGGCGGGCGTCCTTTGAGGCTGCGGCGGGCAGGCGATACACTCTCCGCGGTCGCAGCATACCCTGTCGTGCCGCAGCCGAGCCCCCACGCGACCCACCCCCGATGGCCAATGCCACCCCCGCATCCGGACAACCCGCTTCCGGCACGCCGGCCGCGGTGCCGGTTCCGTCGGCCGGGCTGCCCGAGGCTGAGCGTGCCCGGCTGACGCAGTGCTTCCAGCGAGGCACGCAAAACGCGGCCAAAAACATCGACTACGCCGCGGAGATGTTCGCCACCTGCGTGGCGGGCGATCCCGGCAACGCCATCTTCCTGCACCACCTGTTGGTGACCCTGCGGAAGAAGCACGGGGGCAAGGCCGCGGGGGCGTTGACGTCGCTCTTCTCCGCCCCGGCGCGGGCCGGGCTGCGGAAGCTCGCCGCTGCCGGCAAGTCGCGGGAGGTGATCGTCCAGGGGCTGCAGATCATCAAGTCCAACCCCGGTGATCACACCTGCTTCATGTTGATGGCCGATGCCTGCGGCGCCCTCGGCTTCCTCGACGTGCAGCGGGTCTATCTCAAGGCGGCCCTCGACGCCGCGCCCGCCGACCCTGACGTCAACCGCCACTGTGCCGCGTTCCTCGCGGCGCAGGGCGATTTCGATCAGGCGATCCAGTGCTGGCGTCGGGTCGGTGCGACGAAGGGACTGTCCGACGAGGCGGAGCGGGCGATCGCGAAGCTGTCGGTCGACAAGACGCTCGAGGCCGGGAAGGGGCTGGTCGGCCGCCAGGCCGCCGGCCAGAAGTCTGCTGCCGGCCAGAAGCCTGCTGCCGCCCAGCCGGGGCAGCCCGCGGGCGGGCAGCCGGAGGCGGCCGCGGATGGCGAGCCTTCGGTGGCCGATCGCCGCCAGGAACTCGAGCGGACGATCGCGGAGGACCCCACGCGGATCGACGCCTATCTCGACCTCGCCGACCTGCTCGAGCGGGAGGCGAGCGTCGCCGAGGCGGAGCAGATGCTGGCCAAGGCGTTGGCCGCGTCGGGCAACGAGCTCACCGTCCGCGAGCACGTCGAGGACCGCCAGCTGCGCTGGAGCCGCAGCCAGGTCGTGCTGGCGGAAAAGCGTCTGGTGGAGGCCGACACGCCTGAGAATCGCGGCACGCTCGAGAAGCTCCGCACGTCCCTGCTCAAGCAGGAGATCGAGATCTTCGCGGCCCGGGCGGCGCGGTACCCGGAGAACATGACCTGGAAGTACGAGCTGGCGATGCGGCTGAAGTCTTCAGGCAACTACGTGGAGGCCATCAAGCATTTCCAGGAAACGCTCAACGACGCCCGCCGGAAGGGGGCGATCGCCCTGGAACTCGGCGAGTGCTTCCAGAAGATCAAGCAGTACCAGCTGGCGATGCGGAACTACGAGGTGGCCATCGAGTCGCTGACGGACCGGGAATTGGAGCTCCGCAAGCGGGCCATGTACCGCGCCGGGGTGCTGGCCGCGGGGCTCAACGACGTCGATACGGCCCGAAAATACCTCTCCACGCTGGCCGAACTCGACTTCGGATACCGGGATGTGGTCCAGCGTCTGGACAAGCTGTCCGCGCCGAAGGATAAAGAGACCGGCAGTTGACCTGACTCCGTCGCCCCCCGGCGTCCGCCACGGGCGTTCCCCCCCATCACGCAGCCTTTTTCAGAGGAAGATTTCCGGCATGCCCCATTCGGCCAGCGCCAAGAAGCGACACCGCCAAAACCTCCGCAACCGGGACCGCAATCGCGCCGCCAAGTCGGCGCTCAAGTCCGACGTCCGCAAGGCGCTCGACGCCATCGAGGCGGGTGACACCGACAGTGCCCGCGCGGCGCTGCGGACCGTCGCGAGCACCGTCGACAAGGCGGCCGCCTCTCACAAGATCCATCGCAACAAGGCGGCCCGCATCAAGTCGCGGCTCTCCGCGCGGATGCTGGCGGCGAAGGGCGGCGCGGCGGCCGCGAAGCGGAAGTCCTGAGCCGCCCTCCCTTCGGGGGCAGTGGCACCAGCGACGTCACCAGGCCCGATATCACAGGCGCGATATCACCAAGCGATCCGGGCCGAGTCGAAGACCGGGCCCTCGATGCAGGTGCGGCGGTAGTCCCAGCCGCCGTCGGCGTCGCGGACGCGGGCTACGCACGTGAAGCAGATGCCGATGCCGCAGGCCATCGGCGCCTCCAGGGAGACGTCGCAGCGGATGCTGCGGGCCGCGGTCCAGCGGGCCACGGCAGCCATCATCGGGTCGGGCCCGCAGCAGGCGACGTGCATGTCGGCGGACGCCGCGCCGAACCGGCTCTCCAGCAGGTCGACCACCGTGCCGCGGAGTCCGGCCGAGCCATCGAGCGTCGCCTGATGCACGTCGAATCCGGCGGCGCGGAAGTCCTCGATGCCGCCGAACAGGCCGGCATGCCGCGCGCCCCAGCAGACGCTCACCTTGCCGGCCCGGCCCACCGCGGATCTCGTCGGAGGTCCGTAGCCCGCCTGCCCGCTGAGTTCCCGCCCCAGGGACAACAGCGCCGTCTGGCCAATGCCGCCGGCGACGAGCACCAGGTGGTCCACGGCGGGAACGTTGAACCCGTTGCCCAGTGGCCCCCACACGACGAGTTCCTGGCCCGCCGGCATGCCCTGCAGGGCGGTCGTGAAGCGGCCGTGCACCACGTAGATGAAGTCGACGTAGCGGGCCGGATCTCGACCCCGGCGCAGGCTGCCCGCCGCCACGTCGGCGGATGAGAAGGTGTCGTAGACGGCCAGCGGGCGGGCCAGCAGCGGGTCCTGGCGGTGCGGGATCCGCAGCATGGCGAACTGCCCCGGCACCGCCGCAGTGGCCAGCTCCGGGCAGTCGAGCCGCAGCCGCCACGTGCCCTCCGCGATCCGCGCATGGTGCACGATGCTCGCCGAGCGATAGGTCGCCGCATCGGCGTAGCAGGTCGGTGTGGTGGTCGTCACGGCGTCGTGCTCGATCGGGTGTGCCGGGCCATCGTGAGTCGCGAGGGTCACTCGCCGCGGGGCTTGCGCCACGACGACGCCTTGCCGGGCTTGCGGGGCCGCCGTGGTCCGCCGCGGTCCACCCTGCCCCGTGGGGCCGGCCCGCCGGGCCGCGGCCGCCCGCCGCGGGCGTCGCGGCCACCCGCCGCCCGAGCGGGACGCGGCTCGCGGACGGTGGTCGGAATCCGGGCCGCCTCGACCGCGCCGATGGCGGCGACGGCGTCGTGCCGCAGCGCCTCGATCTCGCTCCAGGCCAGCTGCCGGCACTGGCCCGGGAGCAAATTGCCCAGCGACAGCTTGCCGACGCCGACCCGCTTGAGCTGGTGGACCTTGTGGCCGAGCTTCGCCAGCATCCGGCGGATCTCGCGGTTCTTGCCCTCGTCGAGGATCATCTCAAGCACGGCACTCTGCTTGTGCTGCGAGCGGATGTCGACCCGCTTCGCATGCACCCGGCCCTCGGCGAGCGAGATGCCCCGGCGGATCTTGTCGAGCAGCTCCTGCGACGGCACGCCGGCCACCTGCACGAGGTACTTCTTCTCGACGCCGTAGCGCGGGTGGGTGAGCAGGTTCGCGAGGCCGCCGTCGTTGGTGACGAGGATGAGCCCCTCGCTCATGCGGTCGAGCCTGCCGACCGCGAACAGCCGCTGGTCACCGGGCACGAGGTCGACAACCCGCGGCCGACCGTCGGGATCGTAGTTGGTCGTCACGACACCGACCGGCTTGTTGAGCATGTAGACGACCCGCTTCGGATCGGGCAGCCGTTCCCCGTCCACCCGGATCTCCTGGCTGGCGGGATCGACCCGCGTGCCGAGCTGGGTCACGACCTGACGATCCACCTCGACCCGGCCGGCGGTGATCAGTTCCTCGCAGGTGCGTCGGCTGCCGAGGCCGGCCGCCGCGAGGACCTTCTGCAGCCGGTCGAGGCCGTCGGGGGCCGCGGCGCCGGCGGTGGCGGCCGCGAGGGGGGCTGGCGCACGGCCTGCGGCACGAACCGTCGGCCGATCCGGTGTCGGGCGGGCTGGGCGGGCCGACGGCCGGCGCGGC
>JBILVO010000188.1:0-6079 GCA_044370415.1 Pirellulales bacterium
TCCCGGCGTGCTCCTGCCGCTGGTGGCGGCCGGCGAGATCTACTATCTCGCGAGCATGCTCGCCAACGACCGCTTCCGCAGCGCCGTCGAGGCGCAGGAGGCGAAGGCCCGCCGTGCCGAGGAGGCAGTGGGCGCCCGCGAATCCTACGAGCGGATCCGCACGCGGCTCCCTCCGGCGCTCTTGGCCCGCTTCGACCGGCTGCGAGACCATTGCCAGAAGCTCGTGGAGCTCGCCGGCAGCATCCGCGGCCCCGACTCCACGGGACCCGACCAGGGATCGCTCGAGTCGCTCGACAGGCTGCTCTGGGGCTACCTCCGGATGATCTGGGGCGCGGCGACGCTGTCTGAGTTTCTCGACCACACCGACGACGGCGCCATCCGGGCGCGGATCGCCGATCTCGAGAAGCGGCTGGCGCGGCTCCCCGCCAATGGCACCGACACCGCCCAGCTGCGGGCCTCGCTCGAGGACAACCTCAAGACCAGTCGCGAGCGGCTGGAGAACATCGACGACGCGAAGCGCAAGCTCGACGTGGTGGCCGCCGAGATCGAGCGGCTGGAGTCGAAGATCGCGGCGCTCGCCGAGGGTTCGGTGGCCAAACGCGACGTCAGCGACATCGCCCGCCGGGTCGACGAGGTGGCCGAGGGGATGCGCCGCACCGACGAGACGATGCGGCAGCTGCAGCTGCCGCCGGAGCTCGAGGAGCTCGACGAGCCGCCCCCGGTGCTCCGCGAGGAGGCGTAGGGAACGCAGCCCGGCTCCCGACACGCGCACCCGACTGCTACCGTGTCGGGGCTGCCCGTGCCCCATCGCCGGACGTTCCCTCCGGACAGGCCTTCGCGCCGTCGTCGCCGACCTGCGTCGACTCCGGCTTACGTTCGCCGAGCGAAGCTCGGCTCGCACCCGACTGGTGTCGTGTCGGGGCTGCCCGTGCCCCGTCGCCGGACGTTCACTCCGGCCCTCCAGGCCTTCGCTCACTCGAAGCTGACTGCGCTGCGCCATCCTGGCTGCGCTTGTCAGCTCACGCCGGCTCTCGGGGCACGGGCAGCCCCTCGTCAATGCGCAGCAACAGTGCGACGCCGGCCAAGTGGCTGTTGAACCACGCCGCGGCCCCATCGCCGGACGTTCACTCCGTGGAGGGTGTCGGGCTGGCGCTGCCGAGCCGTTTCGGCTCCGGTGTACGGCCGCCCGGAGGTGCGGCCGCTCGGCCGGCTGCTCGCACCTTGGCTGCGACCACGCCGGCCCAAGCCCGCCGGGGCCATGGCTGGCCCGGCGGGCGTGGAGTCAATCGAGCCAGTCCTTCTCCTCGAGCCGCTCGGGAGTGTAGGTGTCGGTGACGTAGCTGATGTCCTTCGAGATGAGCGACTCGACCTCGAGCTTGAAGCCGTTCCTCAGCATCGTCTCGATCTCCTTCTGCCAGGCCTTCTTGCCCGCGAACCACGGGTAGGCTGCGATCTGCTTCGCCCGCTTGACGTCGGTGTCATTGAGGGTGATCTGCACGCTCGGCGACAGCTTGCAGCGGTCGTAGTCGCGGGAGCGGATGCCGAGGAAGCGGGCCTCGGGAATGGCCATCCGCTTCGACTCGTAGGCGAGGTTGATCGATCCCTGCTTGAGCACGGAGTAGATGTAGTAGCCCCAGGGATCGTTGTCGAGCAGGCAGTAGATCGGCAGCTTCAGCTCGTTGTGCAGCCGGTAGAGCATGCGCCGCACGCCGCGGGGCGGCTGGCCGCCGCCGTGGGTCAGCAGGCAGTTGTGCTTCCGCCAGAACTTGTCCTCGTTGAACCGGCGCCACACCGTGTCTTTCTCGACGTGCAGGATGAACTTCGCGTCGCACGACTTGAACTTCACGATGTCAGCCTCGACGATCGACGGGATGCTGTAGCCGCCCGAGCCCATGCGGGAGCAGTCGATCTCGTCGCCAGAGTCGATGAGGGTGATCGGTCCCACCATGCCGCCCCGGTTGCTGGCGTAGACGTGCAGCTCCTCGCGGAGGCTCTCGAGCGTGACCTCGAGGTCCTCGATGATCGGGTCACACTCCTCCTGCGTCGCGAAGGTCTCCTCACGAGTGCCCTCGATCGTGTGCTTGAGCAGGTAGTAAAGACCTCGGATGCTGGTGGTCTTCTGTTGATCGATGAGCTGCTTGCAGCCGGTGGCCACGAGCAACGTCTGCATGTAGCTCTTGGCCTGCGAGAGGTTGAAGAGCTGGCGACGGTTCGTCTGCCCCCCCATCTCGATGATCTTGTGCGTCTTGTTGAAGCGGACGTTCGAGAGGCTGCGGGCGGGGATGTCGAGGTGCGGGTCGCGGCGCTTCTCGGCGGCGGTAGCCACCTCGTCGGCCAGGTCCACGATCAGGCCAAGGGTCTTGAGGTCGATCGGAGGCAGCTTGCCGACGGCGGCCTTGGGGGCACGTTTGGTCTTCTGAGCCATGGCGTGATCCAGCGGTGCGTGTCGTGTCGTGTGGTCCGCCGCCCTCCAAGGGAACGGGCCCGGGCGACGTCCGGTGAGGCCGGCAATGTACCTCGCCGGCGGGTGCCCTGCCGGGTAGACTCTGATGGCGATCTCCGCGGGCTCGTTTTCCGGGCGGCGGGGCCGCCTCCAGGAGGGACTCGACGATGATCCGCCACGTCTCGCGGTCGACGACTGGATTCGCAATCCACGCGACGATCTGGGCCGGCGTGGCCTGCTGCCTCCCGGCGGCGACGGCCGCACAGATCGGCACGCCGCTCCTCGGTCAGGCCGGCGCCGCGCTCGTCCCCGGTGCCGACGCGGCGGCGGCCATGCAGCAAAAGCTCCCGCAGGGCGCCCAGAAGATGGCCGACAACTTCAACAAGGCGGGCACCGCGGATGCAGCGCCGGCGGCGGGCGGGCCCGCGCCTGCCGCGGCCGGAGGCAGCACCGCCATCTCGACGAGCCTCATGAAGTACGGCCCGAGCTACGTGATGATGGCGCTCGCGATTGCCCTCGGCATGTTCGTCGTCTGCCGTCCGGCCGGGTTCAGCCTGGCCAGCCTGGCAGAAGCGAAGAAGCCGAAGAAGTGATGCACGGCGCCGCGCTGGGCGGCACTCGGTCGCGGGCCGCCGTCAGCAGCGGACGTCGTCGGCCCTGCCCACGGCGTTCATCCGCCGCAGGAAGTGCGGCGCATCGAGCGCGGCGGGCTGCTGGCCGGTGCGATCGCGGTGATCATCCCGGCGGCGCGGGGCGCTGAAGAACTCCGCGATCCTCCCGACCACTGTCCGCTGCTCGACGTCCTGCAGCTCGGGGAAGATCGGCAGGGCGAGGGTCTCTTCGGCGGCCAGTTCCGTCTGGGGCAGGTCTCCCTTCGCCCAGCCGAGGTGCCGGAAGCACTGCTGCATGTGCAGGGGGACAGGATAGTAGATTTCCGTGCCCACGCCGCACGTCCCGAGGTGGGCGCGGAGCGGGTCGCGCTGGCCTGCCGGAGCGCGGACGACGAACTGGTTCCAGACATGCCTGCCGCGCGGCTCGTCGCCAGGCACGACGATTCTTCCGGCCAGATCGTATTCCGAGAACAGCTCGATGTAGCGGGCAGCGTTCGCCTGCCGCGCGGAGGTCCAGGCGTCGAGGTGCGGCAGCTTCACCCGTAGCACCGCCGCCTGCAGCGAATCGAGCCGGCTGTTGATGCCCACGACCTGGTGGTAGTAGCGCGGCTCCATGCCGTGCACCCGCAGGAGCTTGAGCTTCGCCGCCAGGTCGTCGCGGGTGGTCGTGAGGAAGCCGCCGTCGCCGATGCCCCCAAGGTTCTTCGTGGGGTAGAAGCTGAAGCAGCCGACGTCGCCGAGTGCGCCCGAGCAGCGGCCGTGCCACGTCGAGAGGATCGACTGCGCCGCATCCTCGACCACCGGCACGCCAGCGGCCTGCGCGATCGGCAGCAGCGCATCCATGTCGGCCGTGCGACCGAACAGGTGGACGGGAATCAGCGCCTTGGTGCGGCGGCTGATCTTCCGGGCGACGTCCTGCGGGTCGATCAGGTAGGTAACGGGGTCGATGTCGGCGAAGATCGGTGTCGCACCGAGCCTGGTGACGGCGCTGGCGGTGGCGAAGAACGTGTAGCTCGGCAGGATCACCTCGTCGCCCGTCGTGATGTCGAGCGCCATGAGCGCCAGCAGGAGGGCGTCGCTGCCCGATGCGCAGGAGATCACGTGCGGCACCTGCAGGGCGCCGGCCAGTTCCCTCTCGAGCTCCTGGACGTCCGGTCCGAGCACGAACCGTCCTGAGTCGCAGACTCGGTCGAGGGCCGCCCGCATCTGCTCGCGAAGCACCCCGTGCTGCCTGTCGAGGGCGAGGAGCGGCACGGAGGGAAGGAAATCGGCGGCCCCGGCGGACGCCCCGTCGGTCGATGCTGGAGACGTGGAGGATGCGGGGCGGATCATGGTGAGGGAATCTCCGAGGCGGGCGTCACGACGGGGCTCCGGCCGAACCTGAGTCCTGCCATCGCGTGCTCAGGCTTCGAGATCGTCATGATTGGCACATCCGCTCCAGACAATTCAGTCACGACTCAGTCACGACGCGGCGGGCTCGTACACGACTCGGTTGCTCGCGCTTTTGTCGGCGTCGTCGCCGGCGGGATCGCGGCTTTTCCGGGCGGATGCTCGATCACCTGCCACCGTGAAACCGGGGAAATAGGTGAGTCGTCGAAGCCGAGTCAAGGCCATGGAAGCGGTGTGAAATCCGGGGCTTTGGGAGGGCCTGCGGAGATGCGGTTCGATACGGAAGTTTGACACCCACCCCGCACCCACCCTAGATTCCGTGCATGATTTGCTCGCCTCTTGGCTCGCGCGTGCACGCGCGAGCCGGCGAGGGGAAAGCGGAGTTGTGCGGGGTTGGGGTACACGAGGTGTTCCCGCTGCCGCCGGTCGGATGGCATCCACGACGCTCATCGATCTGGGGCAGATCGCCCAACGGCTCGGTTTGCCGTCAGCCGCGGTCGAGGCGGTCGTACGCCTGCTCGACGACGGCAACACCGTTCCGTTCATCACCCGCTACCGTCGCGATCAGACGAGCGGCCTCGACGAGGTGGCCATCCGGCTGATCGCCGAGAACGTGGGCCGCGCCCGGCAGCTCGCGGACCGCAAGCAGACGATCCTGCGGACGATCCAGGGGCAGGGGAAGCTGACCGCGGCGCTCGAGCAGCAGATCGGCGCGGCGGAGAGCCCCAAGCAGCTCGAGGATCTCTATCTGCCCTTCAAGCCTCGCAAGCTCTCACTCGCGGAGGTCGCCCGGCAGCGGCGGCTCGAGCCTCTGGCCCGCGAGATCCTCGGCGCCGATCCGGCCGCCATCGACCTCGATGCGCGGGCGCTCGACTTCGTCGATCCCGACGCGCAGGTCGCGACGGTGGCCGACGTGCTGCTGGGCGTCGGACACATCATCGCCGACGACTTCAGCGCGCGGG
The DNA here is from genome assembly GCA_044370415.1 of Pirellulales bacterium. Classification (GTDB taxonomy): domain Bacteria; phylum Planctomycetota; class Planctomycetia; order Pirellulales; family UBA1268; genus CAMCQY01. The sequence continues at coordinate 5,406 of JBILVO010000188.1, forward strand.
CGGACGTGCGGCAGCGGCTGCGCGGCATCCTGCACGCCCAGGCGCGGCTCACGAGTCAGCGGGCGGAGGGGCCGGAGAAGGCCCAGACGAAGGACGAGAAGCGGTTTCGTGACTTCTTCAGCTATTCGGAGCACGTTCAGCGGGTCCCGCCCCACCGGGTGCTGGCCATCAACCGTGGCGAGCGGGCGAAGCTCTTGAAGGTGCGGATCGAGGGGCCGGTGGACGAGATGCAGGCGGCGGCGGAGACGCTGCTCGTGCCCCCGGGCCATCCGCACGCCGAATTCCTGCGTGGCTGCGTCCGCGACTCGCTCACCCGGCTCGTGCTGCCGAGCCTGGATCGCGAACTGCGCCGCGAGATGACCGAATACTGCGAGTCGCACGCCGTGGAAGTGTTCGCGAGGAACCTGCGGAACCTGCTGCTCCAGCCCCCGGTCGCCGGCCGTCGCGTGCTCGCCCTCGACCCCGGCTTCAAGAGCGGCTGCAAGGCCGTGGCTATCGACGAGTGTGGCAACCCGCTCGAGCACGCGGTGCTGCACATCATCGGCAAGGCGGAGCAGCGGTCCGCGGCGGCCGCGAGGATCGTGGAGATGGTGAAGGCGCACGCCTGCTCGGTCGTGGCCATCGGCAACGGCACCGCCGGACGGGCGACGGAGTCGCTCGTGGCCGAACTGGTA
>JBILVO010000070.1:0-18920 GCA_044370415.1 Pirellulales bacterium
CGGCATGCACTACCTGCTGACGAAGCGGCTCGAGGTCGGCGTCCGCGTCGGCTGGGGAGTCACCGAGCTCGCCGCCCCGTTCTTCTCCGACGCCGGCTTCGGCTGGCGCTGGTGACGCGCGGCTCGGCGGCATCAGGTTCACCGTCCGTTCGGAGGTGGGGCCCGGGGAAACGCCCATCTCACCTCACGATCAGCCCGCCTTCACCTTCTGATTGGCGGTTCCCTGCACCATGATCGTGCCTCCGTAGGCGCACTTCAGCGTGCTCTTCGCGGTGACCGCAGGAGCGTTGGACAGGTTCACCGTCGTGCTCGGCTCGGACCAAGGTGATATCAACTTCGGGGCGCATGGCATGGGCGTCAGCACTCCCTTGTTGGCTTGCGTCGCCGCGAACACGGTCGGGTTTGCCTGCGACGTGCAGTTTCCGAAGGTCGGCAGTACGGCCGGGGTTCCGTTCAGCGCATTGAGTGACTGCGCCGTGGCCGTGATCACCGTTGGCAATCCCATGGCCACAGTGCACGGCGAGAGGCCCTTGTCGCACATACATTTCGAACCGACGTTGACGATCAACGTGCCGGGGGCAGCGACTGAGGCGGCGAGTTCTGACAGCTGAGATGCAATCGCAGAAGGCACGCTCACCGGCCACTGGCCGGTCCGTAGACGGGTCCAAGCCGCGGACAGGAATTGCAATAGCATGGCTCAACTCCTTACGGCCCGGTGAAACGCGAACGAGTGGCCGCATGTGGATCGTGGGAAGAATGCGCTGCCGATCGCGACGGCGACAACGCCCCGGACATTCCCGCGCATGTCCCGACGCTTTGGACGTGTTCGGCTCGTGCGCCCATCATGGCAGTTGTCCGGAGGAATTTCCCCAGGGCTGCCCACGGCACCTCAGCCAGGCTATGTGAGTGCCGCATCAGCCCGCACCATCGGCTTCGTCGAGATCCGGCGGCAGCCAGGCTTCCGCGGCGAGCAGTTCGGGATCCGTGCGGCGGGCGCCGGCAAGCTTTGCCCTGCTCCAGGTGGCGGCTTCGTCCACGAGGCCGTGCAGGTCGGCCCGGGTGAGATCCGCCCCCGAAAGATCCGCGCGGCTCAGGTTCGCGCACCGCAGGCTGGCCCCGGAGGCGTCGGCCCCCTCCCACGTCGATTCGATGGCGACGGCCGCATCCCAGTTCGAATGCATCAGCCGGCAGGACCGGAAGCTGGCGCCGACGGCGCTCGCACCGCTCGCCATCACCTGCACAAGCGATGCCGAGTCGCACGTGGCGGCGTCGAGCGCGGCTCCGCAGAAGATCGCATTGTCGGCATTCGCGCTGCCAAGCAGGGCCTTGGCCAGCTTGGCACCGCTGAAATTGCACCGCGACAGATTCGACTGCCGAAGGTCGGCTCCCGAGAGATCCGCGCCAGCAAACACGGAGTCGTGGAAGTCGATCCCCGCCAGCCGGGCATTCGGGAGCGAGACGCCGCGAAACGTGCACATGTCGAACACGGTCTCGTCGATTCCGGCGGGATCGAGCGGCAGGCCGTCGAAATCGGTGCGGTGCAGATGCGTCCGCCTCCAGATGACGGCCGCGAGCGTGGCCCCGTGAAACTTCCCGCGCAGCACCCTCGCGGCGGTGAAGTCGGCTGCCGTGAGATCAGCGGCGGTGAAATCCGGATCCTCGAGCACGGCTTCGCGAAACGAGGCGCCGCCGAGGTTCGACCCCTCGAACGAGGTCTGTACGAGCCTCGTCGCCGTGAGGTTGGCCTGCGCAAGATTGCAGCGGACGAAGCCGCAGCCCGACAGGTCCCGTCGCGAGAAATCGAAGCCGGAGAAGTCGGCATCCTCGTAACGGGTCGCCGACAGATCGGCCACAGCGAGCCGGCGGGGCTCGAACACGGCCCGGGCCAGGCTCGCCCCCGCCAGCGACGCCTGTTCCAGGGTCGCATCGGTGAGCACAGCCCCCCGCAGCTCGGCGCCGTCGAGGCGGGCCGCCGTGAGATTCGCCGTGCTCAGGTCGGCCTCCCGCAACACGGCTGACGAGAGATCCGCCCCCTGCAGGTCGGCCCCCACGAAGCGTGCCTGCTGGCAGTAAGCTCCCGTGAGCACGGTGCCGAGGAGCCGGGCCCCGGCAAACACTGCGTCGTCCAGCATCGCCCGCCGCAATGAGAGGCCCGAGAGATCGGCGCCGCTGAAATCGCAGCCTGTGAACCAGAGCTCGTCGCAGATCTTCGGGAGGCGGATGCCCGGTCCCATCACGCAGTTCGAGAGCGGCGCCTGTTCCAGCCGCGTGGCCGAGAGATCAGCGTCAGTGAACGTGCAGGTGTCGATCTGCGACCGCTCGAACACCACGCCGGGAAACTGGCCGCCCGAAAAATCACAGCCGCTGATCAGCCCTTCCCGGATGCGGCAGCCGTCGAACCGGGCCTTTGTGAACCGGCTATGACTCAATGCCACCCGCTCCAGGTCACAGCCAAGGAACTGGCCGCCGACGCACGTGGTATTGACGATCGCCACCTTTCTGAAGCGGCACTCCTCGAACGTTGCCCCGTCGAGGACGGCGTCGATGATCGTCTCCCCGACCGCCGCGTCCCGAAAGGTCGCCCCTGCGAGCGTGCCCTCCTGCAGGGCCATTCTGTCGAGCACCATGCCCGCTCCATGGCACTTGGAGAGATCACAGTCGCTGAGAATCGCCCCGGTCAGATCGGCCCCTGACAGATCGCACTCAGACAGGTCCACCGATTGCAAAACAGCATGACGGAGATTGATGCCGGTGAGGTCGCGGCGGGAGAGGTTCACCTCGCGCACCAGACAGGCCTCAAGCGAGCCGCCGGCAACGGCCTGCCGCATGGCGGCGAAGGCGGCAACGGGCGTGCGCTGGATTTCACGCTCAGCCATGGGCGGGTCTCGTGGCCGCGGGACTCGCCAGCGTCGTGCGGCCGACGTTGGCCCCGCGAAAGCTGGTGCCGGTCAGCACGGCGGACCAGAGGCCGGCGGCGAAGAGATTGGCGCCGTCGAATACGGCGTCGCTGAGGTCGGCCCGCGCAAAGCTCGCCCGCAGGAGTTTTGACTGCACGAACGAGGCATTGACCAGCACCGCATCGGAAAACGTCGTGTCGGCAAGCCGGCAGCGGTAGAAGCGGGCCTGTCTCGCGAAGGCGTGGGAGAAGTCGGCCCGGTCGAGATGCGCGCCGCTGAAATTAGCGCGGTCGACGACGGCATCCTGCCAGACCGAGCCCGGCCCGACCGCCCGCACGAACACCGCAGCGGAGAAGTCGGCCTCCTGGCCGGCCCGCCAGGCGGTGATGTCGGCACCCACGAACCGGGCCCGGGCCGCGTGCACTCCGGCGACGGCGGCATTGTCGATGATGGCCTGGCTGAAGTCCGCCTCCTCGAGCTGAGCATTCGTGAAGATGGCCCGGGAGAGCCGGGCCCCGCAGAACTTCGCGCCGTCGAGCAGCGCCGCCGCGAAATCGGCCTGCGCCGCATCGACTCCCGAGAAGTCGGCCCCCCGGAGGTCGAGCCCTGAGAGCTTGGCGCGGGCGAGCCGCACCCCCTGCCAATGGACGTCGTGCAGCACCGCCTGCGTGAGGTCGGCCTCCTCGAGCCGCGCCCCGCGGAGGTCGGCCCGCGTGAAGTCGGTGCCGGTGAGATTCGCACCGCTCAGATCGGCGGCCACCAGCCGGGCCCCGATGAACCGGGCATCCTGAAGGATCGCGTTCCGAAAGCTCACCCCCTCCAGGTCGAGGCCGGAGAAGTCGAAGTCGCTCAGATCCATGTGGGCGAACCCATCGCGACGGGCCGCCTCCAGATCGATTGGCTCGTCGGGGTCGAGCGGCTCTCGCAGGGCCCACGCGGGAAGAGCGGCATCGATTTTCGCGTTCTGCTCGGCGAGCGTCGCGTGTAACCGCTCCCTGAAGGCCAGCAGTTCCTCCTGCTTGGCCTGCACGTCGGCGACCGCGGCCCGACTCTTCGCCAGCAATTCCGCCGGCATCTTGTCGGCGACGGCAGCAACGCCCTCGAGCATCGCGGCGAGTTCGCCGCGGAGCGTGTCGGCGGAAACCTCCGGCTGCGAGCCGACCGTTTCGGCGAGGATCGCCTCCACACGCGAGGCGGTGGGCCGCTTCAGCGCGAAGATGCGATCGCGGGCCAGATTGAAGGCCGCCACTTTCTGGTCGAAGGTGGCGACCGCCGCCGAGAAGTCGGGGGCGTCTGTAGCCCGGCCGGCCAGTGCATACTGCGACTGGGTGTCGGCGACCATCTTTTCCAGCTCCTGCCGCAGCTCCGGCGGGATGACGAGTTGCTGGCGGATGCTCTCCCGCAGCTCCGCGGCCGTGGCGGCTGCGACGGCCTTGGCCTGCTTCCGATCAGCGGCTGGGGCCGGCGACCCGGCCCGCTTCGCGGCCACCTCCTGCTCGAACAGGGCCCGATACTCCTCCAGCGGCCGCTGCGGCGATCCCAGCGGCTCGGTCATGACCATCACGCCGCCGATGTCCCGAAGCCCCAGCGATGCGACCGGCGCGATCCCTCGCCAGGCGAGGACGAGCAGCCGCTGGTCGAGGTCGATCCAGAGCGTGTCGAGTGCCAGCGGCACATTTTCGAATGCTGCGACCGGATCGCTGGGGCGGACTCCCGATTTCCGCGCCACAAACAACAGCGCCCGCAGGCCGGGCAGCTGGACGCGGAGTTCTGGAACCCGATCATCGAAATGTTCGAAGAGGAGACGTTCGTCGCCGCGCAGGTAGCCATCAAGCCACTGATCCTGCGGGGCCGCCAGAAAATGGTCGGGGCTGAAATCGGCGGGCACCCACGGCCAGCGTTCCTTGAGCCAGCCGTCGCCGAAAGAGCCAACGAGATGCCGCCGCTGCTTCCAGCCGGCTGGCAGCGGGGCGAAACCGGCGGGAGCGGCCTGCGAACGGGGGGAAGTGACCGGCTGGCCTGGCAGCTCGATGAAGGGCATGTCCCGCCCCACGCGGCCGCGACCGAGCGGATTGGCCGGGTCTCCGGGGCCGCCAAATGCGTTGGCGTAGGTGAGTGGCAGCGACGAAATCGTGTCGCCAACCGCCTGTTGCCACCCGAAGAGGGTGGGCTCCCAGAAGCGGTGGCCGTGGACGACAAGTTCTTTTCGGAGGCTGCCGACCTCGACGGCGACGCGGTAGGAGTGGGACGAGTCAGTCGACGGGCGATGGGCGGTGCCGACCACCATGAATTCGGCCCGCGGCTTCGCCGGCACGAAGTCGGAGGGATAGCCCAGGCCGGCCGCCGGATCACCGCCGATGAAAAGATCGCCGCTCAGCGGCAGCGGCCCCGCTTCCCGCGGCACTAACCGCCCCGCCGCGTCGATGGCAAACGCTGCCTTGACGATGAAGGCGGTATCAAAGCCGGTCTGCTCACCGGGCCGCTGGGTGGAAAACCGGCCGGCGAGCCAGCCGTGGGTGAGGTGCTCCCTGCTGCGGTTGACGATCTCCATGGCCGAGGTGCCCTGCGATGGCCATGTCAGCCGATGTTGATCGTCGGAGCAGTTAACATGAGAGAAGTCGGAGACATGGCAATGCTTACGCCGCCGCTTTGGATGGCGACGCTGGTCCTACCGGAAAGCTTGAGGCTGGCTTCCGCCGTGATTGTCTTTTGGAGGACGTCTTCCGTGCTGCCGCCGACCGCGCAGCTTAATAGATGCGTGCCATAGGTTTCTGTTTTCGTGCTGCCTACTGTTTCCGTCGTCGCCAGAGCCTTTATGTCATTCTCCGCGGTCTTCAGCTCAGTTCGGGCGGTTTTGGAACAATTAAAGAATGACAGAAACACCTGATTTGGATTGGCGTTTTCGACCTTTTCGAGGTCGATCAATTCCTGGCCCCTCAGCATAACCTTGTAGGACTTCAGCCATTGCCAATTGAACTGTTCTGCAGCGTTGATCTTTCGCTCGGGGCCGAGAATAGTGGTCTGCCTGGCAGCTCCACAAAACGTGTTGGACAAGCCGACCACGGTCGACAGCGACCAGCCGAGAATGTTCGACGCTCGCCAGAGGAACGTCGATTGTTCCCAGCTTGTTGTGTTTTGTATCTCCGGCTGGCTCTTCTGCCAACTGTTCCAGCTCGTCCCCATTGCATGCCTCCTTTGTGTCTGCTGTGTCTGCCTTGATCAGGTTTTCCCGAGGGTGAGGCTCGTCGCATCGGGCGGCGAGTAGATCGTGACCGTTTGATCACCATCAGTCGGTTCGAGCTCCACATAATTGCCGCCGTCGTCCTTGATGACCAGCTTCTGGGCGTTGTCTGGCAGCGGCAGCGGCGGCGCATTCTCGCCGTTGTAGAGTTGGCCCAGGATCATCGGCCGATCGGGGTCACCGTCGACGAAGGCGACTGCCACCTCGCCGCCGATGCGGGGCAGGAAGACGCTTCCCCAGCCGTTGCCTGCGGAGAAATGGGCACACCGCAGCCAGCAGGAACTCTTCTCGTCGTTCGTGCCCTTGCGGTCCCAGTAGAACTGCACCTTCGCGCTCGCGAATGAGTCGGTATACGGCTTCTTTTCGTCCTGCCCCGCGGGCGCGACGACGAGCGCCGGCTGCACGCCCGCGATCACCGGCCGCTTGATCGACCGCTCCGGCCGAAACTGCACGTCGGCCGGGATGGCGGTGAAGTCGCAGCGGTAGGTGAACGGGGCGGCGGCCCTGCTGCCCGCCCCAGAGGCAGATTCGTCGTCGGTCCGCTCGATCGTAAGGTCGATGCTCGTCGTGAGATACGACCCGTTGCGGTCCCGGCGCGGATAATGATCAAGTGAAAAGACCGAGCCCACCGACAGCCCCCACGAGTAGGCGGAGCCGAAAACCCTTTGGGAGCGGCAGCCCGATACTTCAAGCCTCGATCTGGCGATGGCGTCGCGGTCGTCGTCGACTCCGAAGCCCCCCGGATACTCGAATTGCTCGAACGAACCGCTGGGGTAGGAGTGGCTGGCCGTGTCTGACGCGGTCAGGTCGGCCTTCGGGTCGGTGTAGTCGTAGTCTTTCGTCGCGTATCCTCCCGGCTGCACCTCCTGCCGCACCCGCAGGGTGTGGATGTGTTCCTCGACGAGGGCGTTGCTCCGCAGCGAGCGAAAGGGAATGCGGGCGTGGCCCGGAAAGGATTTGTGGGCGGACGGGGCATCGCAGAGCATGAGTTTGTGCGTGCCGTCGCCGTGCTGGTGGTAATAATAAATTCCGGCAGCCTGCAGCAGGCGGTGAACGAAGTCGAAGTGCGACTCGTTGTATTGCACCCGGTAGGGCAGCGGATCGTAGCGGCCGATCAGGACGGCGGCGTCGAAATCGCTGAAGCCGCAATCCGCGAACACCTGCTCCACGATCTCGAGCGACGTTTTTTCTTGGAAAATCCGGCAGTCGGAGCCCAGCTGCAAGAGCGAGATCCAGGGCACGACGGCGAGGCGGTAGAGTCCGGCTTGATCCTCTGCCCCGCCCTGCTCCACGCTGCGGACCAGCCCGCTGAACAAGCGATCTTCTCCGTCGAGGCCTGTCACCCCGACCGTCAGCGGTCGGCCCAGCAGGCCGTCGAGATCGATGGCGGTGTCGTCGCTCTGCAGCTCGAGATCGAATTGAAACGGCTGCCCGAGCGACTCCCGGTAGCGGCACGACTGCAATTGGAAGACGCCGGGACCCAGTGGCGACGTGACCAGCACGTTTCTGACGAGGCTGGCCTTATTCGCCTGCTGGGAACTCATGAACGCCCCCCTGATTCGGCTGGCTCGAGCCGGTTCGAGGCCGCATCCCGGCCAGAAAACCGGGCCGCCGTCCCGGCGACAAGCGGTCGATGCCCTGTTTGATAGCCGATCGGTTTTCAAAACACAATCGGCCGGCGGGGGCGGATTGCCGGCGAACGCCCGGGCCGATCGTTGCAGACGGCTGACCGCCCGCGCAACGCTGGCACAGACCACACATTCCGACCACCGGTGGCGATGGGCACTGCCGCTTCACTCGGGAAAACGCCGACGATGGATTCCAAAATCACACTGTTATAGACTCTCGCGGGACCTTCGGCCGCTTATCCCGGCCGCTTATCGTAGGTCTCTTTTCTACATCTCTTGTCTCGGTCTCTCGTCCACGTCTCATCTCCTGCGCAAGGTCTCTGTCACCATGGCCGGACTTGATCTCAAAGGTCTGATCGGCAAGCTGAATCCTTCGTGCCAGCGTGCCCTGGAAGGCGCGGCCGGCCTCTGCCTCTCCAAGACCAATTACAACGTCGAGATCGAGCACTGGCTCGTCAAACTGCTCGAGCAGCCAGGCAACGACATCTGCCTGCTGCTGAAACTGTTCGACGTCGATCAGGCCAAGCTTCTCGGCGACCTCGCCAAGGCGATCGACAGATTCAAGACGGGCAACTCGCGGCCGCCGCTCCTCTCCCCCGAGGTGTGCGTGCTGGCGCGGCAGGCGTGGCTCGTGGCCAGCGTGGATCATTCCGAAAACAAAGTCCGCGGCGCCTGGATCCTGCAAGCCCTGCTCTCCGAGGAGTCGATCGCCCCACGGGCGCTGGCCGCCTCCGACGAATTGCGAAAGATCGCTCCCGACGTGCTGGCCCGCGAGGCCACCCGCGTGTTCCAGCGGTCGATCGAGTCGGATCTTCCCGGCTCGGATGCCGACGCCAGCAGCGGCAGCGGAACGACCGGCCCCGACGGCAAGCCCACGGGCCCGACCACCACTCCCAACCTCGATCAATACACGGTCGACCTCACCGCGCGGGCGAAGGCGGGCAAGATCGACCCCGTGCTCGGCCGCGAGGCGGAGGTGCGGCAGATCGTCGACATCCTCATGCGGCGGCGGCAGAACAACCCGATCCTCACCGGCGAGGCGGGCGTCGGCAAGACGGCCGTCGTCGAGGGTTTTGCCCAGCGGATCGCCGCCGGCGACGTGCCCGAGCCGCTGCAGAAGGTGTCGCTCCGCTCGCTCGATCTCAGCCTGCTGCAGGCGGGCGCAGGCGTGAAGGGCGAATTCGAGAACCGGCTCAAGGGTGTGATCGACGAGGTGAAGAAATCCCCCGTGCCGATCATCCTCTTCATCGACGAGGCCCACACGCTCATCGGCGCCGGCGGTCAGGCCGGACAGGGCGACGCGGCCAACATGCTCAAGCCGGCTCTCGCCCGCGGCGAACTCCGCACGATCGCGGCCACCACATGGGCCGAATACAAGAAGTATTTCGAGAAGGATGCGGCGCTTGCCCGGCGGTTTCAGGTGGTCAAGGTGGAGGAACCTTCCGACGAGATGGCGATCCGCATGATTCGCGGCATCGTCGCCACGTTGGAGAAATATCACCATGTGTCGATCCTCGACGAGGCGGTTGTGGAAAGCGTGAAGCTGTCGCGACGCTACCTCTCCGGCCGACAACTGCCCGACAAGGCCGTGAGCTTGATCGACACCGCCTGCGCCCGCGTGGCAATCGGCCAAACGGCCGTGCCACCGGCCATCGAAGACGCCCGCCGGCAGATCGACGCCACGACCACGGCCATCGAGATCCTCAAGCGGGAACAGGAGGTGGGGGCCGATCACGTCAAGGAGATCGCCGAACTTGAGACCCGCCAAGCCGATGTGGGGGCGACGCTGGCAGCCCTCGAAAAACGGTTTGCCGAGGAATCGCGACTCGTCGGTGAAATCCGCGAACTCCGGACGCAACTCACCGGTCATGCAACCTTGACGGCATCGACGGCCCCAACGCCGGCTGCCACAGGCACGCCAGCCGCGCCCGCGACCGCAGCTGTCCCAACGGCGCTGGTCAAGCCGGCCGTCGCGCCGCCATCGCTCTCGGAAGAGCAGCGGGACTCTCTGCGAGAGAAACTCGCCGCCCTCGAAAAAACGCTCGCGGAGGTTCAGGGCGAGGAGCCGCTGGTGAGCCCCTGCGTCGACGGCCAGGCCGTGGCGGAGGTGATCGCAGGTTGGACCGGGATTCCCGTCGGCCGCATGGTGTCGGACGAGATCCGCGGCGTCCTCGACCTCAAGGCGCGGATGGAGGAGCGGATCGTCGGTCAGTCGCACGCGCTCGAAACGATCGCCGAGCGGATCAAGACATCCCGCGCCGGACTCACCGACCCGCGTCGGCCGGTGGGGGTGTTCATGCTCGCCGGCCCCAGCGGCGTGGGCAAGACGGAGACGGCCCTCGCGCTCGCCGAACTGCTCTACGGCGGCGAGAGTCACATGACGATCATCAACATGAGCGAGTTCAAGGAGGAGCACAAGGTTTCGCTCCTCATGGGTTCGCCGCCGGGGTACGTCGGCTACGGCGAGGGAGGCGTGCTCACCGAGGCGGTCCGCCGCCGTCCCTACGGCGTCGTGCTGCTCGACGAGATGGAGAAGGCCCACCCCGGCGTGCAGGACATCTTCTATCAGGTATTCGACAAGGGCATGCTTCGCGACGGCGAGGGCCGCGACATCGACTTCAAGAACTGCGTCATCATCATGACGAGCAACGCCGGCACCGACACGGTGATGAAACTCTGTGCCGATCCTGCCACGCGGCCCGAGCCTCCTGCCCTGGCAGACGCGATCCGGGGCGACCTGCTCAAGGTGTTCAAGCCGGCATTTCTCGGCCGCGTCACCGTGATGCCCTACTACCCGCTGGCCGACGAGGCATTGCAGGGCATTTGCAGGCTCAAACTCAAGGCCATCGGCCGCCGGCTGGAAAATGCCTACAAAGCGAACTTTTCCTATGCGGACGCCGTAGTTGAAACCGTCGTAGATCGCTGCCACGAGGTGGACAGCGGTGCCCGCAACATCGATCACGTGCTCTCAGAAGGCATGCTTCCCGAACTTTCCACGCGTCTGCTTGGTCGCATGGCGGAGGGGAAGCCGGTCGAGAAGGTTCACGTGGAGATGGGCGGAGAAGACAACGGCTTTCGATATGAGATCGATTGACGTGTGAGAATGCCGGCGGCAGCCGGCCAGGTGTTCCGTAGTCGTTTGTTTCACTCAGGAGGTCTTATCATGGCACTCTTCACAAAGTACGACAGTGTCGAAGGCAGTTCTACGGCTGATGGCTTTGACAAGATGGTGCAAACCACGTCTCTGCAAATCAAGTCGTCGCGAACCGGACAGTATGAGCAGTCGTTGGCGAAGGCGCAGCAACGGACGACGGGCAACGCCGTCATGGGGCCCATCACGATCACCCAGGACGTCGACAAGGCCTACCCGAAGAATTGCGAGAACATGCTCGGTGGCAAGAACTGCAAGAAGATCGAGGTTTTCGAGACGCTGACCGTCGGCGGCAAGCAGGCGACGATCATGAAGTTCGTGTTCGAGGACTGCCTGTTCACGGGAGTGAGTCTGGAGACGGATGGACTTGGCAAGTCGTTCGCGAAGGTCGAATTCCAGCCGACCAAAATGGAGATCACGTACACGGAGCACGACACGAAGACCGGCGACAAGAAGGGCGATGTGGTCGGCAAGTTCGACGCCAGCCTGACCAAGGCCGGCTGATTTCGCTGGGATTCATCTCGTGTGAATCCGGGAACCGTTCCTGTCATGCACCGCCATCACCGGCACTCCGAGTCGGGATGGCGGTGCATCGATTTTGTGAGGCACCAGCAATGAACACAGCAAGGCAAGGGCTGACCGGTTTCATCAAGATCGGCGACTTCGAGGGCGGCTCCGCCGATGCGCAGCACTCCGGCTGGAGCGACATCACGGGGCTCGAGTGCGAGATCACCCGCAAGGTCGGCAGTTTCATCAAGTCGCAAAACCCCGTGGGGAGCACGGACCTCAGCGATGTGTGCGTGCTGAAACTGATCGACGGCTCGACGCCGAAGATTCAGAAGGCATGCGCCAGCGGGCAGAAACTCCCGAAGGTGGTCATCCATGTCATTTCGGTCGTCAACGGCCAGTCGAAGGTGACGCTCGAATACGAGATTCACGACGTGATCGTGTCCCAGTATGCGATCGGCTCGCGGGCGTCAGCGGAAGGCAACTCGTCGACGAACCGGCACGAGGATGGCAGGCCGCTCGAGCGAGTGTGCTTCAGCTTTGCGAAGATCAGTTGGACGTTTCACAAGATGGACGTCACCGGCAACAGCCAGGGCAAGATCCAGGAGAGCTATACCGTAGGTTCCTGACCCGCCCGCTCCTGCATGACTCCCTCCCCAAATCCTGATCCAGGTCTTGTGAGAGAATCCTCATGCCCCGACTGGGGCTGGAAAGGGTTCTCTGATGAAGAAGCGACGCCGTGCAGAGCAGACAGTCGGCTTGCTTCGGCAGGCTGACGGAGACCTTGGGAAGGGCCTGAACGTGCCCGATGTCTGCCGACGGCTTGGAATCAGGCTGCCCACCAAGCCTCCGGCGACTACGCAGAATCCGACGCACTGACGACGCACAATCCGACGCAGCAGCCTGCGGCAGCCGACTGCAGGGAACTGCACGACTCGCCGCAACTCGTTACCGCTGAAGCGATTCTGCAACTCCATGCAACGCTGTGAGAAACGCTGCACAACTCAAAGGCGGATGGGGTGGGATTCGAACCCACGAGCGACTTTCGCCGCTGCCGGTTTTCAAGACCGGTGCATTCAACCGCTCTGCCACCCATCCTCGAAGCAACGCCCGCCCCACACGGCCGGCAGGAGCCCCGCGATGCCATAAGTCTAGCCCGTGCCACTGCCCCAGCCCGAGCCCAGCCCAAACCAAAGCCGAGCCCCGCGGTCCTCCGGCCCGCCAACGCCCGATTTCTCCTGCAGGCTTTGACGCAACACCGCCTGTCTTCTACATTTCGAGCTTCCCGCGGGCCTGCGACCGACGCGGGCCACCCCCGAGTATCACCCGCATCTCTCCAGGAACAACAGGCATGGGCGGCATCAGCAACCGGATGAAGGAAGTCAAGCGGCGCCGGCACCGGCGGAAGAAGCTCGTCAAGTTCCAGAGCAAGCTCAAGAAGGCCACCACCTCCGAGAAGCTGGCCATGGCTGCGAAGCTCCGCAAGATGACCACCGGCTGCGATAGGCTCATCGCCACCATGGGGCTCGAAGAGCGGAAGCGGTAAGCCTCTTCGGGCTCTTTGGCCGCAGCCACGCCACAGCCACGACGAGGCGTGCGACGGATCGACGGCTGCCCGCGGTCCACGGGCTGTCACGCGGCCGGTGCGAACGTGAACTCGTCCTGGACGAAGTCGATCCGCACCCGGCTGCCTTCCGGGAACCTTCCGCCCAGCAGCTCCCGCGCCAGCTCGTTTTGCAACTGCTGCTGGATCACCCGCTTGAGCGGCCGCGCGCCGTAGACCGGGTCGTAGCCCAGCCGCGCGATCTCGTCGATCGCCTTCTCGGTGCACTCGAGCGTGATGCCCGCCTTTGCCGCCTGCTCCACGAGCCGCTGGATCTGCAGGTTCACGATCTTGTGGATGTGCGACCGATCGAGCGGATGGAAGACGATCGTCTCGTCGATGCGGTTCAGGAACTCCGGCAGGAACCGGGCCTGCAGTGATTCCTTCACCGCATCGCGAACCTCCTGCTCGCTGCCCCCCTCCTTCGTGATCTCCTGGATCGCCTGGCTGCCGATGTTGCTCGTCATCACGACGATGGTGTTCGTGAAGTCGACCGTGTGGCCGAGGCTGTCGGAGAGCCGGCCGTCGTCGAGCACCTGCAGGAGCACGTTGAACACGTCGCGGTGTGCCTTCTCGATCTCGTCGAGCAATACCACGGAATAGGGACGCCGTCTCACGGCCTCGGTCAGCCGCCCACCTTCCTCATAGCCGACGTAGCCCGGGGGCGCCCCGATCAGCCGCGCGACCGTGTGCTTCTCCATGAACTCGCTCATGTCGATCCGCACCATCGCGTTCTGGTCATCGAAGAGCACCTCGGCCAATGCCTTGCAGAGCTCCGTCTTCCCCACACCCGTGGGCCCCAGGAAGATAAACGAGCCGATCGGACGGTTCGGATCCTGCAGGCCCGACCGGCTGCGACGGACCGCGTTGCTCACCGCCTCGACCGCTTCGTCCTGCCCGATCACCCGCTGGTGCAGCCGCTCCTCGAGCACGAGCAGCTTCGCCCGCTCCGCCTCCACCAGCCGCGTCACCGGAATGCCGGTCCAGGCGCTCACCACCTCGGCGATCTCCTCCGGCCCGACTTCACGTCTCAGGAGCCGCTTGGCGGGGGCGCCCTTCGCGGCCGCCTCCCTGCCCTGCTCCTGCCCCTCCTGCTCCAGCCGCTGCTGCAACGCCTTCCGCTTCACGTCGAGCTCGTAGAGCATCTGGTAGAGCTCCTCGCCCACCGGCTGGCCCGACGCTTGGCGGTCCTTGATCTGCACGCCCGCCTTGTCGAACGCGAGCTGCACCTCGTCGAGCTGCTTCCGCAGCTCTTGCGAGCTGCCCACACCCGACTTCTCCGCCTCCCACTGCTCGCGGAGGCTGGCCAGCTTCTTCCGCAGCCCGGCCGACTCCTCCTCGATCTCCACGAGCCGCTCCTTGGCGTGCTCCTCCGTCTCCTCCGCCAGCTGCCTGGCGGCCAGCTCCAGCTGCACGAGCCGCCGCTGCACCTCGTCGATCTCGCTCGGCACGCTCTGCAGCTCCATGGCGATGCGGCTGGTGGCCTCGTCCATGAGATCGATCGCCTTGTCGGGCAGGAACCGGTCGGCGATGTAGCGATGCGAGAGCTCCGCCGCGGCGACGAGCGCCGAGTCCTTGATCTTCACCCCCTTGTGGTGCGCCTCGTACCGCGGCTTGAGACCCCGCAGGATCGCGATCGTGTCCTCCACGCTCGGCTCGCCCACGAACACCGGCTGGAACCGCCGCTCGAGGGCCGCATCCTTCTCGATGTGCTTGCGAAACTCGTCAAGCGTCGTGGCGCCGATGCACCGCAGCTCGCCGCGGGCCAACGCCGGCTTGAGCAGGTTCGCGGCGTCGGAGCCCCCCTCCGCCGCGCCGGCACCGATCACGGTGTGCAGCTCGTCGATGAAGAGGATGACGTTGCCGGCGGCCGCCTCGACCTCCCGCAGGATCGCCTTGAGCCGGTCCTCGAACTCGCCGCGATACTTCGTGCCGGCGATGAGCGCGCCCAGGTCGAGCGCGATCACCCGCTTGCCCCGCAGGTTCTCCGGCACGTCCGACTGCACGATCCGCACGGCCAGCCCCTCGGCGATCGCCGTCTTGCCGACGCCTGGCTCGCCGATGAGCACGGGGTTGTTCTTCGTCCGCCGCGACAGCACCTGGATCACCCGGCGGATCTCGGCATCGCGGCCGATCACCGGATCGAGCTTGCCCTGACTGGCCCGCTTGACGAGATCGATGCCGTACTTCTCGAGCGCCTGAAACTTCTCCTCGGGGTTTTGGTCGGTGACGCGTGACTGCCCGCGGACGGCCTGCAGCCCCGCCAGCAGCTCCTTTTCGCCGACGGCCGCCAGCTGCAGGACGTTCTTCGCCTTCGACGGTGTCTTCACCAGGCCGAGCAGCAGGTGGTCGGTCGAGACGAATTCGTCCTTCATCACGTGCGACTCGCTGGTCGCCGTCTCGAAGACCTTGATCAGCTCCTGATCGGGCTGGGGCTGCGCACCGCCCGACACCTTCGGCAGGTGCGAGAGCTCGGCCTCGATGATCCGCTCGAGGTGGCCGCGATCCACTCCGATCTTCTCCAGGAGCGGACGCACGATCCCCTCCCGCTCCGCGACGAGCCCGCGCAGCAGATGCACCGGCGTCACCTGCGGATTGCCCCGCTCGGCGGCCAGTTCGACCGCCGCCTGCACCGCCTCCTGGGCCTTGATCGTGAACGTGTCGAATCGGAACGGCATGATGTCTCCCTCCCGCCGGTCGAGACCGGCCTCGCCTCACGCGCTCACCGACGCGTGCCACCGCCAGCTGCGACGCCCTCTGGCGTTGAAGCCCTGCGGGCCCCGCCAGCCGGCCGCCGTGCGTCGCGGGCCGCCAGCGGCCCGCGACCCGCTAGCCTTTGACCTCGAACTCGGCGTCGATCGTGTCGTCGGGCTTGCCGCCACCGCCGGCCGCCGCCGACGCACCGGGATCGGCACCGCCGCCCTGACCGCCCGTGGACGCGTAGAGCACCTTCGACAGCGCGTGCGCCGCCTGCTCCAGGGCGTCGTGGGCCGAGGTGATCGCGTCGACGTCCTCGCCCTTGGCGGTCTCACGCGCCTTGGCGATGGCGGCCTCGAGCGGCGCCTTGTCCGACGCCGAGAGCTTCTCGGCGTGCTCCTTGACGAGCTTCTCGGTCTGGAAGCAGAGCGCCTCCGCCCGGTTGCGGGCCTCGGCGAGCCGCTGCTTCTGCTTGTCCTCCTCGGCGTGCATCTCGGCGTCCTTCCGCATCCGCTCGATCTCCGCCTCGTTCAGGCCGCTCGACTGCTCGATCTTGACCGTCTGCTCCTTGTTGGAGCCGAGATCCTTCGCGCTCACCGACAGGATGCCGTTGGCGTCGATGTCGAACTTCACCTCGATCTGCGGCGTGCCGCGGGGCGACGGCGGGATGCCCTCGAGGTTGAACTGGCCGAGCAGCCGGTTGTCCTTGGCCATCGGCCGCTCGCCCTGGTAGACGCTCACGGTGACGGCGGTCTGGTTGTCGGCCGCGGTGCTGAACACCTGCTTCCGTTCGGTGGGCACGGTCGTGTTGCGCTCCACGAGCTTGGTGAACAGGCCGCCCTCGGTCTCGATGCCGAGACTGAGCGGCGTGACGTCGAGCAGAAGCACGTCCTGCACCTCGCCGCCGAGCACGCCTCCCTGGATCGCGGCACCGAGCGCCACCACCTCGTCGGGGTTCACGCCCTTGTGGGGTTCCTTGTTGAAGAGCTTCTTGACGAGCTCCTGCACCTTCGGGATGCGGGTCGAGCCGCCGACGAGCACAACCTCGTCGATGTCCTTCGGGTCGAGCTTGGCGTCCTTGAGGGCCTGCACCACAGGACCGCGGCACCGCTCGACCAGATGGTCGCACATCTGCTCGAACTGGGCCCGCGTGATCGTCATCTGCAGGTGCTTCGGCCCCGAGGCGTCGGCCGTGATGAACGGCAGGTTGATGTCGGTGCTCTGGGCGCTGGAGAGCTCCTTCTTCGCCTTTTCGCAGGCCTCCTGCAGCCGCTGCAGTGCCATCGTGTCCTTCCGCAGGTCGATCCCCTGCTCCTTCTTGAACTGGTCGGCCACGTGGTTGATCAGCGTCTGGTCGAAGTCGTCACCACCGAGGTGCGTGTCGCCGTTGGTGCTGATCACCCGGAAGACGCCGTCGGCCACCTCGAGCACCGACACGTCGAACGTGCCGCCGCCGAGGTCGAACACCACGATCTTTTCCTGGGCCTTCTTGTCGAGGCCGTAGGCCAGGGCCGCGGCGGTCGGCTCGTTGATGATCCGCATCACCTCGAGACCCGCGATCTGGCCGGCGTCCTTCGTGGCCTGCCGCTGGGCGTCGTTGAAGTAGGCCGGGACGGTGATCACCGCCTTGTTGACCTTGTGGCCGAGGTAGCTCTCGGCCGCCTCCTTGAGCGCCCGCAGCACCTTCGCCGAGATCTCGGGGGGCGTGGAGGTCTGGTCCCCGGCCTTGACCTTCACGTAGTCCTCGGGCCCGCCCACGACCTCGTAGGGCACCATCTTTTCCTCGCCGGCCACCTCGTTGTGGCGGCGGCCCATGAACCGCTTGATGGAGTAGATCGTCCGCTTGGGATTGGTGACGGCCTGCCGGCGGGCGATGTCGCCCACGAGCGTCTCGCCCTTGTCGTTGAAGGCGACCACGCTCGGCGTGAGGCGATTGCCCTCCTTGTTCGCGATCACCTTGGGCTCCTTGCCCTCCATGACCGCCACCACGGAGTTCGTGGTGCCGAGGTCGATGCCGATGATCTTTTCGCCCTGCTTCGTCGCCATGGTCGCTGTGTTCCTCTGGAAAAACTGCCTGCTGGATCGCCGGGAGTTCCGTGCGCCGGATGTGTCCCCGGATGCCGATGCGTCCAGAAGAAAGGCAAAGGCCGTGCCAGCCCGTGCGGGCGGCGGTGCCGCGGCCCAAAATCCGCTGCTCAGCCGCATTTTCGCGAGTATTTACGCCGCTCCACCGCAGGGTACAGTTGATGCCGCGAGGCCATCCGAGCAGCCGCGGTCATCCGCGACTGCCATTTTGGCGTTTTCCGTCCCCGCCGCCGCTCCCGTCCCTGCACATTCCGGTGTTCGCCCATGGCTCACTCTGGCTCGTCGCGAAAGCGGCCGACGGATCCGGCGCAGGAAGCGGCGCGGGAAAAGACACAGAATGCCGGCAAGGATTCGGGCAAAGAATCGGGCAAGGACTCGGGCCGGAAGGAAGGCCTGGCGGGCCTGCGGTCCCAGATCGACAGGATCGACCGCGAACTGGTCGGGCTCGTCAACTCCCGCGCCGAACTCGCCCGCCAGATTGGTCACCTCAAGCAGTCCAACGGCCAGGGCACCTACGACCCCTCCCGCGAGGAGATGGTGCTCGAACGGGTGGCGGCCTCCAACGCCGGACCGCTGTCGAACGAGAGCCTCAAGTCGATCTGGCGGGAACTGATCTCGGGCTCCCGCGCGATCGAGCAGCACCTGCGGGTGGCCCACCTCGGCCCGGCCTGGACCTACAGCCACTTGGCCGCCCTCCACCGCTTCGGAAGCTCCGTCGAGTTCGTGCCGGTGGCGAGCATCTCGGCGGCCTTCGAGGAGGTGCACGCCGGCCACTCCCATTACGGCGTCGTGCCGCTCGAGAACTCGACCGACGGCCGGATCGCCGACACGCTCGACAACTTCTCCCGGCTGCCGGTGAAGATCTGTGCCGAGGTCCCGCTCCGCATCCACCACACGCTCCTGGCAGCCTGCGACCGGACCGCCATCACGGCCGTCTACAGCCGCCCGCAGGCGCTCTCGCAGTGCCGCAACTGGCTGGCCCGTCACCTGCCCGACGCCCGGCTCGTGGAGGTGACGAGCACCAGCGCCGCCGCCGAGACCGCCGCGAAGACGCCCCGGGCGGCCGCGATCGCCAGCCGGCAGGCGGGCGTGCACCACGGCCTCGACGTGC
>JBILVO010000189.1:0-6053 GCA_044370415.1 Pirellulales bacterium
CATTTCCTGGACCATCAGCAGCCGCAGCGCCGTCAGGCGAAGGGCTGGGGTGGATCCCGCCACACGCCTGCTTAGATAGCCCTCGTATTGCGGCATCACGATCTCGTTCAATTTACGGATCGTGCTCTTCGTCTTGTCGATCTTCGCCCGTTGACGGGAAGCCGCCAACCCGGACAGCGCGAGCCCCGCCACCATTGAGATGATCGTCAGCGTGACAAGCAGCTCGATGAGTGTGAACGCGGCTCGCGATCGCTTTGCTGTTCGGCGGTTGTCGAGCGGAGCCATGGTCGTCACTGCTTCAGGCTGTCCAGATATTCTTTTCGCGTCGCGGGCCAGATGTTGGACATGTCATCGTCCGTGCCGAACGTCTCATCCTGGCCGGCGCAGAGGATTTGAAACGAGTCCGCGTTCGCGAACGGCGGGGAGGTTTCCGTGCCGATTGGTGTCGCAAACGCACGTGCGTCGCTAAACGACGGTGGAGTCGTTGGAACCCGCTGTGCTCGGACTGCGGTCAGGTTGCCCTGGGTGTACGGGTAATTCACGTAGTTGCCGGAGTCTATGTAGATGAACGGGCTCCCCTGCTTGCCGCTCGGCCAGTAAGCCCCAGACGGCGCGTCGAGCCGCGACTGGTCGAAGTCATAGAGTTTCTTCCGTGTCGAACTGGCGCTCGCAAGCGGCGCTGTGGGATCGGCCGTGTACCCGGACATCCAAAATGCGATCGCGTTTGTCGGATTGATCTGTGCGGGTGTTCTTCCGGCCATTGCGGTCGTCAATTGGGCGTAAGCCGATGAGCAGCGCGGGAAGATACGTTGAACGTGCTTGGTCGCCTGCCCCGTCGCGGCCGACAAGTCGTCGGAGCAGGGCGGATAGGTGCCGTACTCGTTCTTGTAGTTCATGATCGCGGTGTGCAGCATGTCGATCTCGGCCTTGATCCGGGCGTTGCGGGCTGCGCTCATGCCGCGGAGGCCCGCCGTCGTCACGAGCGCGACCAGCATCGCGAGAATGGCGATCACCACGAGCAGTTCCACGAGCGTGAAGCCGCTCGGGGCCGATCTGCCGGCTCGCTGCCCTGTCGTCGTCGTCGCTTGATCCAGCCTCGACATCGTCCACCCCCGGTTCACGTTTCGTCCCTTTTGACGACAGGTCTCTTTCACGACAGGTCGTTGATCAGCTTGATGAGCGGCAGGAAGAGCGCGATCACGATGAAGCCCACCGCACCACCCAGGAAGATGATGAGCAACGGCTCCATCAGGCTCGTCAGGCTCTCCGTCAGCACCGACACCTCCTCGTCGTACGTGTCGGCCACCTTGTAGAGCATCGTGTCGAGCTCGCCCGATTCCTCGCCCACGTCCACCATGTTGATCATCAGATCGTCCACCACCGGCTGCTTGTACTTGCCCATGTAGAGCAGCGCGCCGATGCCCGGCACGAAGATCGCCCAGAAAAGCATCGCGATCACGTTGAACGGCGGCACCGAATACTCCTTGAGCGGCTTCGCGATCGCGTTGCCGTCGCGGATGGAATCCGAGACCTTCTGGAACATGTTCTCGAACATCATGTTGCCGGAGGTCGACTTCGTGATGTTGATCGCCTCCAGGATCGGCACGCCGGCGCCAAGCAGCGTGCCCATCGTGCGGGCGCTGCGGGAAACGATGTTCTTCTCCACGAGCTGCCCGAAGATGATCATCTTGAGCGTGAAGAGGTCCCAGCCGTAGCGGCCGTAGGGAAACATCTTCAGGCCCTTGATGAACATGTTGAAGCCGAAGGGGATCGCCGGGATCGCCCACCAGTAGTTCACGGCGAGATTCGAGACGTTGATCAGCGTCTCCGTCATCGGCGGCAGCGTGGTGCCGAAGTCGTCGAAGATCTTTTTGAACTGCGGCACGATCTTGATCATGATGAACGTGAGGATGCCCACGGCCACGCTCACGACCACCACGGGGTAGACCATCGCCCCCTTCACCTTGCGCTTGAGCGCCTCGGCCCGCTCCATGAACTCCGAGAGACGGCGGAGAATCACTTCGAGCGCACCGCCCGCCTCGCCGGCCCGGATCATGTTTACGTAGAGCCGGTCGAATGCCTTCGGGCTCTTCGCCAAGGCCTCCGAGAGCGTGGACCCGCCCTCGATCTCGTCGCAGACGTCCTCGAGGCTGTATTTCAGACGGCCCGGCTTCTGCATGTCGGCCAGGATCTTCAGGCTCCGCAGGATCGGCAGGCCGGCGTCCTGGAGGATCGAGAGCTGCCGCGTGAAGAGCGTGAGGTCTTTCCCCTTCACCTTGCCGAAGACGAAGCCGCGCTTCTTCTTGGCGGCCGCGGCGCCGGTCGCGGCGGCCTTCTTCACCTTGAGCTTCGTGACCATGTAGCCCATCGACCGGATCGTGGCCTGGGCTTCGGCCTCCGTCGCGGCGTCGACCGTGTCCTTGATCGGTGCGCCGGTGGCGGCGTCGATGGCTTCGAACATGTATGTCGGCATGGCTGTCTCGGGCTCGCTGTGAGTCGTCTTCTTTGGTCAGGTCTTCTTCGGTCAGGTC
Source organism: Pirellulales bacterium (assembly GCA_044370415.1). Lineage (GTDB taxonomy): Bacteria > Planctomycetota > Planctomycetia > Pirellulales > UBA1268 > CAMCQY01. Next base: position 2,532 of record JBILVO010000189.1, read on the forward strand.
GTATGGGTCAGGTCGTATGGGTCAGGATTCCAAACTCATTACGCTTCCAGGATCGTCTCGCGGATCACTTCCTCGGCCGTCGTCTGGCCGTCGTAGACGGCCACCATGCCGGAGTCGCGGAGCGTGATCATGCCGCCACGGCGGGCCACCTCGCGCAGCTCCTCGGTCGATGCATTGCGGACCACCATGTCGCGGAGCTCGTCGGTCATGATGAGCAGCTCGTAGAGCCCCACGCGGCCCTTGTAGCCGCTGTTGTGGCACTTCTCGCAGCCCTTGCCGCGGTAGAACTTCTTGCCCACGATCTGGTCGCTCGTGATCTCCAGGTCGGCCAGCACGTCGGCCCCGGGCGTCACCTCCTCCTTGCAGTTCTTGCAGACCCGGCGCACGAGCCGCTGGGCGAGGATCGCCTCGACGGTCGCCGTGATCAGAAACGGCGGCACCCCCATGTCGCGCAGCCGCGTGACCGTGGCCGGGGCGTCGTTGGTGTGGAGCGTGGAAAACACCATGTGGCCCGTGAGCGCGGCCTGCACCGCGATCTCCGCCGTTTCCGTGTCGCGGATCTCGCCCACGAGGATGCGGTCGGGATCCTGCCGCAGGATCGCCCGCAGGCAGGCGGCGAACGTGTTGCCGATCTCCGTGTCGATCGGGCACTGCACGATCCCCTCGATGTCGTACTCCACAGGATCTTCGGTGGTGATGATCTTGTCTTCGATGTCGTTGAGCTCGGAGAGCGAGGAGTAGAGCGTGGTCGTCTTGCCCGAGCCCGTGGGGCCCGTCACCAGCACGATGCCGTTGGGCCGCTTGATGATCGTGCGAAACCGCCGCAGGATGTCGGCATCCATGCCGAGGTTGTCGAGGCTCAAGGACACCACGCCGCGGTCGAGCACCCGCATCACCACGCTCTCGCCGAAGAGCGTGGGGAGCACGCTCACGCGGAGGTCGACCGGGTGGCCGCCCACCATCAGCTCGATGCGGCCGTCCTGCGGGAGCCGCCGCTCGGCGATGTCGAGGTTGGCCATCACCTTGATCCGCGTGGTGATCGCGAAGGCGAGGTGCTTCGGCGGCGGCACCATCTCCTGCAGCACGCCGTCGGCCTTCAGCCTGATCTGAAACTCGTGCTCGAAGGGCTCGAAGTGGATGTCGCTGGCGCCGTCGCGGATCGCCATCAGGAGCACCATGTTGAGCAGTTTGCGGACCGGCGCGCTCTCGGCAAGCGCCTCCACGCTCGTGAGGTCGTGCTTGTCGGAATTGGCCGCCTCGGCCGCGGCCTCCAGCTCCTTGTCGCCCTCGAGCTTCTCCACGATCGACTCGACCGTGTCGGTCTTCGAGGAGTAGTACTTGTCGATCGCCTTCTGGATCTCGGGCTCCGTCGTCACCACGATCTTGATGTCGTAGCCCAGGAGCACGCGGAGCTCGTCGGCCACCTGGATCTTCTGCGGCTCCGCCGTGACGATCGTGAGCCGGTTGCCCTGCAGCTCCAGCGGCACCACGCGGTAGAGCTGCGCCATCGGCTCGCTGACGACGTCGAGCACCTCGGCCCGCAGGGGAGTCTCGCCCAGCGACACGTAGGTGGTGCCCCACTGCTCGGCGAGGGCCTCGACGAGCTGCTCCTCCGAGATCACGGCCATCGACACGCCCACGCGGCCGAGCAGCTCGCCGCCGCGCACGGCCTGCTCCTCGAGCATGGCGGCGAGCTGCTGCTCGTCGATCATGCCGAGGTCGATGAGAATCTGGCCGAGGCGTCGGAGTGCCATGGTGCGGTGCTGCGGGGGCTCGTGGTGTGCGGGCTGGTGGCGCGAGGGCGGGTGGCGCGAGGGCTAGTGGGCGGCCTTCTTGGCGAGCTCGGCGGGGTCTTCGAACACGCCCCGCTTCGCGTTGAGAATCCGGAGGTTGAGGTCGTCGGGCGCCTGCGACTTCGCCAGGGCGTCTTCCTCGGTGATCTTCTTGTCGTTCCAGAGCTTGAAGAGGTGGTCGTCGAGCAGCTGCATGCCGAGCTTGGCGCCGGTCTGGATCGACGAGTTGATGCGGAAGGTCTTGTTTTCGCGGATCAGGTTGCCGATGGCGGGCGTCACGCGGAGGATCTCGTAGGCGGCCACGCGGCCGCCGCCGATCTTCGGGATCAGCGCCTGCGACACCACGCCGATGATCGCCGTGGAGAGCTGCGTGCGGACCTGCTCCTGCTGGTTCGACGGGAAGGCGTCGATGATGCGGTTGACCGTGCCCTGGGCGCTCGAGGTGTGGAGCGTGCCAAACACCACGTGGCCCGTCTCGGCGGCCGAGATGGCGGCCTCGATCGTCTCGAGGTCGCGGAGCTCGCCCACGAGGATGATGTCGGGGTCCTGACGCAGCGCCCGCCGCAGCGCCTCCGAGAAGCTCGTCACGTCGGAGCCGATCTCGCGCTGGTTCACCACGCTCTTCTTCGACGTGTGATAGAACTCGATCGGATCCTCGATCGTGATGATGTGGTGGCGGTGGGTTTCGTTGATGAAGTTGATGAGGCTCGCCAGCGTGGTGCTCTTGCCCGAGCCCGTCGGGCCCGTCACGAGGAACAGGCCGCGGGGCCGCTGCACCATCACCTTGCACACCTCCGGCACGCCCAGCTGCTCGGGGGTGAGCATCGTCTTGGGGATCTGCCGGAGCACCATCGCGATCGAGCCCTTCTGCTTGAACACGCTCACGCGGAAGCGGGCCATGTCTTTGAAGGCGAAGCCGAAGTCGGTGCCCCCCTTCTCGGCCAGCTCCGCCTGACACCGCTCGGGCGTGATCGCCTTCATGAGGCCGTTGGTGTCTTCGGGCGTGAGCACCTTCGTGGCCTGCGGCATCATCGAGCCGCTCTGGCGAAACACCGGCGGCAGGCTCGCCGTGATGTGGATGTCGCTCACGCCCCCCTTGATCGCCGCCGTGAGGAGCTTGTCGATCTGCACCGTGCCCACGACGGCCCTGGGCATCGCGAAGGCGTCGGGCTGCTCGGCCGGACCGCCTCCGCCCCCGCCGCCATCGCGGGGCTCGTCCTGGACGTCGAGCTGGATGTCGCCATCGGTGCTTCCTCCGGATGCAGGGGCCCGGGCCGCAGGGCCCGCAGCCGCCGCGATCTCCTCAGCGGTGGCCGGCCGCAGGACGAGCACCTTCGTGCCCTCGAGGTCGAGCAACGCGGCACGATGCGGCCCGGCACCGCTCTGGAAGACAAACCCCTTGGTGTCGGCCCCCGGCGGCAGGATCGCCATCACCATCCCCTCGACGTCCTCGGGGGCGAGCGGCTTCGACTTCAGCGGCACCATCTTGTCGCTGATCTTCAGGACCGGCGGCTTGCCGCCGGACAGACGCACCTCGGAGGCCGAGTTCTTCTGGGCCACCTGCAGGAGATTGTCGACGTGGGTCTGGAGCGGCGAAGCCGTGCTCATGGTGATGCTACCGATCCTGGCGAAGAAGGGACGTGTTCCAAACGGAGCCTGCGAGGTCTTCCTGCTTGGTCTGGGGGCTTGGTCTGGGGAAAGTGTGGACTATGGATTCAGGCCGCTGCGG
>JBILVO010000071.1:0-18820 GCA_044370415.1 Pirellulales bacterium
GGCGAGCGTCGCCGGGGCGGGTGCCTCGCCGAGGCCGGATGTGTGGGTGAGGATCTGCCGCACCGTGATTCGGGCCGGCATGCCTGCCGCAGTCTTGAGCGTCGCGAACTCCGGCACGAACTTCTCGACCGGATCGTCGATCGAGAGCTTGCCTTCGTCGATGAGCATCGCGACGGCCGTGCCGGTGACGGGCTTCGTCATCGACGCGATCCAGAAGAGCGTGTCGGGCTTCATCAGCCGGCCGGAGGTGATGTCGGCGAGGCCGGTCGACTCCATGTGGAGAACACCGTCGCGGCCGGCCACCACCGTGACCGCGCCGGCGATCTCGCGGGCCGCCACCATCTCCTGCATGGCGGCACCGACACCCGGCAGCCGCGGCTCATCTGCCCACGCGCACGCCGCCCCAAGCAGTGCCGCCCCGAGGAGTGCCGCGAATGCGCGTTCAGCCCATCCCCCAAGAGCGTCTCCTGCCAATTCGCTCGCGTGCCTTTGCATTGCTGTCCCCCGCGTGCTACCTCGTGCGGCCTGATCCATCGCCGGCGCCGCCTCGGCCGATCTCAACGCCGGCCCCCCGCCAGCGTCGAGCGGCCGCGGCCCGCATCGGCTCAAAGGCTACCGGTTTTCCCGCGGACTGTCATGCCGCATGCCGATCCGGCACAAGCATTCTCCGTCGCCATGAGCGGCTGGTCAGACCCGGGCGAAGCAGGCGTCGTAGCCGGTCTTGAGAATCAACGCCGACACGACGGCGATGAACACACCGCGGACCAGGCCCGAGCCGCCCCGCAGGGCCAGGTATGTGCCCACGACACTGCCGGCGACATTGGCACAGGCCATGCCGACGGCCAGCGGCCACCAGACGTGGCCGCCCGTCGCAAACACGGCGAGCGCCGCCAGGTTGGTCGCGATGTTGATCACCTTCGCGCAGCCGCTCGCATGCAGGAAGTCGTAGCCGAGAACCCGCACGAAGAGAAACACGAGGAAGCTGCCGGTCCCCGGCCCGAAGAGACCGTCATACGTGCCGATCGTCAGGGCGATGCCCGCCGCCGCCGCAGCCTCAGCGGAACCGCGGAAGACGGGAGCATGGACGCGACCAAGGTCCTTCCGCCACAGCGTGTAGGCCAACACGGCCGACAGGATCACCGGGAGCATGGCCCGCAGCCAGTGGTCCGAAACCCGTGTCGCCAGCCACGCCCCACACGCCGCCCCGCCGACCGCCGCAGCCACCGCTGGCACGAGCGCGTGCCACGGCAGGCGGATCCGCCTGCCATACGCGGCCGCCGCCCAGGAGGTGCCCCAGACAGACGCGAACTTGTTGGTGCCGAAGAGGGTGGCGGCCGGGGCGGCCGGATAGGCCGCGAGCATCGCCGGCAGCTGGATGAGGCCGCCGCCGCCGGCGATTGCGTCGACGCAGCCGGCCAGGAGCGAGGCGAGGATGACCGTGGTCAGTGGCAGCATCGGTCCATCATCGATCGCTCGGGGACGATATCGCATCCGCCGCATGCCGGATGCGGCGGCGATGATACATAATGTCGTTCGCCTTCATATCTGTATTCGGCAGCGACATCACGCTGCTCGGACACGACTCCCTCGCCTCTTCATGCAATCTCCCCCCATCAATCGGCACCGCAGCCACCGAGGTGATCGCCCTCTGCCAACAGGCGATCGCCCGGCTTGCCGCCGGCGACGTCGACGGGGCGGAGGCGGTCGTTGGCCCGGCGCTCACGTCGAGGCCAGACGAACCACACCTGCTCCTCATCGCCGGGAGCTGCGCCCTGGCCCGCGGCCTCGACGACCGGGCGCAGGCGTTGTTCGAACGCAGCGCCGCACTGGCGCCGGGCTTTGCAATGCCACTGCTGAATCTCAGGTTTCTCCACCGCCGCCACCAGCGGATCGATGCGGCCGGCGACGCCCTGCGCCGTTGCCTCGCGCTCACGCCCGCTGATCCAGCCGCCTGGATGAACCTGACGGCGACCTACGTCAACGAGGGAGAACCGGCGGTGGGTGAGGCCGTGGCGCGGCAGGCGCTGGCGCACTGCCCGCACAGCCACGCGATCCGCTGGAACCTGGCGCTGCTCCTGCTCGAACAGGGAACGTGGGCGGAGGGCTGGCGGGAATACCGCGTGCGGTTCGATGCCGGGGTCGTCGAGCCGCCGCTCTACGGCGCGAAAAAGATCCTGCCGTCACGGCTGGTGTCGCTCGACCAGATCCTTCCGGGCCAGACGGTGGTCTGCCGCGGCGAGCAGGGGCTCGGCGACGAGATCCTCTTTGCCGGCATGCTCGCCGCGTTTCTCGCCGACGTGCGGCGGCGCGGGCCCGCGGCCGGCCGCTCGTCGGCCTCGCCTGGACCGGCGGATCTGCCTACACGCACGCCGTCCACCGAGGGATTCCGCTCGTCGAATGGCTGCCGGTGCTGCGGCAGGATGCCTGCTTCGTGTCGCTCCAATACCGTGACTGCGACGACGAGCTGCGATCGCTTGCCGATGAGCATGGCGTCGAGATCGTGAGCCTGCCCGAGGTCACGCGGCATGCCGACTATCTGCGGACGTTCGAGCTCGTGGCCGCGCTCGACCTGGTGATCACGGTGCCCACATCGGTGCTCCACGTCGCCGGTGCGATCGGCAAGGAATGCTGGGTCGTCATGGACCACCGGGCGGCGTGGCGGGAATGCTCGACCGACGAGCGGATTCCCTGGTATCCACAAACGCACCGCAGGTTCGTTCGCGGCCCCGAGGACCACGGCTGGGCGGGGCAGATTCGCCTGGTGGCCGAGCAGCTCTCTGCGACTGGTCTTGGACGGTCCGTTGGCCTTCGGCCAGCCGGCGGAATGTGACGAGAGCCGGCGGCCGAGCACCTTCCGCAGCCGGCTCGCACCTTTTTAACGCACCAGCCGCTTGCCGACCCGTGAGCCCGTCGGATAGAAAGCCGGCTATCCTCCGGGGGGGCCTCGCCCTGGTGCGGTGGGGCCACTGAGGTTCAATTCGTCTTCTGCTGCGGAGACCTGATCATGCGCCGCTCGCTCGCGCCTTATTTCGCCCGTCTCGGCATGCTCTTTAGTCGCTGGCGGTCCTGGTCCAGTCGTGGCTCACGACTTTGCTCCCGCCGCACCGCCGGCACGCTCCGCGGATCGCATCGCCGACTGCCGGCGGTGGGCCGGTCGGTCGAGCAGCTCGAATACCGGCTCGCTTTGTCGGTGACCCCTGCCGAGCCGACGCTGATCGCCGACATCAACAAGCTGCCGGTGTCGGTGCCCGTCATCGAAGCGGCCGATTTCACCGCCGTCGGCACGACGGTGTTTTTTACCGCTTTCGATCAGGAGTCCGGCAGGGAGCTGTGGAAGACCGACGGCACCAGCGCGGGCACCGCCCGGGTGGCTGATATCGCCTCGGGCGCCGACTCCTCTACGCCCACGTCTCTGGTCGCCTTCAATGGCAGCCTCTACTTCACGGCGGACGACGGCGTCCACGGCCGCGAACTCTGGAAGAGCGATGGCACGGCCGCCGGCACCGTGATGGTGAAGGACGTCTCCGCGCTGGCGGGCGGCTTGGATGCCTACAACGACTACTCAGCGTTTGTCGACGACCCCAAGGGCCGGCCAGCGAAGATGGTCGTCGCCAACGGAGTGCTGTTCTTTGTCGGCAATGCCGACGACACCGGCCACGAGCTCTGGAAGACGAACGGCACCGAGGCGGGCACCACGCTCGTGGCCGATATCAACACCGCAGGATCGTCCTACCCGTACGAGCTGACTGCCCTCGGCGACACGGTCTTTTTCGCGGCCGACAACAATGTCGAAGGCACGGAACTGTGGAAGAGCGACGGCACGGAGAGCGGCACAAAGCGTGTGCTTGACATCAACACCATCATCCACGTCGATCCCGACACGCAGGTGGAGAGCACCATGGGCTCGTTCCCGTCGTGGCTCACGGCCGTCGGCACCACCCTCTATTTCGTCGGCGATGACGGCATCAACGGCCCCGAGCTCTGGAAGACCGACGGGACAAAGGCCGGCACCGTGCTCGTCAAGGATATCAACGCGGTGGTCGATCCGCTCGCCTCCGACCCGTCGGACCCGAGCGTCGTGGTCACGTTCGGCTCATCGCCGGCGTGGCTCACCGCCGTCGGCACCACCCTCTACTTCACCGCCGATGACGGCGTGAATGGCCGCGAGCTTTGGAAGAGCACCGGCACGGCCACGGGCACGACGCTCGTCAAGGACATCAACACCGCGGTCGATTCCTCCGACCCCGACAATCCGTTCGCCCTCGGCTCCGCCCCACAGTGGCTGACGGCCGTGGGCACCACGCTCTACTTTTCCGCCGATGACGGCGTGAAGGGCCGCGAGCTCTGGAAGAGCACCGGCACGGCCTCGGGCACGACGCTCGTCAAGGACATCAACCCGAACGTCGACGACAGCGACCCAGACTACCCGGTTCCTAGGGGCTCGGATCCGCGGTATCTGACGAACGTGAACGGGAAACTGTACTTCTCCGCAGATGGTGGCGCCGACTCGTCGGAAACCGACGTGGAACTCTGGAAGAGCGACGGCACGGCCTCGGGCACCGTGGCGGCGGCGAATCTGAATGAATCTGGCTTATACGACGACTCCACGTTCGGGTACGCATACGGATCGAGCCCCACCGGCCTGTCGGCCGTGGGCGGGACGCTCTACTTTTCTGCGACGACACCCGCCAATTACATGTTCGATCCGAACGGCGATTCTTATTTCGCCTCGCTTCACCTGACCAACACCGCGACCGGTGCGACGGCCGACGTTGGCACCATCCCTGACGACACCATCACCCAAGACGCGGTTTACATCGATTCCTACATGTCCTTGTACTATGGCGAGCCGGTCGCCTTCAAAGGCGCCGTCTACTTCACCGCCACCAACGGCACATCAGGGCATGAACTTTGGAAGACCGATGGGACTGCTGCCGGCACCGTGCTTCTGAAGGATATCCTGTCGGGAGCCGAGGGCTCGTATCCCTCGAGCTTCACCGTCGTGGGAAACACACTCTTCTTCGTCGCGGAAGGCCCCGCCGGCAATGAGCTCTGGAAGACCGACGGCACGGCCTCCGGCACCGTCCAAGTCAAGGATATTGCCTCCGGACAATCAGGCTCCAATCCATACGAGCTGACGGCTGTGGGCAACACACTCTATTTTGCCGCCACCAACGGCACGTCCGGTTATGAACTTTGGAAGACCGATGGGACTGCCGCCGGCACCGTCCTCGTGAAGAACATCCGTGCCGACGTGGCCGACCAGGATGGCTTAGGTTCTGCGTCCTATCTGTCGTCGAGCTCTCCGCTCAGCTTCACGGTGATCGGAAGCACGCTCTACTTCTCGGCCGACGACGGCGTGCACGGCCGCGAGCTGTGGAAGACCGACGGCACCGCGGCCGGCACCACCATGGTGGCCGACATCGACGACACCGTCGACCCAGACTCCGGACCGTCTTCCGGATTGGAAGGCAGCTACGGTGACATGACGGTGCTGAACGGCAAGCCCTTCTTCCTGGGCTACGACCCGACCCACGGCAGGGAGCTCTGGACGTCCGACGGCACGGCCGCCGGCACGCAGATCCTGGCCGACATAGCACCAGGCGCTGATTCCTCGGATATCCAGCTGGGGGCGATCTTCAACGGCAGCCTCTACTTCAGTGCTTACGGGTCTGGCGGCCACGAGATCTGGAAGACCGACGGCACGCCGCAAGGCACGCAAGTCTTCCTGGCGGGAGTGAACGCGAGCCAGTTTACGGTGGCCGGCGACACCCTGTACTTCGTCGCCCCGGCGTATGACGGCGAAACGTTCACTGGTTTCGAACTCTGGTTCTCCGACGGCACACCGGAAGGCACCCTGCCGCTGACGATCGTCGACCCCGTCTCCCAGCTGCCGCTAACCAGTTTCTACGACCTGATGTCGCTCTATGGCGATCTCTACTTCATGGCATCGCCCCAGGCCGCCGACGAGAGCAGCCGCGTGTGGTCGTTCTGGCACCTCGACGACCCCGCGGACACGGGATCTCTCGTCATCGACGGCAATACCTTCTCCAGGATCAACGGCGTGACTGCCGGTTTGGGCCAGATCGTGTTCGCGGCGGACGACGGCCAGACCGGCCTGGAACTGCGGAAGGTCGACGCCCTGGGCGACAAGCCCACGGTCACGATCGGCATCGACCGCACCAGCTTCAAAAAGGGCGACACGGCCACGGTGTCATTCACGCTCAGCGAGTCATCGACCGGCTTCGCGGCCAACGACGTCACGGTGGTCAGCGGCAGCCTCTCGAACTTTGCCGGCACCGGCACGAGCTACACCGCGAAGTTCACGCCCGCCGCATCCTTCGTCGGCACCGGCACGATCTCCGTGGCCAGCGGCGGCTTCTTGGGCGCGCTGGGCCTCGCGAACTCGGCGTCATCACTGGCGGACGAACTCTCGATCGACACCGCGGACGCGATCGTCACGATCGCATCGAACAAGGCCGCCCTCAAGGCGGGCGAGCAAGCGACGATCACGTTCACGCTGAACAAACCCTCGACCACCTTCACGCTCGAAGACGTCACGGCGACCGGTGGCATCCTGAGCAACTTCACCGGCTCCGACTCCTCCTACTCGGCCACCTTCACGCCGACCGCATCCTCCACCACGCCGGGCGGTGTCTCCGTGGCCGCTTCGAAGTACACCGACCTCTCGGGCAACCCCAACGTCGCCGGCTCGCTGCCGATCGCCATCAAGATCGACACCGTCGTTCCCACGATCGCCATCACCAGCAACAAGACGACGCTTAAGATCGGCGAGACCGCCACGCTCACGTTCAAGCTGAGCGAGTCGCTGACCGGCTTCTCGCTCGCGGGCCTGACGGTCGGCGGCGGCACGCTGTCGAAGCTGGCGGGCAGCGGCACGACCTACACGGCCATGTTCTCACCCGCGACCGCCTCGACGACCGACGGCACGGTCTCGCTGGACGCCGGCGCCGGCACCGACGCCGCCGGCAATCCCTCTGCCGCCTCGTCGCTCGCGACGGCGATCAAGATCGACACGCTCGCCCCCCTCGTGACGATCACGAGCAGCAAGGAGAGCCTCAAGGTGGGCGAGACGGCCACGATCCTGTTCACGCTCAGCGAGAATTCGACCGATTTTGCCGCCACCGATGTCAAGACGACGGGCGGCACCCTGTCGAACTTCCTCGGAACGGGCTCCTTGTACACGGCGCTCTTCACGCCGACCGCCAACTCGACCGCCGCCGGCGTCGTCACGGTGGCCAGTGGCACGTTCAAGGATGCCGTTGGCAACCCCAACGCCCCTGGCGCCCTGTCCCCTGCCATCAAGATCGACACCGTCGCGCCGACCATGAAGATCACGAGCGCCAAGGCATCGCTGAAGATCGGGGAGACGACCACGGTCACGTTCACCACCAGCGAACCCACGAACGATTTCTCGCTCGACGACATCTCCTCCACGGGCGGAATCCTGTCAGGCTTTACCGGCTCGGGATCCACCTATTCGGCACTGTTCACTCCCGCCGCCCCGTCGACCACGGCAGGAGCGATCTCGGTCGCAGCCGGGAAGTTCTCCGACACCGCCGGCAACCCGAACACCGTCGGCATCCTGCCCTCGTCGATCAAGATCGATACCGCTCCGCCCACGCTCACCATCGCCAGCAGCGTGGCGGCGTTGGCCAAGGGGAAGACGGCCAAGCTCACGTTCACGCTCAGCGAGCCGTCGACGACCTTCGCCTCTTCGGATGTCGCCGTCACGGGCGGCACCCTTTCCGGATTCAGCGGGAAGGGTGCTGCTTATTCCGCCACCTTCACCCCCACTGCCGGGTTCAACGGCGCGGGCACCGTTTCGGTCGCCGCTGGTACGTTCAGCGACCTGGCGGGCAATCCCAGCGATTCCGGGGCGGCCCTCTCGCCGACGCTCAAGATCGACAGCGTCGTGCCGACCATCGCGATCACGTCTGACAAGGCGTCGCTGCTGGCCGGCGAGACCGCGTTGATCACCTTCTCGCTCAGCGAGGATTCGACCGATTTCACCCTGGCCGATGTGGTCGTCGCGGGTGGAGCGCTTTCACCGCTGACCGGCTCGGGTTCCTCCTACTCGGCGACGTTCACGCCAAAGGCGGGCTCGACGACGCCAGGCACGATTGCCGTCGCGGCCACGAAGTTCACCGACGCGGTGGGCAACCCCAACACGGCCGGCTCCCTGGCGGCGGCGATCAAGATCAACACCGTGCAGCCCACGCTCAAGATCACGAGCAGCAAGTCCGCCTTGAAGGCTGCGGAGACGGCGACCATCACGTTCGCCTTCAGCGAAAACGTCACCGATTTCACGCTGGAAGACATTGCCTCCACCGGCGGGCTCCTGACGGCATTCACGGGCTCCGGCAAGAGCTATTCGGCCATCTTCGCGCCCAACACCGCCTCGACGACCGACGGCGCCGTGTCGGTGGCGGCCAGCGCCGCACGCAACACGGTCGGCAACGGCAACCCGGCAGCCTCGCTCGCCAAGGCCATCAAAATCGACACGGTGCTGCCGACGATCCTGATCACGAGCGACCTGTCGACGCTGACCATGGGCACGAAGGCGAAGATCACGTTCTCGCTCAGCGAGGCATCGACCACGTTCGCTGCCTCGGACGTCACCGTCACCAATGGCACCCTCTCCGCTTTTACCGGGACGGGCACGACCTACATCGCGACATTCACGCCGAAGACCGGCTTCAAGGGCAGCGGCACGATCTCCGTGACGGCAGGCAAGTTCACCGACAAGGCCGGCAACAACAACATCGCCGGCGAACTGGCATCCGCGCTCACGATCGACGCCTGATCCCTGTCGCCTGATTGCGGATGACTCAGCCGCGAGTCGGCGCTGGACGCCTTGTCGTACGGATGCGGTGCCCGCCCACATGTCCGGCTTCGAACCGGACAAATGCCGTGCTATTCTGAGGCGTTCCCGTCGACCTTGGTCCAAGGGCGCCCTGCATCATGAGCGGATCCCCATCCGAGCCCACGACGGCTCCATGGCGGCAGTGGGGCACCGACATCGACGAGAAGGCCGTCGAGCAGATGCGGCAGGCCGTGCGGCTCCCCGTGGCCGTGGCCGCCGCGCTCATGCCCGACGCCCACGTCGGCTACGGCCTGCCGATCGGCGGCGTGCTCGCCACCGACGACGCCGTCGTGCCCTACGCCGTGGGCGTCGACATCGCCTGCCGCATGAAGCTCTCGGTGCTCGATCTGCCGGTCGACTGGCTCGACTCACGGCGCGACGAGCTCGCCAACTCTCTGGAGAAGCAGACCCGATTCGGCATCGGCGCCTGCTTCGGCGGCCAATTCGGCGGCCGCCGCGACAAGGACGCAGCCCGCCCCCGCGAGCACGAGGTGCTCGACGACGACTGGGACGTGTCGCCGGTCACCCGCCGCAACCGCGACAAGGCCCGGCTGCAGCTGGGCACGAGCGGCAGCGGCAACCACTTCGTCGAGTTCGGCACGTTCACCGTCGATCCGCCGCAGGCTGCGGCGCTTGGCCTCGACCGGCCGGGCGCGCACCTCGCCCTGCTTTCCCACTCGGGCTCCCGCGGCACCGGCGCCGCGGTCTGCGACCACTATTCGCGGCTGGCGATGAAGCTCCACCCCGGCCTACCCCGCGAAATGCGGCACCTCGCCTGGCTGCCGCTCGCGTCCGAGGAGGGGCGGGAGTACTGGGCGGCGATGAACCTCATGGGTCGCTACGCCGCCGCCAATCATGCCGTGATCCACCGGCACGTCGCCCGGGCGGTGGGCGCACGAGTGATTCTCGACATCGAAAACCACCACAACTTCGCCTGGCAGGAGGAGCACGTCATCGACGGCGCGGTCCGCCGCGTGGTCGTGCACAGGAAGGGCGCCACGCCCGCCCACGCCGGGGCGCTCGGGATCATCCCCGGCTCCATGGCGGCGCCGGGGTTCGTCATCCGCGGCCGCGGCGTGGCCGCGTCGCTTCATTCGGCCAGCCACGGCGCCGGCCGGCGGATGAGCCGCACCCAGGCCCGCGAGACCTACCGCTGGCCGCACGTCCGCGGACTGCTCGAGGAGCGGGGCGTGCAGCTCTTGAGCGCCGGGATCGACGAGGTGCCCCACGCCTACAAGGACATCCACGAGGTGATGGCCGCCCAGGCCGACCTGGTGGAGACGCTGGGCCGGTTTGATCCGCGGCTCGTGAAAATGGCCCCCGAGGGGGAGAAACCGGAGGACTGATGCACCTGCACCCAATCGTTCGCAGATGGTTTTCGCACGGCGGCCTCGCGTTCGCGATGCTGCTTGCCTGCTGCCTCACCGCCGGAGCCGCCGAGCCCATCCGCGTCGAGGTCTCCCGCGACGCGTGGATCTCGGCCTATTCGCCGGAGCGCGAGGGCAACAACGGCGGCAGCCCCAGGCTCAAGCTCAAGGGCGTCCAAGAGTTCTTTCTCATCGACTTCGATCCCGCGCCGCTCCGCGGCAAGCGGGTGACGCGGGCTCAACTGCACCTGCATGCCGTGAGCGACGAGACACTCGGCCGCACGACCGTGTCGACGGTGGCGGAGGAGTGGGAGGAAGGAAAAGGCACCGGCTACGCCCGCGTGCCGGCCGCGAGCTCGTTCGCCTGGGCCGCCACCGACTCCCGCCGCTGGCGCGACGTCGACCTCACCGGCTCGGTCAACGGAGCCGGCGGCTCGATCTGGGGATGTGGCGATCCCACGCCCCGCGATGCCGACGGCTGGCAGGTGATCCCGATCGAGCCCGCGGTCGTGCAGGCCCGGATCGACGGCACAAGCCACGGCTTCTTCGTCATGGACGACGTGGGCAGCGAATACTCTCGCGACGGCAATGCCTTCGCCTACAAGCAATTCCCCAACCGCTTCTTCTCGAGCCGCGACGACACGCAGCGGACGGCTCCCTACTTCACGCTCTGGATCGAGGACGGCGGGCAAACCGCCGGCACGCCCACGACGGCCACGGTCCCGCCCTCGAAGACCACGCCCGGCCGGCTGCCCTCCGAGCAGACTCCTCCGCGATCCCCACCCCCGATCGCCGGCCGCGACCTGTTTGGTGAGCCGCTCGAGTCGTTCGACTTCTTCGCCGCGCGGGGCGAGGCGATCGGGTTCTCGATCGACGCGGGCCTCGAGGCCGTCACGATCGACCTACCGATGAAGCGGTTCTCGATGCCGAAGGTGGCCGACCACGTCGATCCACTGCCTCCCGCGGCCAACGGCTCTTTCGTGGAGGTCCTCGTGCCGAAGGACGCGAAGCCCGGCCGCCGCACAGGCACGCTCCGCGTCGCCGGCCGCGACGTGCCGTTCTCCGTCACGGTCTGGAACTTCGCGCTCCCCGACCGGCTCTCCTTCGTGCCGCAGATGAACGCCTATGGCCTGCCCGATCATGAGCTGGAGTACTACCGGCTCGCCCACGAGCACCGCACGACGCTCAACTGGCTCCCCTACAACTGGACCGGGAAGGTGAAAGCCGCTCCCCGGATCGACGCCTCCGGAACGTGGGACTGGAGCGAGTGGGACGAACGCTTCGGCCCCGTGCTCGATGGCTCGGCATTCGCCGATCTGCCGCGCGGCCCGGTTCCCGTCGACGCCTTCTACCTGCCGCTCAACGAGAACTGGCCCATGGACCACGAGCGGCACTTCAAGGGTGGCTACTGGATCGAGTCGGCCTACGACGACGCCTACTGGACGGAGTTCCGGGCCGCCGCCGGCCGGTTCGCCGACCACATCGCCGCCCGCCGCTGGACCGAGCCGATGTTCGAGTTCTACCTCAACAACAAGGTCTATTTTAAGCAGCAGCGCGACAACCGCTGGGACGGCTGCTCGGCGGCTTGGATCTTCGACGAGCCCATGAACACGCAGGACTTCTGGGCCCTGCGCCGCTTCGGCGCGGAGTTCTGGAACGGCGTCGCCGGCCGCCCGGACATCCACATGGTCTACCGGGCCGACATCTCACGGCCTGAGTGGCAGCGTGACCTGTTCGACGGCGTTGTGACGTCGGAGGTCGTCAACGGCGTGCTCCGCACCTATCGCAACCGCGTCATGGACCGCGCCCGCCGGTTCGGCACGCTCGTCTCCATGTATGGCTCCGCCAATCCGATCGGCACGTCGAACGCGACGTCGGCGGCCTGGTGCGTCGAGACCTGGGCGCTCGGTGCCGACGGCGTCGTGCCCTGGCAGACGATCGGCACGGCCGACGCCTGGAAGAAGCCGGACGACCTCGCGGTCTTCTATCCGACCCCCGAGGGTCCGGTGCCGAGCCTGCGGCTCAAGTCGTTTCGTGCAGGGCAGCAGCTCGTCGAGTATCTCACGATCTACTGCGCGGTTTCCGGAGAGACTCGCGACGCGGTCGGTGCCGCCGTCCTCGCCCTGCCGGGACTCCCGGCCACGATGCGAAAGGCGTCGGAGGACGACGCCGGCAGTTCGGCGTTCAGACCGGAGGCACACCGCTCACTCGGATCGCTGCGGCACCGGATCGGCTCGTGGCTCGACGCGCAGGCCCCGGCGCCGCGGGACCGCTGGCACGATCCGCGGCCGGCGGCCCGCGACCCCGCCGCGATCCGCACGATCACCCCGCTGCCCTCGCCGTAGCCCCGATGTGGCACCGGCCTGCCGCCACTGGCTCGTGCCACGGCCGCGGCTTATAGTCGATGTCTTGGGAGGAAACGTCCCTCCCCCCATCGTGGAGCCGCGTCGTGGCCGGAACGGTCGAAACCCCGAAGCCGTCGGTCGTCGCCGCGCAGGCCGAGGCGGTGGCCAAGGCCCACCGGCGGATGCTCGACGCCCTCGGCAGGGTGATCGTCGGCCAGGAGGAGGTGCTCGAACTGCTCCTCATGGGCATCTTCTGCCGCGGCCACTGCATCCTCGAGGGCGTGCCCGGCCTGGCGAAGACGCTGATGATCTCGAGCCTCTCGCAACTCCTCTCGATCTCGTTCAGCCGGATCCAGTTCACGCCCGACCTGATGCCCTCCGACATCACCGGCACCGAGATCCTCCAGGAGGACAAGCAGTCGGGGCAGCGGGAACTGCGGTTCGTGAAGGGACCGATCTTCGCCCACCTCGTGCTCGCCGACGAGATCAACCGCACGCCCCCCAAGACGCAGGCCGCGCTCCTGCAGGCCATGCAGGAGCACCACGTCACGGTGGCGGGCAAAACGTTCGAGCTGCCGCGGCCCTTCTTCGTGCTCGGCACGCAGAACCCCATCGAGAGCGAGGGCACCTACCCGCTCCCCGAGGCCCAGCTCGACCGGTTCATGTTCAAGATCTCCGTCGACTACCCGTCGCTCGACGACGAGGTGCGGATCGCGACGTCGACGACGGCACGGCAGTCCGTGAAGCTCGAGCCTGTGATCAGCGCGGCCGACATCCTCCGCATTCAGGAGATCGTCCGCGACGTGCTGGTCGCCGAGCCCGTGGCCACCTACGCCGTGCGGCTGGCGCGGGCGACCCGGCCGACCGATCCCTCGAGCACCGCCGACACCCGCCGCTGGCTGGCGTGGGGCGCGGGCCCCCGGGCCTGCCAGTCGCTGCTCCTCGGTGCCAAGGCTCGGGCACTGCTCGATGGCAGGCCGAACGTGTCGTTCGCCGACATCCGTGCGGTCGCCAAGCCCGTGCTCCGGCATCGGCTCGTGGCGAGCTTCACCGCCGAGAGCGAGGGCGTGACGACCGACCGTGTGATCGACGGCATCCTGCAGTCGCTTCCCGAGGCGGGCTAACGCGGCCGTGACGGCCGCCGTCCGCGGACGAGGCCGGAAAGGGGCGATTCATGGCGGCCGATTCCAGCAGCACGCATGCCATGCCGGACGGCCAGCCGGAGATCGCCGATCCCCGCAACCTCGCGCTCGTCGCCCGGATGGAGCTCGTCGCCCGCACCGCGGTCGAAGGGCTGCTCTCGGGCCGTCATCCGAGCCCGTACTTCGGCTCGAGCGTGGAGTATGCCGACCATCGGCCCTACACGCCCAGCGACGAGCTGCGGATGCTCGACTGGAAGCTCCTCGCCAAGACCGACAAGCACTACGTGAAGCTCTACGAGGAGGAGACCAACACCCGCATCACCGTCGTCCTCGACACCAGCCGCTCGATGGACTTCGGCAGCGAGGGCTGTCCGACGAAGCTCGACTACGGCCGCTGCCTCGCCGCCGCCCTCTGCCATCTGGCCCTCAAGCAGAACGACGCAGCGGGCCTGGGGACGTTCGACCGAAGTGTCCGGTCGTGGGTGCCGCCCCGCTCGGCCGGCAGGCACTTTCGCCACATCCTCGCCGAGTTGGCCCGCACCACTCCCGGCAGCGACACCTCCGTCGGCGAATCGCTGCGGCAGCTGGCGGGCCGGATCCCCAAGCGCGGCATCGTCATCCTGATCAGCGACCTGCTCGACGACCCGGCGAGCATCGCCACGGGGCTGGCGCTCATGAAGTCGATGCGGCACGATCTGATCGTCTTCCACCTCGTCGACCCCGCCGAGCGGACGTTTCCCTGGGACAAGGCGACCCGCTTCCGCGACATCGAGGGAGAGGGCCGGCTCGTCGCCAACCCCCGGCAGATTCGCGCCGCCTACCTCGAGCGGTTCGGCGCGTTCCTCGACGCTGTCCGCGCCGCGTGCCTGGAGCGATCGGTGGCGTACGAGCTCACGTCCACCGACCAGCCTCATGCCGAGATGCTCTCGCGCTACCTCGGCCGCCGCAGCCGCATGACCGGCTGACCGGATCCCGTGCCTCCCGGCGGCACGACCGCCGTCGCCCCCGACCATGCTCAATCCCCTCCTCCTCTGGTTCCTGCCGCTCGCCGCGCTGCCGGTGCTCCTGCACCTGCTGAACCTCCACAACCTGCGCGACGTGGAACTGCCCACCTACCGGTTTCTCATGGAGGGCTACGTGCGGCAGCGCCGCCGCATCCGGTTCGTCGAATGGCTGCTGCTGGCCCTGCGGACGGCGATCGTGATGCTGGCCGTGTGGGCGCTGTCGCGGCCGGTGGTTGAGCGGTTCGGCGCGGGCCGCAGCCGCGACGTGGCCTTCGTCGTGGACGCCGGCATGACGACGGGCCTCGTCTCCGAGGGCACATCCGCCCTACACCGCAGCCGCGAGGCGGTGCGGGCGGCAGCGTCCCGGCTGCGGCCCGGTGATTTCGTCACGCTCGTGCGGGCGGGCATCGAGCCGAAGCTGCTCCACCGTACGGCACTCGGCGACGGCCGCCGCTTCACCGCGGAGCTCGACGCGATCCAGCCCGACCCCGGCACCGCCGACCTCGCCGCGGGCATCGCCACGGTGCTGTCGGGCCCTCCACGCGGACCGCGCACGGTGTGGATCGTCTCCGACTGCGAGCGGCGGGCCTGGCGGCGGCTCCGCGAACGGTTCGCGACGCTCCGGCTGCCGGACGACGTGAACGTGGTGGTGGCCGACGTCGCGGCGGCGGACGGCGCCGCGGTGCGGAACGTGGCGATCCTCGGCGAGCCACCGCGGTCGCAGCGGCCCGTCGTGGGGCTGCCCGTGGAACTCACGGTGCGGCTGGCTTCCTCGGGCGTGGAAGCGCCGGTCGCCACGCGGGTGACCGTGCAGCTCGACGGTGAGATCGTGGCGCAGGTGCCGATCGACGTGCCCCCCGGCCGGCCAGCGGTGCGGACGCTGGCCGTGGTGCCCCCACGGCCGGGCGTGCTCCGCGGCCGGGTCGAAATCCCCGGAGACGCCTATCCCGAGGACGACGACCTGCTCTTCGTGCTCAACGTCGAGCCCCGGGTGGACGTGCTCGTGATCGCCCCTCCGGGCCTCGAGCCGCTGTTCGACCCCGCGCTCTTCCTCAAGGCGGCCCTCGAGAGCCCCCGCACCGCCACGGCCGACGGGGCGGACATCGCCGGCAGCCTCGACGTGACGGTCAAGCGAGCCGACGCACTCGATGAGCGCACCATCCGCGACGCCGACGTGATCTTCCTCGTAGAACAGCGGCTCGACGGCGGCCGGATGAAGTGGCTGCGTGAGCGGGTCGAGGCGGGGGCGGGGCTCGTCGTGCTGGCCGGCTCGCAGAGGCACGGTGACGCGGACCTCCGGGAATTCCTCCGCGGCGCGGCGCCGGGCGTCGACGCCATCCCGGTGCAGCTGCGGCCGCCGGTCGGTGACGTCGACGACGAGTCGTCGGCCCGCACCCTCGCGGCGATCGACTTCTCACACCCGGTCTTCGCGCCGTTCCGTCCCGCCGACGACCGCCGGGCGGCCGACGATGCGACGTCCGTCCTCGACACGCTCCGCATCTTCCGCCACGAGCCGCTGGAGATCGCCCCTGCCGACACCGATCGTGGGCAGCCGCGCCGCCGCACGCCCGCTGTCGTGCTGGCCCGGCTCGACGACGGCACTGCCGTGGTGGCGGAATGCCGCTGCGGCCGCGGATGCGTCGTCGTCTCCGGCCTGCCGGTGACGCCGGACTGGTCGAACCTTCCCGTGCATCCGGCCTTCGTGCCGCTCATGCTGCGGCTGGTGCAGCACCTGCGGCCCGCCGCCTCTGCCGTGGCCGCGGAGAGCGTGCATCCCTTCGATCCCGCGCCGATCAGGCTGCACGACTCCTGGCGGCGGGCGGTGGTCCAGGCGATCGGCCCCGAGGGCGTCCGCAGGGCGATCACCCTCGTCGCGGGCGACGAGGGCGTGACCGGCGCCTACGACGACACCGGCGCCGTCGGCTACTACGAGTTCGACGTCGAGCCCGCCGCCGGCTCGGCCGACACGCCGCTGCGGCTGGGCATGGCCGTGAACCCGGACATCGAGACCGCGGCGCTCGAGCACGTGGCCGCCGGCGAGATCGAGGCGGCCCTGGCGCCGCATGCCGTCATGGTGCTGGCCGGCACCGCCGAAGACCCGACGCTCCACGCGCGGCTCACCGGCCGCCGCGAGCTGACCTCCTGGCTGATCGTGGGGCTCTTCGGGCTCTTCGCCGTGGAATTCCTGCTGAGCACGCTGCGGCCGCCGGCTCCGGCGGGCAGCGACGCAACGCCCCGGACATGGTGGGAGCGGGCGCACGACTGGCTCGGGCGGGCGGTGGGCAGCGCCGGCGGGCCGGCAACCGCCTGAATGGCGACGTGCTGCAGGGTGGGCTGAAGGACGTGCTGAAGACTGATGAGCTCCTGACGACTGACGATCTGCCGAAGGCTGCCGGATCTGCCGAACACTGACGGACTCACAGAAGACAGGGGAGACGGCGCGTGGCGACAGGCGAGTGCGATTCACGGGTGACGAGGCTGGCGGCGCTCGTGCGGTGGACCCGCGGCTCGCTCGTCGCCACCGTGCTGGCGGCGGGGCTGCTGCTGGCGACGGCGATCGCGCTGGCCTGGGTGGCGGGGGGCGTGATCCTCGACCTCGCGGCGCCGCTGTCGGTGCCGGGACGGCAGGCCGTGTGGGGCGGCTGGTGGGTGGCCGTGGCGACGGCCGTCGGCCTGTTCCTCGTGGCCCCCGCCGCGCGCTGGCCGCTGGTCGACGCGGTGGCGCTGCGGATCGAGCGGGCCATCGGCGACGTCCACAACCAGCTGCTCACCGTCGTCGATCTCGCCCGCCGGTCCAGGCCGCACGCCGCCGTGCTCGGCCCCGACGGCCGGCCGCTGCGGCCCGACATGGTGGAGCGGCTCCTCGACCAGACTCAGGAACGCGTCCGTGGCTTCCACGCCACCCGGGTGCTGCCGTGGCGGACGCTTGTGCGCAACCTCGCGATCGCGGTGGCGGCCGTGGTCGCCCTGGCGGGGCTGTACGTCGGCCTCGGCGAACGGTTTCAGGTCACGCTCGCGCGGCTGCTCGCCCCCACGGCCGACATCCCACCGGCGACCTGGCTGCAGCTGCGGTCGCCGGGCGACCTCGACGTGCTCGAGGGGGATCCGCTCGAAATCCGTGGCAGCGTCGTCCGCGGCGCCGCCGCCGACGTGACCCTCGTGCTCTTCGATGCGGACGGCCGCGCCAGCCGCCAGCCCATGCGACCGGACGACGACGGCACGTTCGTGGCGCGGCTCGAGGGGCTCGGCCACCCTGTCCGCTACCGGCTCGAGTCCGGCAGTGCGTGGACCCGCACCCATGCGATCGGCATCCTCGAGCGGCCAGAGATCCGGTCGCTCTCCTGCCGGGTACGGCTGCCCGACTACATGCGGATCGATCAGCCCCTCGACGCGGTGGCCGACGCGACGCGGATCGAGCCGCCCGAGGGCTCCACGGTGGAGTTCGTGATCACCACCTCCGGCGATGCGGCATCAGGCAGCCTGGGACTCTTCGAGCGGTCGCTGTCCCGCGAGGTCGTGGAGCGGCACGATGACCGCGTCTGGTTCGAGGACGACCTGCCCCGGGACGCGGTCACGGACGCGCCGTGGCGGTGGACGACGGCGCAGGCGGCCGGTGGCCTCCGCAGCTACGTCGTCGCGGGCGATCGCCCCGCCGCGCTGCGGACACGGCTCGAGCCGCTCGTGCTGCCCCGCGAGCGGCCGGACACGCGGGGCTTCTCGCTCATGGGCCGGGGCGATCCCGGCGATCCGCCGGCGCGGCTCACGGTCGTGCTCGAGCATGGGCAGGGCCGCACCGAGCTGCTCTGGGGCGACGCGGCGCCGTCGAAGCCGCCGGCGAACACGTCCCGCATCGAGGCGGGCCCGCTGCCGACGCCCGGCGAGTGGGCGCGGCTCACGGTGCCGCTGAAGTCGCTCGGCCATCTCGCGGGCCAGCCCGTTACCGGCGCGACGTTCGCCGTCGACCGCGGCCGGATGCTCGTCGACCGGCCCGGCTGGGTGGAGCGGTCGGAGGAGGTCGTCTCTCGACCGGTCGACACACCCATGGGCGAGATCCCGCTTCTACCCGCGGACGCCG
>JBILVO010000072.1:0-18540 GCA_044370415.1 Pirellulales bacterium
GCGTGGCCCGCGAGGCGGCGGTGCTCTTCTCGCGGCCCCTGCACATCCCCGATCCACGGCCGCTCGAAGGGGATGCGGCCACGGCGGCGCGGATCTCCGTCGCGATCGAGGCGGGCGACATCTGCCCTCACTACACCGCCCGTGTGATTCGCGGCGTGCGGGTGGGGCCGAGCCCCCGATGGCTCGTCGAGCGGCTCGCCACGGTGGGTGTGGCCAGCGTCAACAACGTCGTCGACGTCACGAACTACGTCATGCTCGAGTGCGGCCAGCCGCTGCACGCCTTCGACCTGGCGCGGCTCCGCGGCGGGCGGATCATCGTCCGGCGTGGCCGCACCGGCGAGGCCTTCATCGCCATCAATCACAAGACATACACCCTGACCGACGCGATGTGCGTGATCGCCGATGCCGAGGGCCCGGTGGCACTCGCCGGCGTGATGGGGGGCGCGGGCACCGAGATCACGGAGGCCACGACCGACGTCCTGCTCGAGTCGGCGCAGTTCGCGCCGCTGCCGGTGCGGGCTGCCGCCCGCGGGCTCGTGCTCTCGAGCCCGTCGTCCTACCGCTTCGAACGGGGGCCCGACCCGGCGGCCGTCGACTGGGCCAGCCGCCGCGCCGTCGCCATGATCATGGAGATCGCTGGCGGGCGGGCCGACCGGGGCGTGGTGGAGGCGGGCCGGCTGGCTTCGAGCCCGGCGACCATCGAACTGCGGACCGACCGCGTCGCCGACGTGCTGGGTGTCGCACCGCCGTTCGAGCGGCAGCGGGCGATCCTCGCCGGGCTGGGGTTCGTCGCCGAGGCGGTCGACGCGGAGCGCTCCCGCTGGCGGGCGCCGACGTGGCGGCGGGACTGCTCGCGCGAGATCGACCTCGTGGAGGAGGTCGGCAGGATCGAGGGCTACGACTCCGTTCCCGAGAACGAGCCGATCGCCGCACGGACCACCGCGGAGACGGCCCGCGAGCGGACTGCCCGCCGCGCGGCCGAGGTCCTGGTGGCCGCCGGGTTCTGCGAGGCGATGACACGGAGCGTCGTCGGCGAATCGTTCGAGGCGACGGCGAGCCCGTGGGGCGACGCCGCGCCGCTGGTCTGCACGCCGCCGCTCGTCCGGGGCGCCGACCGGCTGCGGCGGACGCTCGTGCCAAGCCTGCTCGAGGCCCGTGCCGGCAACGTCGCCGTCGGCGCGGACCGCCCCGATCTCTTCGAACTGGCCCGCGGCTACCTCGCCCGGCCCGCGGCGGCGGACACACCGACGCCGGTCGACGAGCCGCTGCTGCTGGCGTTCGCGATGGAGGGGGGCTTCTTCGCGGCGAAGGGGCTGGTCGAGGGGGTGCTCGAGCAGCTCGGGCTCGCGGGGGATGCCGGCCATGCCGCCGTCTCGTTCCGGCCGGCGGACCTCGACCTTTTCACGGCCGGCCGGTCGGCCGAGGTCGTGCTGTGTCGGCAGGGTCAGTCGCCGGCGCGGGTGGCCGTGGTGGGGGAGATCGCGGCCGCGGCGCTGTCGAGGTTTGGGCTGAAAGGTCCGGTGGTCGCCGCTGAGATCAGGCTCGACCGGCTCGCGTTCGCCGCGGACGTCGAGCGCACGCGGCGCCGCCCGGGCGATTTCCCGGCGATCGAGCGGGACATCAACCTCATCGTGGATGGGGCCGTGCCCTGGGGCGACGTCGCCGCCGCGATCCGCACCGCCGCCGGCGAACTGCTCGACGACTGCAGGCTCGTGCAGGTCTGGGCCGATGCCGAACGGCTCGGCGCAGGGAAGAAAAGCTTCGTCGTGTCGCTGCGGCTGCGGAGCGACAAGGGCACGCTCTCCGGAGAGGATGCCAACCGCACGGTCGACGAGGTGGTGGCCTCCTGCGGCCGCGCGTGCCGTGCCGTCCTGCGGGCGTAGCGGCCCCTTGGCCGCGATCGTGCGGCCGTTGCCGCGGCCAGCCGCTACGGGTCCGCCCCGGTCCTACTGGTCCGCCCCGGTCCTACCGGTCCGCCCCGGTCCTACCGGTCCGCCCCGGTCCTACCGGTCCGCCCCGGTCCTACCGGTCCGCCCCGGTCCTACCGGTCCGCATAGACCCGCGTGATCTCCTCCTTGGTGATCGGCGCGGGATGGTCGTCGCTGGAGAGCTGCACCTGCACCCGCTGGTCGCCGGCGCGGCGGCCGCGGACACGGATGCGATACATCGCCTCCTCCGACGGCGACAGCTTCGCCAGCGGCTCGAACACGAACGAGAGGTTCTCGATCCGGTGGGCCGCCGGGCCCTTCGCGTCGACCGGCTCGAGGTCGCCCAGGAGCGTGGCCGCGAGACGGACGCCGCTGGCCGCCTTCGTCCCCTGGTTGCCGACGCGGACGATGTACTCGGTCGCGCCCCCGACCTCGATCGGATCCTCGCTGTCGGTGACCTCGAAGAAGAGGGCGGCGAGGCCCTCGACCTCGACGGTGTGGGCCGTCTGGTCGGAGAGCCCGTCGGTGCTCCGCGCCGCGGCCACGATCTTCTGCGGGCCGAGGTCGACCGGCATCAGCACGACCTCGACGCTGCCCACCTCGCCCGGCGGCAGCTCCTCGAGGTTCCAGAGCACGCGATGCGACCGCTCCTCGTACCAGCCGGCGTGGTTGGCCCGCACGAACTTCATGCCGGGAGGCAGCTGGGCCGCCAGCTCGATTGAGCGTGCGGGCGCCGTGCCGGCGTTGGCCATCGACAGGACGCAGGTGGCCGGTCGCTGCAGGTAGCGGCGGGAGGGCATCTCCGCCGTCAGTTCGAGCGTGGGCGCCGTGATCTCGAGGCGTACAGGCTGCTCCACCTCGATGCGTCCGTCGGCCCGCGCCGTGAACCGCGCCTCGTGGACGCCGGGCCCGGTCGACGTCATCGTCAGGTCGATCGTCCTCGATTCCCCGGGCTGGAGCTGGCCGACGTCGAACTCGAGCTCGCGTCCGGCCCGGTGGCTCACGCCGTCGGGAAGCAGCCCCTCCAGCACGACGCCGGTGGCGACGCCGGAGCCGGGATTGCTGATCTTGAGCGACACCTGCATGTCGCCGCCGATCCGCACGGGCTTCGTCTCGGTGGCGTCCAGACGCAGGTCGGGCTTCGTGGCCCGCGACCGCGCCGATGCTTCGGTGCGGAAGGTCACGCTGGCCACGCTACCGAGATCCCCCTCGACCTGCGGCATCACCTCGATCGACACGCGGGCCTCGCCGCCGGGCATGAGCGGGCCGAGCGGCCAGACGAGCTCCGACGGTGAGCCGCTCGGGCCGACAGGAGTCGCCGGCGGCGTGGTGGCGATCAGCGTCGTGCCGTAGGGCACGGCATCGCGAAGCGTGACGTCCTGCGCGGCGGCGTTGCCGACGTTGCGGACGACGATCTCGTAGCGGGCCGCCTTGCCGACCTGGATCTCGCGCGGCCCGCGCTTCTCCACGGCCAGTTGCGGTGTCTGCACGCCCTCGAGTTGCATCGGACCAGGGCGGCCCTGGCCCGACCCCGCTCCCGCGGCCGGCCCTGTCGGCGCACCGCCCGGTGGGATGCCGGACGCAGCGGCCTGTGGAAGCGGGCCGCCCATGGGACCGCGATCGGCGGCGGCAGGGGGTGGGCCCATCGGTACGCCCGAGACGAATGGATTTGGGGCCGGCGGCGGGGCCGTGGCTGCGGCGAAGCGGGCCGGCTGCTCGCCACCTGACGGGCCACCGAAGGGCGGCTGTGGAGGGGCGGGCGCGTTGCGTTGCGGCGCGAAGGCCGACACGGACGCCGACTGCGGCGCCGCGGGCGGCAGCGGTGCGGGAGGCTCCGCGACTCGTGAGGCTGCGCCAAAGGCAGTGGGGGCCGCCACCGCCGCCGCAGACGTCTGCGGGATCGGGTCGGCCGCGGGCAGCGGGGCTGTCGGTGAGGCCGTGGCAGGGCTGGCCGCCATCCGCGGCGCCGCGGGCTCGCTCTCCGGCGCCGGCTCGCGGCCGGTCGGTTCGGGAGGCTGCGATGCCGCGGGAGTCGCGGGCTGAAGAGCGGCTGCGGTGAACGGTCCGGCGCTGGATGGTTCGCCTGCGGATCCGCTGGCCGGGTCGTCCTGGAGAGCGGCGGGGGCCTGCTCCACGGTCGTCTCCGGGACGACGGCCGCAGGAAGAGCCGGCGCGGTGTCCGCGAGATCGGCTGGGTCACCGGCGAGTGGCATCGGCATGCCGCCTGCTGGTTCCGTACCCGGCTCCGGCGGCAGCGGCTCGGCCGTCGCCTCGTCGGCCGCGGATGCGAGCCGCACCCGCTCGTCGCCGGTGCCCGGGAACCGTCCCGGTGCCGAGAATCGCGACATCGTGCGGTCGGCCGGCTCGATGGGCTGGGCGTCTGCAGGGGTTTCGAGAGCAGCGGGACGTGCCGGATAGCGGTCCTCTGCGGCAGGCCGTGGCGCAGCCGTCGGCTGCGGTCGCCAGCCAGGCTCACCGACGGATCGCTGCGCGTCGCCTGCCTCGGCCGCCGGGAATCGTCCGGGCTCTGCGGCCTCGAATCCCGGCTGCACGCTGGCCTGGAACTCGGCGGGAGATCCCGGCGCCGCGGTCGCTTCCGCCGGGACGACGGCCGCAGCACTCCCCGCCGGAGAACGGCCGATGCCAAGCGCCATCACCAGGCCGAATCCGGTTCCGGCACAGACCAGCGCGCCGAGGACGATCGGGAAGCGGGACTGCCGTGGCGGGACGACGAGGTCCTGCCGCGAGGGGCGTTCAGACTCGGCCATCGGTGGTTTCCCCGGGGGTGTGTGGGGGGGAAGTACCAGATGCCGCGGACCACGAGAAAGCCCACTTGCGGGTCCGCGATGGTTCAGGCGGTTTCCAGAAGCTGGTGAAGATGGAAATGGAACTTGCCCAGCTTGCCGCCGTAGTTGCCCGCCGAGATCGCGACGATGTCCGGCCCGACGGCGGCCCGGATGCCAGCCGCCATCGCCCGGGCCACCGCGGGTTCGTCGACCCCGTCGATGACGATTTCAAGGCAGCAGGCGGCGCCCTCGACCAAGTGAGTGTTGACCAAGTGCGTGTCGACACGGCCGGCGAGCGACGGGCAGAAAGCCTCGTTCGTCGACGCCCGCAGCGACTCGTACCGCGACCCGACCTTGCTGCCCGACCGCACGACGCCCCCGGGGAAGGGCGTGATCGTCCCGGGCAGCTTCGCGATCGCGGCCACGGCCAACTTGGCTGCCTCGAGCGTGGCTTCGAGCGAACGTCCCTGGAGGATGAAGTTGCCGCCCCCGACCCCCTTGTCGATGCCGATCGACTCCTCCACGAGGAATTCACCGTCCATCACCGGCACGCGCCAGTAGCGGCGGCCGTCCAACACCTTCGTCTTCTCGAAGCCGTCGCCAAAAAAACGTACGTGGCTCCCGAGGGGGCTGCGGTGCCCCGCCTCGGGCAGGCCGTCGAAGACGCTGGCTGTCGGGCATGTCAGCAGGCACTGCGCCGTGCGGTTGGCGACGGCCTTGCCGACCCCATCCTCGGTGAAACCGCAGGCTAGGATCGCCACGCCAGGGCGGCCGTCGGGCGTCTCCGCGGGCGTCAGACACCGTTCGATGCCGATTTCCGCGTCGCACCCGATGACGCTCGTGCCGTAGCCGCAGGCCGCGCGGGTCGCGGCGTCAAGCCAGTGGCCGTCGTGCGCGGTGACCAGCAGCCGGGCGAACCGCACGCGGAACGCCTCGGCGAACGTGTCGACGACCCGTGTGGATCCGATGAGCATGCCGGCGGCTCCAGGCGGCGGGCGCCGGTGGCACCCGGCCATTTCCGGGTTCTCTCCGCGCCGCGGTTTCGCATATCCTACCGAGATGCCGCGCATAGGGCTCCGTGCCAGGCCCGGCGCCGCCGCCGGAACGGGCCGGCAGGGCCGTGCCCGGCGACGACACGTTTCCCGCAGACACGTTTCCAGCAGACGAGATTCCCGCAGACCACGAGGACGCCGCCGATGCCCGCACCGCACCGCCCGCACCACCTGCTCGCGACGTTCGTCGCCATCGCGATCGCCGCCACGCCCGCGGTGTTCGCGCGTGCCGCCGACACGATCGAGTCGAGCGGCATCGCGATGATCCCCCACGACGCCGTCTTCGTCTCGTCGACCCTGCGGCTGCGGGAGCAGTGGCAGCGGTTCGAGACCAGCAACGCCTTCGCCGCGCTCCGTAAGCTGCCCGCGGTGTCGCGGGCGATCGACTCGCTCGAGGATCAGAAGCTGCAGCCGGGCAGCCCGCTCTCGATGATCGCCACTTTCATGGAGCTCCCCGAGAACGTCCAGGCGCTCGAAGTGCTCGACGACATGGTGTCGACCGACACATTCGTCTACGGCGACCCGTCGTGCCTGGCCTTCATGAAGCTCGTGAAGAAGATCAACCAGGCGCAGAACGCCGCCGGGATGCTCCGGCTGGCGAGCGGCGCCGGCACGGTCGGTGGCTTCGACATCGACGTGCTCGACGGCATCGACATGGAGGAGGACGACGACGATGACGAGGACGAGGATGAGAAAAACAAGGGGGCGGCCCGCGGCGGGCGGATTCCCGTCCGCGCCGTGAAGCTCCAGGCCGCGGAGGCCGACGAGCAGATCGACGCCGACGAGATCGCGACGCGGCTGATCGTGAAGGCGCTCAACGAGAACCTCGACCTGATCGTGGTGCCCGACATCGTCTGGGGCTTCAAGACGACGAAGCTCGACGCCGGCCGGTCGCAGCTCAAGCGTCTCGAGGTGCTCGTGAAGCTCCTCACGCAGGCAAATCCGGCCCTCGCCGAGTCGCTCCAGCGGCGGAAGGTCGCCGGCGGAGAGGTGGTGACGTTCACGGTGAGGGTCGATCCCGACCTGCTGCGGCAGGCACAGGTCGGTCTCGAGGATTACGAGCAGGATCTCGAGAAGGTGTTGGAGAAGGTCGGCTCGCTCGAGCTCGTGATCGCGCTGGGCATCATCGACGACCGCGTGATCCTCTCCATCGGCGACTCGATCGACCACCTGGAGAAGCTCGCCGTGAAGGGGGGCGATCGCCGCGGGCTGCTGGCGACGAAGCCGTTCGAGCCTCTGCTCGCCCACAAGGACAAGCGGATCACCGCCGTGTCGTACCTCAGCGACGAGATGGCGCGGTTGGTGGCGCCGTCGGCGGCCGACATCGAAGAGCTCGCCGAGCTGAGCGACGAGATCGCCGACCTCGCCGACCTTCCCGACGGGGCGGCCGAGGAGGCCCGCGCGAGCCTCGCCAAGGTCATCCAGGGCTACAGGAAGCGGCTGCCGGTGCCGGGGCCGTGGATGGCCTATTCCTTCCTCTCGGACCAGGGCTACGAGGGCTACGTCTGGGACTGGTGTAAGAACCTGCCCTACGACGGCTCCAAGCGACTCGACCTGCTCGAGCACGCCGGCGGCGCGCCGCTGGCGGCCCTGATGTTTCGCGCCAAGAACGATCCGGCCCAGTTCGACGACTTCGTGTCGTGGGGCGGGATGGCCCGCTCCTTCTTCATGAAGTACCTGTTGCCGAAGGCGGACGAGGACGACCGCGAGAAGTTCGAGGAGATCGACGAGCACCTGCTCCCGGTCGCCAAGAAGGCGATCGACGTCGTCCGCGCGAAGATCCTGCCGGCGCTGGCGGACGGACAGATCGGCTTCGTGCTGGACTCCAAGAGCGCGACGAAGCGGCTGCACAAGGGCCTGCCGTCGTCCGCCGAGCCGCTCCCGCTCGTGGAGCCGGCCATCGTGCTGGGGCTCGATGACCCGAAGCTCTTTCGCGAGGGGATGAGCGACCTGTTCCAGCTCGGCGATGAGCTCGTCGACGCCGTCAGGGAGCTGAACCCCGACGCCGTGCCCGCCCACTACCGCGTTCCCGAGCCCGCGAAGACCAAGGTCGAGGGGGGCACGCTCTGGTCGTTCGGCGTGTCGGGGACGGGGTTCGACGAGAAGATCCAGCCCTCGCTCGCCGTGGGTGACGACGCGGCTGTTCTGACGCTGGTCCCCAAGCAGGCAGGCCGCCTGCTCGTGGAGACCCGGCTGGAGACGGCCTCGCAGCTCTCGAAGTTCGAGGAGCCGCTGGTCGGGGCCGCGGCGCTCGACGTGGCCGGGTTGGTCGATGCGCTCCAGCCATGGATCGTCTACCTCGCGCGGTTCGGCAGCGTCCAACAGCGGCAGGGAGGCGTCGATGCCGACACGGAACTCGGACCGGACGACGAGGACCCCCTGGTCACCGACGCGCTCTCGCAGGGGAGGGTGGTCTTCGAGGTGCTCAAGTCGCTGCGGGTCGCCGCGGCCGAGACGTCGTCCCAGGCGGATGCGACGGTGACGCACTGGCGGAACGTTATCCGCGACCTGCCCGCCAAGTAACGGCGCACGGGAATGGCGCGCGGGGGCGGATCAGCCGCGCCGGACGACGCCGCGCACGAGGACGTCGCCGCCGGGCCGGTCGACCGATTCGACGTCGAGACCGGTGGCCGACACGATCCCCGCCACGCCGGCTCCTGCCACCGCGGCGGGCGCCGCAACGCCGCCGATGATCGTCGGGGCGATGAAGGCCCAGATCTCGTCGATGAGACGCGCGTCCGCCAGGCACCCGAGCACGGTGGGCCCGCCCTCAGCCAGGAGCGTGGTGAGGCTGCGTCGGCCGAGTTCGTGGAGCAGCTCGAGGAGCCGCTCGCCGGCGTGGGCCGACCGGCCCCGCCACGCCTCGCAGCCCGCCGCCTCCAGCGCGGCGACGCGGTCGGCGGGAGCGTCGGGCCCCGTGGCGACGAGCACCGGCACCTCGCGGGCCGAGCGGACCAGGCGGCTCTCCAGCGGCAGGCGTGCGGTGCGGTCGAGCACGATGCGGACCGCCCGGCGCGGCCCCGCCGGCCGGGCGGTGAGCAACGGGTCGTCGGCCAGGGCCGTGCCGATGCCGACGAGGATGGCGTCGACCCGGCCCCGCAGATCGTGCACGAGCACGCGGGAGTCTTCCGACGAGATCCAGCGGCTCTCGCGGGTGGTGGTGGCCACGCGTCCGTCAAGGCTCATGGCCCACTTGGCGACCACCCATGGGCGGCGGTCCTCGATCAGCCGTCGAAACGGCGCGATCATCCGTCGCGCCTCGGCCGCGCAGACGCCGACCTCCACGGCGATGCCGGCGCGGCGCAACGCGTCGATGCCGGCGCCACTGACTGCCGGAAACGGATCGCCGGCACCCACCACCACCCGGGTGATGCCGGCCGCGATGATCGCATCGGTGCAGGGGGGCGTCTTGCCGTGATGGCAGCAGGGCTCGAGCGTGACGACGAGCGTCCCGCCGCGGGCGGCGGCGCCGGCGGCGGCGAGCGCCACCACTTCCGCATGCGGGCCGCCGAAGCGGGCGTGCCAGCCTTCGCCGACGATCCGCTCGTCGCCGGCAGGTCCCGCCGCGACGACGGCCCCCACGGGCGGGTTCGGCTCCACCGCACCCCACCCCTTCGCGGCCAGCTCGAGGGCCCGCCGCATCAGCCGCTCGTCGCCGGTCTGCGATCGTGGTGCCGGTTCCATCGCCATCGGGCCGCTCAGCCCGGCGTCCAAATGGTCTTCTTCTCGCCTTGAGGGCCGGCCTGCTCGCCACCGGGCGTCCAGATGCGACCGGCCTCCGGAGCCGCCTGCCCGCCGAGGCCCGCCGCGGCGGGGCGGCCGGGCAGCGGGCCCGGTGCCGCACCAGACTGCGCCGCGAGCGCGGCCAGGTCGACGCCCGCCTCCGACAGCACGCCGGCGAGTGCCCCGAGGACCTTCTGGTCCCGGCCGTGCTCCCGCTGCAGGTGATTGAGCAGCCGCATGATGCTCGCTTCGTCGGCCCGCGAGAGCCGGATCCGCAGTTCGGCGACGTCGAGCATGCCGTCGTTGGCCTTGAGCGTCCTGGCGATGTCGCGGAGCTTGCCGATGATTTCGAGCTTCGCGAGGCTCGTCTCTGCACGGTCCTCGAGGAGCCCGTAGGCCTCCCAGCGATCCTCGGGCGTGGCGTCCGGCCGCGCCACCAGCGCCTCGGCGGCACGCGTCGCGGACAGCTCGAAACCGGCGTCGAGCGACGTGAGGAAGAGCATCCGCAACTGATCGAGGTCGAGGCCCTCGAGGCTCACGCGATGCCACCGCAGCGGCTCCACCTCCTCGAGCGGCTGCGCCGACGAGATCGGCGTCGGCACGGCGAGGCCCAGCCGGCCGCGGACCTCGGTCCAGGTGGCGGATACGTCCGCCGGACGGCCCGTGGCCTCGCCCTCGGAGACCAGTGCCGCCACGCGGCGGGCCGCGTCCTTGCCGGCCGCGACCGCCTCCCGCGGCGTCTTCCCGAGCAGTTCGGGCAGCGCCGTGTCGGGCCAGGCGTCGAGGAAGCGGGCCCGTGACGCGGATCGTTGCCGCACCAGGAGCATGTCGAGGGGGGAGGGTTCGTCCGCAGTCGGCGGCGCCTTCGGCAGGTCCGCGGGGTTGACCCGGTACTGCGTGTTCAGCAGCCAGTTGGTGGGCGTGGTCGCCGGCAGCCGGCCGCGGTCGACGTCCGCCGCAGCGGCGAAGCTGCCGCCGACGAACCGCTCTACGAGAGGCTTCGCCTCGGCCACGTCGGGCTCGAAGCCCTGGAGCACCGCCTCCGGCTCGCGGTCCGTCTGCCTGCCGAAGACGAGCAGGGAGGCGAGGAGCCGCTGCTGTCCCGCGGCGTCCGGATCGGCGTAGATCCGCCACACGGAGTGCGGCGGCGCGGCGCCCCGCGACACCCAGGCCGAACGGTCGAACGGCGCGGGCTCGCAGTGGCCGTCGTGGCGGATCGCGTCCTCGAGCAGGTCGAGGCCGCCGCCCGCGTCACCGCCGGTCGACGCGAGGATCGCCGTGAGCGTGGTCATGACCACCAGCGGCGATCGCTGCGGGTCGGCCTCCGTCTCGAGGGCGATGGCCCGGCCGGTCGCCTCGACCGCGTCGTCGGCCGCGGTGGCCGCCTGGAGCCGCGCGACGGTGAGCCAGGCCTCGGAGGCCTCGAAGGGCCGGGCGAGCAGCTCGCAGAGGATCGCGATGTCGGTGAACAGTTCTGGGCTCTCCCCGGCCACGCCTTTGAGGCTGCGGAGCAGGCCGAGCGCTTTGGAAAGATGCCACTCCCCGGCGTGCTTGAGCGCCGCCTCGAACTCGAAGCGGTAGGGCGACTCGGCCGGCGGCGGTTCGAAGGGCATCTTGGCCCGCAGCGCGGGCGGCACGCCGGCGGAGCCGATGATCGCGGCGAGCGTCTGCTGTTCCTCATCGGTGCCCTGGCCCGCGTCCGCGAGCCACTCGACGAGCCCCTGCGCGAAGCCGGGATGGCCGGTCTGGGCGCCGACCTGCACGAGCGTCTGCGCGGTCCGCACCAGGTCGGCGGGCGGTTCCTTCCCCGCGGCCTCGCGGGCCTTGTCGAAAAGGGCTGCCGCCTCCTGGACCTTGCCGGCGAGGCCCTCGGTCATCGCCGCCTGGCCGAGCGCCACGGGGTTGTCGGGGAAGGCGGCGAGGAACTCGGCGGCCCCGGCGACCGCCTCGGGAAACTTCCGCGTGGCCAGCTGCAGCCGCGTGCGGTGCGCCAGCAGGCAGGCCCGGCCGGGCGTGCGCTGCAGCAGCCGGTCCACCTCGGCCAGCGCCGCGGCGTATTGCTCGCCGGCCGTCAGCTGGTCGATCTGCTCCAGATCACCCACCATTTCGGAGCAGCAGAACTTGATCTTCTTGCCGGTGCCCCCGGGGCACGGCGAGTAGGGGTCGAGGGGCATCGCGTGGCGATCTCCGGGACGCAGAGCGTGGCGGACCTGCCGGCAATGTACCAGAGGCCCCGTGCCCCGGAAGCCGCGGGGCGAGTTGCCGCCCTCCCCTGACGGCTGCATACTCACGAGCGATCGCGCGGGCAGGGGCAGGCGGCCGCCGCGCGGCGGATCTCGTCCCTCCCGGTGTCGACCGCGCCCGCCCGAGCCACGCCGTGCAGCAGCCCCGCATTCTCGTCGTCGATGCCGAGGGGCCGGCGGGCCTTCCCTACGCCACGCTCACCGCCCGGCTGCAGCCGTTCGAGGTGCGCGTGGAGAAGTCGGTCGACAGGGCGGTCGCCACGCTCTCCCGCGACACCTGGGACGTGGCCGTGGCGACCACGCGGGCGGGCATGGCGGCCGACGAACTGCTCGCGGCGCTGCGGGCGGCCGATCCGCAGCTTCCGGTCGTGGTGGTCGACCCGATCCCGAGCGTGGCGATGGCGCGGGCGTGCCTGCAGGCGGGCGCCGGCGACTATCTTCCCATCGAGCGGGCCGAGGCGGATCTGGAGGATTCGCTGGCGAGGCTGCTCGCGGCGTCGCGTCACCGCGCGGCGGAGGAGGTGCTGCGCCGGGCCGTCGAACGGCCCTACTCGTTCGAGGACTTCCTGGGCGAGAGCCCGCCGATGCGGCAGGTCTATGCGGTGATCGACCGGGTGGCCGGCAGCTCGGTGGACGTGCTCGTGACCGGCGAGACCGGCACCGGCAAGGAACTCGTGGCGCGGGCGATCCACGCCCGCAGCCGCCGGAGTGCCGGGCCGTTCGTCCCCGTCGATTGCGGTGCGATCCCCGACGCGCTGATCGAGAGCGAGCTGTTCGGCCACGAGCGCGGGGCGTTCACCGGGGCCGACACGCGGCGGATGGGCCTCGTGGAGTTCGCCGACGGCGGGACGCTCTTCCTTGACGAGGTGGGGGAGCTGCCACTGCCGCTGCAGGCGAAGCTGCTGCGGGTGCTGCAGGAGCGGCGCGTGCGCCGGGTGGGCGCGCGGCAGGAGAACGCCGTCGACGTCCGGGTGGTGGCGGCCACCTCCCGGCCGGTCGACGAGATGGTGGAATGTGGCGAGTTCCGCCGTGACCTCTTCTACCGGATCAACGTCGTGCGGATCGACCTGCCGCCGCTGCGGGCCCGCGGCGACGACATCGGCCTGCTGGCGGAATGCTTCGCGAACCGGGCCGCCCAGGAGATGGGCAGGCGGGTCGACGGCCTGTCCACCGACGTCTACCAGGTGTTCAGGAGCTACCGCTGGCCGGGCAACGTCCGCGAGCTGCAGAACGTGGTTCGTCGCGCGATCGCCATGACGAAGTCCCCCGTGGCCGGCGTCGACGACCTCCCCGACGAGCTCGTCGCCGCCGCGGGGCCGAGCGCGGTCGCCGAGTCGTCGGGGTTCTTCGCGCAGCGGGCCGAGCACGTCGCCAGGTTCGAGCGGCAGTATCTCCACGACCTGCTCACGCGGCACGCTGGCGACGTATCGGCGGCGGCCCGCGAGGCCCGGCTGCCCCGCGGCACGCTCTACCGGCTCATGAAGGGGCACGGGCTCGACGGTGCCGCCTTCAGGAAGTAACGGCCGTCATGCGCACGGACATCCCCGCCGCCCGTCGTCCGGCGATGCTGCTCGTGCGCCACTGGCAGACCATTCTCGTGGCCGGCTACGCGCTGGCCGTCTTCAGCTGGACGATGCCGGTCGGTGTGTTCCCGCCGAAGCAGATCCTCGATCCCGTGACGATGCCGGTGATGCGGGCGTTCGGCCTGTGGCAGTCGTGGGAGATGTTCGCGCCCGATCCCCGCCGCGAGGACATCCGCGTCGAGGTGCGGTTCGTCAACCGCGCCGGAGACGGCCACGTCTTCATGCTCACGGCGATGGAGTCGATGGGCTACGGTGAGCGGGTCCAGCGGGAGCGGTGGAGGAAG
Source organism: Pirellulales bacterium (assembly GCA_044370415.1). Lineage (GTDB taxonomy): Bacteria > Planctomycetota > Planctomycetia > Pirellulales > UBA1268 > CAMCQY01. The sequence continues at coordinate 13,600 of JBILVO010000072.1, forward strand.
TTCTTCAACGACCACCTGCGGCTCGACGACGAGCGGCGGCTCTGGCAGCCGTTCGCGGAGTTCATGGTGCGGGCCCTGCGTCAGGAGGGGCAGGATCCGGCATCGATCGAGCTCGTCCGCTGGTGGCGGGCCGCAGATCCGCAGTTCGGCCCGGACACGCGGCCCGACGTGCGGCGCACGCCGTGGAACAGCCACGTGTTTCATCGCTGGACGGTGCCGCCGGAGTTCGGGCGATGAGATCGATCGGCAGAATGCTCCTCCGGACGGCAGCGGCGTTCGACCGCTGGGTGCGCGAGCCGGTCGACCCGCGGCCGCTCGGCTGGTTCCGCTGCTGGCTCGGGGCCTTGACCCTCGTGAACATCCTCCTGCTGTGGCCCGACATGCCGATGTGGCTGGCCGACGACGGCGTGCTGCCGCCGGAGCTGCACCAGCCGCCGCTGCCCGGACCGAGCCTGACGGTCTATGCATTGAGTGGGGCATTGAGTGGGGCATTCAGTGGGGCATTCAGTGGGGCGTACAGTGCGGACACCGCGGCGATCCTGCTGATCCGCGGCCTCGGCGTCGCTGGCGGCCTCGGCATGTGCCTGGGCGTTCTGCCGCGGTGCGCCGCGGCCTGCGTCTGGCTGGCGATCACGAGCTACTCCTGGCGGAACCCGCTGATCCTGCACTCCGGCGACGCCCTCCTGCGAATCGCCACCTTCTTCCTGATCTTCGCCCACACGGATGCCGTTCTGTCGCTGCCGCGCTGGCTGCGTCGCCGCCGCATTCTCGCGGCCGGCGCGTCCGAGCCGCTCGCCCCGGTACCGGCATGGCCGCAGCGGATCCTGCAGCTGCAGCTGTGCATCCTGTACCTCGCGACCGGCATCTGGAAGAGCAGCGGGCCAGCGTGGCAGGACGGCAGCGCCGTGGGGATCGTCCTGCAGATGGGCGAGTTCCAGCGGTTCCCGATCCCGGACATCCTGCTGACGCCGGTCGCGTCGCGGGTGCTGACCTGGGCGACGCTCGCCTTCGAGCTCGGCTTTCCGCTGCTTGTCTGGCCGCGGGCGCTGCGACTCCCGGTGCTGGCCGTCGGGCTGGCATTCCATGCCGGCCTCGAATGGATGCTGAACGTGCAGCTCTTCCAGTGGACGATTACGGCGTTCTACCTGCTGTTTCTCCAGCCGGCGTCGGGCCGCCCCGCGGTCGCCCCGCCGGAGCATCAGCGGCCGGGCGACGTCGGTGCGGACCGCTCCGTGGCCGCGGCGGGGAGTGCGGCGGCGAAGCCCGCGCCGGTGCGGGCGAGCTCCTCGACCGCCGCCTGACGCAGCCGCGAGAGGAGCGGCGCATGCCGGTCGTCGATCGCCAGGTTGACCAGCTCTTCGGGATCGGCGTCGAGGTCGTACACCTCCTCCACCTCTCCCGGCACGAGCGTGCGGATGTACTTGTGGCGGCCGTCGCGCAGGAGCACCCACCAGGGGACGCCCGCATGGGCGTAGATCGCTTCATCGGTGGGGATCGTGCGGGTGTCGCCGCCGAACGACTGTGCGGTGCTCGTCAGCAGCATCGGCGGCCGCACTGCGGTCGTCGGCGTCGCGGCGAGGAGCCCGCTGAAGTCGCGGCCGTGCATCTGCCACGGGATGTCGACGCCCGCGATCCCGCAGAGCGTGACGGTCAGGTCGGGCGAGTTGACGGGCTCGCGGCGGACCACGCCCTCGGGCAGGCTGCCCGGCCGCGAGAGGATCAGCGGCGAGGCGATCGCGGTGTCGTAGGGGGCGAGCTTCGAGCTGAGGCCGTGTTCGCCGAGAGCGTAACCCTGGTCGCTGGAGAACACCACGAGCGTGTCGGCCAGCTGGCCCGACTCCTCCAGGGCGGTGAGGAGCCGTCCCACGCCGTCGTCGATCGCCATCGCGCACTCGTTGACCTGCCGCACCCATTGCGCGTGGCCGAGCCCCGGCGTGTCGGCATCGAAGCCCACGGCGTCCTTCGCCCGCTTCCGCATCGCGGGCCGTCCGTCTGGCAGCCGCATCCATGCCTGGGTGGCATCGAGGTAGGCCGGCTTGCCCGGCCGTGGCCCGAAGATGTCGGCCGGGATCGTCACAGGCGCCGTGCCGAGCACGCCGCGATGCCGCGGAGCCGGCGTGGTGGGGCCGTGCACGGCGCCGTAGCAGAGCCAGAGGAACCAGGGCCGCGATTGGTCACGGTGCTTCCCCTGCACGTAGTCGACGGCGAGGTCGGTGTAGACATCGGTCGAATAGCCGTCGACGAGCCGCTCCTCGCCGTCGAACGACAGGATCTGCCCCGTGTAGTAGGCGCCGGCGTTGGCGGTGAGCTTGGGCCGGTTCCAGACCACCTGGCGGTCCCAGTCGCGGCCGAGTCCCGAGTCGGTGCCGGTGTGCCACTTGCCGATGTGCGCGGTGTGATAGCCCTGCCGGCGAAATTCGGCCGGCACGAACCGGCACACCGCAGGGTCGTAGGCGCCGCCCGGATAAGGACCCTCGAGCCGCATCGAATCGACGCCGTGCTGCAGCCTGCCGGTGAGCAGGCTCGCGCGGGAGGGCATGCACCACGAGCCGAAGTAGGCCCGCTCGAACCGCACGCCGCGGGCCGCCAGCCGATCGATGTGCGGCGTCCGCACCCACTCGGGCGACTCTGGGTGGCAGCCGAGCGTCTTGTAGGGCTGATCGTCGGTGAGGATGAAGAGGATGTTGGGCCGCCGCGCCGCGGTTTCGGCCGCCGAGGAACTGCCTGCCACCGCCAGCGGCAGCATGACGACCAGACACCGCAGGATCATGCCGGGGAATGCGGTCGGCCTGATCATGGGCGACTTCGTGATGGAGGAGCCGCCGGACGGCACGGGGGAGTGGCCTTCCCGCGATGCGGGAGCCACGGTCAGCCCTTCGCCGCCGGCTTCTTTCGCTCCCAGGTCTGGCCCTGCTTGTACCGCTGGGCCCGCTCGACCAGTTCGGCGTTCTTCGTGGTGGCGATCACCTTGTCGAGCGCCTTCGCAAACTCGTCCTTGTGGGCGTCGCGCAGAGCGCGGTGATGGGCCAGTTCGACCACGCTCAGGCAGGCCGGCTCCGCGAGGGCCGGGTCGTCGATGTAGGGCAGCACGAACCGCAGCGTGTCGACCGTGCGGATGGCGTTGGCCCGCTCCAGGACCCGGCGGCGGTCGGCCTCCTGCTGGCAGAGCGTCATCGTCTTCTGCAGCAGCTCCAGCTTCTGCGCGTCGTTGAGCTTGTTGTCGGGCAGTGGCGCGATGCGGATGAGCGCGGCCAGGAGCTGTTCACGCTCGCCCGGATCCTGGGCCTTCGCCAGCAGGTCGAGGAGCCGTGCGGTGACGGTGGCGTCGGGCCACCGCGTGAGCGCCGCGAGGCCGAGCCTGCGCGTAGCGGCGTCGGGGCTCGCCACGAGCCCGTCGACGATCGTGATCGCCCGCTCGCCGCCGACCCTGCCGAGCGTCGGCACGAGCACGTCGCGGCTCGCGTCGTCGGCCGCCTGAAAACGGTCCAGAAACACGGCCGCCGAGCGTTCCTTGCCGGGCTTCTGCGTGCAGACCGCGACGAGCGCGCGTTCGGCGTCGTCGCGCTCGGCGCCCGCGGCCGCCTTGAGCACGCCGGCCACGAGCGCGTCGACCTGGTCCGGCCCGCCCATGCCCGCCAGGCTCCGCATCGCCGCCGCCCTGACGACCGGGCTGTCATCGACGGCAGCGGCCTCGAGCAGCGGCAGCGCCGCCCGGTCGCGTCGTTCTGCCAGGACTTCCAGGAGCGCCGCCTTGAGCCCCGGCTCCGCGCCGTTCACCGCGGCGAGGATCGCCGGCCCGGCGGCGGCGTCGATCACGACCAGGCCGCGCCGGGCCGCCGACCGCTCCGGATCGGCCGCCGACAGCGACGCGACGAGCGTGGAAACCTCGGCCGTGCCGCCGAGTGCGGCCAGGCCGCGGAGGGCTGCCGTCCGCACCGTGGCGTCCGCCGACGAGCCGAGCAGTGCGAGGATCGCGGGCACCGCGGCCCGGTCGCCCCGTTCGGCCAGCGCGGTGACGAGTTCGGCCTGCCGCGCCGGCTGGAGCGTGGGTACGAGTTCGGCCAGCCGCCGCGTCGCCGCATCGCCCCGGACGCCGGTACGGATGCGATCCAGGGCGATCTGTCGGACGTCGGCGTCGCCGCTGCCGAGCAGGTCGATGGCCATCTGAACTGCCGTCTGCGTCTGCGGCTCGGCCGCGACCGCGAAGCGGCCGGCTGTGCAGGCCAGGCAGGTGGCGGCCAGCCAGGCGACGGCCACGAGGATCGCGGTGTTGCGACGACGCATGGGGAGGTGCTCCGGGACGGACAGTGGGACGTCGAAGAGAAGTCGTGGGGAGGCCGGCGTGGCCGGGAGGGGCATCGGGGTCATCGGTGGCTGGGGCCGCGCGATGCCGCGGCAGTCGGCGGCGGTGTCTGCCTCACGAGGCCGCCGTGTCGAGGCAGGCGAGGATGCCGCGGGTCGCCGCGAGCCGCGCTGCCTTCGCGGAGGCGGTCGTGCCGTGAGCTGCCGCGTCGGCCAGCGCACGGTAGGTCGCCAGCGCCTCGCGTCGCCTGCCGTGCCGCAGCTGCGCCTCCGCGTTGGCGAGGCGGGCGTCGACGATCGCCGCGGCCGCGTGCGCGTCGGCGACGTCCGCGGCGGCCGCGAGCGCCTGCACGGCCTCGTCGGTGCGGATCCTCCCGAGCGCCTCGGCGGCGGCCACGGCAGTGCGGGACTCGCCACGCAACAGCGCGGCCAGCAGCGGCACGCTTGCGGCGTCACCGCGGCCGGCCAGAGACGAGATCATGCCGATCTTGAGGTCCCCCTGCAGGTCGCCAGCTGCCTTCCGCAGGGCGGCCGCAGCCTCGGGCGCGGCGATCTGCTGGAGCGCGAACCGCGCCATGTGGGAGTGATCCCTGTCGGGAAGGAGCGCCGCCAGCGCCGGCACCGACGCCGCCGTGCCGA
>JBILVO010000073.1:0-18501 GCA_044370415.1 Pirellulales bacterium
GCGGCGGGGCTGATCATCGCGAAGAACCTGACGAGCGGCTTCGAGACCGACCTGAGCCGCGGGTTCTCGGGCCGTGCCTGCATGACGGCCCCCGGCTTCGGACGCGGAGCGGGCTACTTTCGCTGGCCGTCCGTCGGGCCTGTCGCCGTGCGTGCGCCGGCCTCGGCTGCGGCGGCCTTCTGGGCACGCTTCTGCAGTTCGGCCGCCACCATGTCCTGCTTGGCGATCATGTCCTCGGGGTCTTCGAAGTTCAGCAGCAGCGGCGGCATGTCTTCGAACACCAGCGTCGCCATCCCGACCACCCGCCATCCCTCGGGGTCGAGGCGGACGGCCCAGATGACGTTTTCCGTCGACGTGAACCCGTCGCTGTCGGTGTCGGTCCAGGTGGTGGCAACGTGCACCAGGTCTTCCGCGTCCTTGATCCGCTCGCAATCTTTGATCGAGTAGGTGGCGGAGCTGCTCACCGGCGGCGCCACGGAGATGCCCATCTCATCGGTCTTTGCCCGGGCGAGCTTCGTCAGCATGGCCTTGGCCGACTGCTCGTCGCCCCGCTTGATCGCGTCGAGGAACGTCGTCACCGTCGCCTTGGCGGGCTCCGTGCCTGCATCGGCGCCGCCACCGCCCTTGGAGCAGCCCGGCAGGACGACCGTCAGCATCAGTCCGCAGCACGCGGCCGATGCGGCGAACCACCTGCGGCGGAGGCCGGATTCCGCGATGAGGCTGGCATGGAGGCTGGCATGGCGGCCGAAACGAAGGCTGGAATGAAGGACGGTGCGTGCTGCGACGATCATGCTGGTCTCCCGTGTGGACTCCGACGGCTCTCGACCGGCCGCCGCTGCCGCGACGGCCCGCGGCGGGGAGGCCGCCGAAGGGCGGGGAGAGTGACGGCCGGGATGCCCGGGGTCAAGCCGAAAAAGCCGCCCAAAGACCGCTGCCTGCGGCCGCGGCTCCGGCGCCGTGGACGCGGCCTCTGGTATGCTCACGCAGGTGCTCGGCGAGGTGTGCGACGCGAGGCGAGGCCTCTGGACGAGAGACGCTGCAGGGAGACGTTCGTGGCTGCTTGTTCCCGGCCGACACCCGGCGCCCGAACGCCGTATTCTTCCCGCATGACGGCCGTCGGCGGGGTGCGCGTGGGTCGGGGGCTGCCGGTCTGGCTGGTCATCGCGGCCTGCGCCGCCGTTGGGGCCCGCGGCGTGGGCACGGCCGTGGCGGCACCCCCGCGTGACGGGCAGGCCACCGCCGCGACCACCGACGCCCGAGGCTCGGAGTCCCCCAGCAAGGATCGCACGACCGCCACAAGGCCCGGCACCCAGCCCGTCTCCAAGTCCGTCTCCAAGCCCGGCGTCAGGACGAAGACGATCCGTCGCGCCGCGCCTCGGAAGGCGGCCTGGGACCGGGCCACACTCGGCGTGTTTCGCGACGACGCCTTCACGGAACTCGTCGGGCCGCGGCCTGACTTCAACGCGGTCGCCTCCCAGCCGGCGGCAGGAGCGGGCGGCCCGGTCGCCGGCAACGCCGCCGCGGCGGGCCCGGGCTTCCGCTGGTCGACGCTCGTCTCCGAGGAGACGCTCACGGACGAGGTCAAGGACATGAAGGCGCTGCTCGCCCAGGCCGTGGCGAGCCCATCCGCCTTCAAGGGCGGCGGCTACGAGAAGGCCCGCGACGGCTTCAGCGCCGTGGCGCTCGCGTTCGGCGTGATCGCCGCCTACGACCAGGAGATCCGCTGGCAGAAGGACGCGGCCGCGATTCGCGACCTCTTCGCACGTGTCGGGTTCAACTGCAAGGTCGGCACCGACCAGTCGTTCGGCGAGGCGAAGCTGCGGGTGGCGGACCTCGGCGAGCTCCTCGACGGCACCCCGCCGACGGCACGTGCCGATCGCGACGAAGACTTCCGCTGGAGCCAGGTCGCTGCGCGGCCGGCGCTCATGTCGCGGCTCGAGGCGGCCGACGAGCGGCTCGGCGCGGCGATCTCGTCGGCCGGCGGATTCGAGAAGGCGCTCGAGCAGCTCCGCCACGACGCCGAGATCGTGGCCGCGATCGCTGAGGCCATCCGCCAGCCCGACTACGAGTACCACGACGACCAGTCCTACCTCGGCCATGCCGCCGCGATGCGGGATGCCGCCGTGCGGGCGCGAGACGCCGTGAAGAAGAAAGACTACGAGGCCGCCCGCTCGGCCGTCGGCGACCTGAAGAAGTCGTGCGACAGCTGCCACGGCGACTTCCGCGGCTGAGGCGAAGGCGTCGCTCCGGCAACGACCTCGCACGTCGAGGAAGCGGCGGCAACGGTCCCCTGGCTGAACGCCCGTGCAACGCGGCCGCTATCGTGGCAGCGGCGTGAGGTCGATCAGCTCCGCCAGGCCCGCCTCGGCGAGCTCGCGACCGGTCACGTAGCGGTGCGAGCGGCTCCACTCGTCGATCAGGCCCGCCGACCGGCCGAAGAGCTCGGCGAGCAGGACGTCCATGTCGCGTTCGAGCTCGACGAAGTGCCGTGACCATTCGGCCGCCTCGCGGATGCCAATGTGCTCCTCGCTCTGCCATTTCATGGGGTGGAAGAGAAACACGCTGAACCGGGTCACCAGCCGCCGCTCGCAGGCGGCGAACGGCCACAGCGCCGCGGAGGAGCACTCGCCGGTCACCACGCCCGTGGCCCGGATGCCCCGCAGCCGGATCAGCGTGACCAGCGACATGCCGCAGTAAGGACTGCCCCCCGGAGAGTCGAAGTAGATCGTGCACTCGCCCCCCGGCTCGACGCCAAGCAGCCGTTCGGTGAGGTCCGACTCGTTGTCAGTCAGGTCGCCGACGATCGCCAGCTCCGGCGGACCTACCGGCTCATCATTCTGATCGCGATCCTGGTCGCGATCCCGTTCACGATCGGCCTCGCGCTGCGAACGCCTCGAATCGCGGTGACGCACGGCGGTGATTCTCCGGGGCTGTGGAAACAGCGGCTGAGCTTACAATAGGCGGGCCGCCCGCGGTGGAGGCACCCGGGCGGGATACGACCCGGGCATGTCGGGACACGAGGCGAACGGATGGCGATCGAGACCCACTGCCCCCACGGTCACCGCATGCGGGTGAAGGATCACCTGGCGGGAAGGACGGGCCGCTGCCCCACCTGTGGGACGAAGTTCCGCATCGAGGCCACGGAGCAGCTGCCGCTCGCGCGGCTGGTGCCGCTCGCCCCGGCGATCGTGGCGACGCTGCCGCGGGCGAGGCCGCTCGGCGCCGGCACGCAGCCACCGGCTGGGCCCGACGCTCGGGACCCGCACATGGCGGGCGGCGGAATCCTCGCTCCAGCCGCGGCCCGCGACGCCGCCGCGAGGACCTCCCCCGACCGGCAGGCATGGGAGGTTGTGGAAGCCGACACTCCGGCTCGCGAGGACTCAACACAGGACGTCGCAGACCGCGACATGGTGGGCATCGAGCCGGTGGCGGCGGCCGACGGAACGGTCGACGGCGGCCCGCCGCCCAGCCTCCACGCCGTGATCGCCGAGCGGCCCGACCTCACCTGGTGCATCGCCTTCCCCGGGGGCGATCCCACCGAGCCACTCGACGCGGTGACGATGCAGGCCTGGCTGGACGGCGGCCATGCCACCGGCACGGAGGTGGTGTGGCGGCTGGACTGGCCGGAGTGGCGGCCCGTCCAGGAGGTGTTTCCCGATGTGTTCGACGGTGGGTTTCGGTTCTGAAGCGTGGCGGCCACCGGAAAAAACGGCCGCCGCCCCCCGGTCCGACGCGGGCCAACGTCCCGTGTGGTAGATTCCTGGTCCGAATCCATGTTCGTCGTCGCGACCTCAGCCTTCGCCCAGGAGACTTTCGGCCATGTTCGAGCGAGCCATCTTCCCGCGAGCCACGTTCCAGCGGATTGAGTCGTGCCTTCCGTTCCGGCCCCACGGTGGAGTCGCGGCGAGGCTCGTCCGAGCGGCGGCGTGGGCGGCGTTGGCCATGCTGCCCATCCTCAGCGGAACGGCCGCGGCCCAGCCGCCCGCCGCCGCCGAGGACGTGCGGGTCTTCGCCATCGCGGGCGGCACGATGTCGCTCGAGGCGCCCGCCGGCTGGAAGCGGGTGCAGCCGAAGTCCGGCATCGTGGAAACGGAATTCGCCATTCCTTCGGCGGGCGAGGACGCACCGGCCGGCCGCATGACCGTGATGGGGGCGGGCGGCGGCGTGCAGGCGAACGTCGACCGCTGGTACGGGCAGTTCACTCAGCCCGACGGCAGCGCGACGAAGGACAAGGCTTCGACCAAGACGCTCAAGGTCGCGGGCAGCACCGTCACCATCGTCGACATCTCCGGCACCTACAAGGACATGCCGGGCGGACCGTTCGCCGGTGGCAAGGTGATCGACCGGCCCGACTACAGGATGCTCGCAGCGATCATCGAGACCCCCGACGCGGGCAGCCACTTCATCAAGTTCTACGGACCGGCGACGACAGTCGCGAAGGAGGCCGACGGCTTCCGCAAGATGGTCGAAGGCATGGTTCCCGCCGGGAAGTGAGCGGGCAGTCCCCGAAAGCCGAGTTGCGATGAAGATCCAGGAATTCCTCGAGCACCACGGCATCGCCGGCAACCCGTTCGCCGAGGAGGACGCGCAGAACGACACCGTCTTCAAGAGGACCTGCCTCGAGTCGACCTACCATCCCGCGTGGGACAAGATCTACGGCGACCCCGCCGACCCCAGCACCGCGATCGTGTTTGGCGAGAAGGGGTCGGGCAAGACTGCGCTCAAGCTGCAGATGGTCCGGCAGTTCGACCGCCACAACGAGTCGCATCCCGACCGCCGCACGCTCGTCGTCCTCTACGACGACTTCAACCCGTTCCTCGACAGGTTCGTCAGCCGTGTGGGGCCGAACCGCCCCGTCGACAAGGTGCTCTCGCAGTGGAAGCTGTGGGACCACATGGACGCGATCCTGTCGCTGGCGGTGACCCAGTTCGTCTCGTCGCTCGTCGACCCGCCGGCCCGCGAGGCTGCCGGCCAGGCCGCGCGGCTCTCGCCGCCGCAGGCCCGCGACCTCGCCCTGCTGTCCGCCTGCTACGACCAGTCGACCGGCGAGACCTTCCCCGCCCGCTGGCGGAAACTGCGCGGACGCATCGGCTACCGGGCGTGGCAGGGCCTGTGGCCGACGGCGGTCGGACTGGCGGCCACCGTCCTCTTCGGGATCGCGCTGCTCGTCGGCTTCCAGAGGAGTGCGCTCGGGTGGGCCGGCGCCTGGTGGCCGTGGCTGCTCGTGGCCGCGGCCTGGGCGCCGTGGGCGTGGCGGCGGGCGCGGAGCTGGTGGCTCGCGTCCCGCATCGTGCGGAGCATGCGGACAGGCAACCGCACCACCGGGCAGCTGGCGCGGGCGCTGGCCCGGATGCCCGAGGTCGACCTCGCGGGCCAACCGGTGCCGGCGTTCGCCAGGAGCGACGACCGCTACGAGCTCATGGCGAAATTCCAGGCGATCCTCGCGGCGCAGGGCTACGCGGGCATCGTGGTGATCGTCGACCGGCTCGACGAGCCGCACCTGATCAATGGCTCGGCCGACCGCATGCGTCAGGTGATCTGGCCGCTGCTGGACAACAAGTTCCTCAAGTCGCCCGGCATCGGCTGCAAGCTGCTGCTGCCGCTGGAGCTCTACCGCTTCATCGAGCGGGAGGACGAGCAGTTCAACCAGCGGGCCCGACTCGACAAGCAAAACCTCGTGCCCTCGCTCGAGTGGTCGGGCGAGACGCTCTACGACATTGCCTCCACGCGGGTGAGGGCGGCGAGCGTCGGCGCCCCCCCGGCCACACTCGCGCAGCTGTTCGAGCCGACGGTCGACCAGCGGCGGCTGCTCGACGGGCTGCGGAGCCTGCGCGTGCCGCGGCAACTCTTCAAGTTTCTCTACCGGCTGCTCGTGGCCCACTGCCACGCCCACACCGGCGAGCAGCCTGTCTACCAAATCCCGCTGGAGCGGTTCGACACGGTGCTGGCGGTGTTCCGCCGCGACCAGGACGCCTTCGACCGCGGCCTCGCGCCGCGCTGACCATGCCCGGCGAGAACGACGTCCACTCCCTGGTGGTGGGCCGCGACGCGATGGCCTGCCGCTTCGAGGTCGTGTTCAACGCGGGCGAGGTCGCGGACGACACGGCGTTGGCGGTCGACGCGCTCGATCTCGTCGACGAAATCGAGGGGATGATCACGGTGTATCGAGACTCCAGCGACCTGGCCCGCGTGAACGCCGGGGCGGCGGCGGGCTGGCACACGGTGGGGCCGGACCTGCTCGCGCTGCTCCTCCTCGCGCGTGACCTGCACGAGCGAACCGGAGGCGGCTTCGACATGGCGGCCGGATCGCTCGTGAGGACATGGGGCTTCCTGCGCCGCCAGGGCCGGACGCCCGCCGCTGAGGACCTCACGCGGGCCCGCGCAGCGGCGGGCATGCGCTGGGTCGAGATCGACGAGCGGGCCAGCCGAGTGCGGTTTCTGCGGGACGGGGTGGAACTCAATCCCGGCGCCATCGGCAAGGGCTGGGCGCTCGACCGCGTCATCGAGAGGCTCGCGGCTGCCGGCGTCGCCAACGTGCTCGTCCACGGTGGCGCGAGCAGCGTGCGGGCCGCGGGCACGCAGGGCCCCTGTCAGTCAGCCCAGTCGGCCCGTCGGGGCTGGCCCGTGGGCGTGCGGCATCCCCTGCGGCCCGGCCGGCGGCTGGCGACCGTGATGCTCGAAGACAGGGCGCTCGGCACGAGCGGCTCGGGAACGCAGTTTTTCGTCGAGCGCGGCCGCAGGCTGGGCCACATTCTGGACCCCCGCTCGGGCCTGCCCGCGGAGGGCGTGCTGTCGGCGACCGTGGTCGCACCGACAGCCGCGGAGGCCGACGCGCTCTCCACCGCCCTCTACGTCCTCGGCCCCGAGGGATTGCCGCTGATCGCCCCCGCGGGCGGGGCGGTGGCGGCGATCCTCGTGCTGCCGACCGGCTCGGGCCGCGTCCGGACGCTCACGGCAAACCTCGCCGAGCCCGTACTCGCGATCGAACCGTGCCCCGACGTGGAGTGGCTGCCACCGCCGTCCGCCGCCGGCGGCACAGGGTGACGCGTCCGCCTGTGCATGCCGCGCGCCGCCGGAATACCGGCCGATCGGCCGCGCCGTCCCCTTTTCGATCCGCCGGGGTACACTGGCTGGGCACGGTGCGACGACGCTCCTGCGTTTCCCCCCCCGCCACGTCCCTGCAGGTCACATGTTCGACTGGTTTGAGCGGGGCTCGTACCTCGGCATCGTGCTCTTCCTGACGCTCACGGGCATCGGGCTGCCCGTGCCGGAGGAGGTGCCTATCGTGGCCGCCGGCGTGGCCAGCCGCCTGGAGCAGCTGAAGTGGTACTACGCCCTGCCGGCCTGCCTGGTCGGAGCCCTGCTCGGCGACAGCCTGATGTACGCGATCGGGCGGTTTTTCGGCGCCCGGATCCTGAAGGAGCATCCCTGGTGGTCGGGATTCCTCACGCCCGAACGGGAGCTGACGATCGAGACGCTGCTGAAGAAGCACGGCATCAAGGCGTTCTTCGTGGCCCGGTTTCTTGTCGGCCTGCGCAGCCCCTTCTACCTCACGGCCGGCATCCTCAAGGTGAAGTACCGCTGGTTCCTCCTCGCCGACTTCATCTGTGCCTCGGTGGTCATCTGCGGCTTCTTCGGCCTGGCCTATCTGTTTGGCGAGCGGATCACGGGGCTCATCCAGACCACGGAGCGGGGCTTCACTGCGGTCACGGTCACCGTCGTGCTCGCCGCACTGGCGGTGGTCGCCTTCTTCTCCTTCCGGCAGCGACGAATCCGCATGCTCGACCAGGATCCTGAGTCGCTGTTCGAGAACAGGGAGATCCTGCTGGGGCCAGCCGCCGACCGGATCGCCGACGCTGTCGCCCTCGGCGACAGCCGTCACGGCGAACGCCCCGCCGGCACGGCCCCTGAACGGCTCCTTCCGTCCCAGGACGAGGCCGGCACCGCCGGCGACTAGCTGCGGCCGCCAGCCGCCAGCCGCCAGCCCCAGGCCACCGGACCCAGGCCGCCGGACCCAGCCCGCCGGACCGGGGCCGGTCACCGGCCGCATTGGAGGGGGTCGCGTGCCGAGTGCTTCGTGCGGCCGGCAGCGGTTCGCTTCCGGTCGTTCGGGGCTCTGCCTTTGGACCGGACACACCTTTGACGCGACGACGGGGTGGGGTCGTGCGGGTGGTGTCGATCGGAGGGGGCGAGTCTGCCGGCGGGGCGAAATCGTCGCCCTGCGGCGACTTTGCTGTCGCCGAATCGCGACCTAGGAACTTGAGGAGAACTTCTTCCGTCCCCCGCACTCCTTCGGGAAACAGCCCATGATCCGACATGCCACCGCCGTCGACCATCTCCCGAGCCCCGGCAGGCTGCTCGTCGTCGACGACGACCGGCGTGTCGCCTCGAACATGGCCCAGTGGCTCTGCGGCCTCGGCTGGCACGCCAGCGCCGTGGGAACCGTCGACGAGGCGCTGGCCACGCTCGCCCGCGGCCGGTACGACGCCTGCATCATCGACGGCCACCTCCCCGGCGACGGCGCGACCACGATCGTCAACCGCCTGAGGTCTGCCCATCCGGGCACGGGGCTCGTGATCACGGCGGCGCCGGCGTCCCACGCGGCCGCCGCCGACGCCATCGTGAGTCCGCCGATCCGCGATGCCGACCTGCTGGCGGCACTGCAGGACGCGCTCGCCGCGGGCGACGCCCGCTCCGCCGCCGCCACGGCCTCCCCCCGCGGCACCGGCATGCTCGGCTCGTCTCCCGCGATCCGCCGCGTCGTCGACCTCGCGGAGCGGCTGGCCGACGCGCCCGCCACGCTCCTGATCACCGGCGAGAGCGGCACCGGCAAGTCGCTCCTCGCCCGCGAGATCCACCGGGCGAGCCGCCGCCATGCAGGCCGGTTCGTCGAGGTGGCCTGCGGCAGCCTCAGCGAGACGCTGCTGGAGAGCGAACTGTTCGGCCACGTGGCTGGAGCGTTCACCGGCGCCACCGCCGACCGCGAGGGAAAGTTCCTTCAGGCCGATGGCGGCACGATCTTCCTCGACGAGATCGCCACGGCATCGGCGGCGCTGCAGGTGAAGCTGCTGCGTGTCCTGCAGGACCTGCGGTTCGAGCCGGTGGGCGGCACGCGGACGCATGCCGTCGACGCCCGGGTGATCCTGGCGACGAACGAAGACCTGGCCGGGCTCGTGGCGGCCGGGAGGTTCCGGGCGGACCTCTTCTGGCGGGTCAACGTGATCACGATCGAGATGCCACCGCTGAGGGAGCGGATCGAGGACGTTCCCCTGCTCGCGCGGCACTTCCTCGACGCCCATCGGGCCACGGGCGGACGCCCCATCGAGGGCTTCTCGCCGGCGGCACTCGACCTCCTCACGCGGCACCGCTGGCCGGGCAACGTCCGCGAACTGGAGCATGCGGTGGCGTTCGCGGCCTGCCTCGGCCGCAGCCCGTGGATCGAGCCGGGAGACCTGCCCCCGGGCGTCAGGCTGGCCGGCGGTTCGGACCAGGACGGCGGCCGCGCGGACGCTGCGGCGGCCGGGTCGCTGAAGCTGTCGATGGCACATCCCGAGCGACGGCTGATCCTCGAGGCGCTCGAGCGGCACGGCTGGCGGCGGGACGCCGCGGCGCGGGCCCTCGGCATCAACCGCACCTCGCTCTACAAGAAGCTCAAGCGGCTCGGGATGAACCTGGCGGAGCTCGAACCGCAGCGTCACGTCCCGGCCGGTGATCAGCGGCCGGCAGCGGTGACGGACGCCTGCCCGCCCGCGGCCACCAGCCCCGCGACCAGCAGCCCGGCGATCAGCAGCCTGTAGAGGATGAACGGCCAGAGCGTGCGGCTGCCGAGCTGACGCAGGAGCCAGCGGATCGAGATGTGGCCGGCGAGTGCGGCGGCGGCGATGCCCACGGCGGCCGCGGCGACGGCCGACGCCGAACCGAGGATCTCGTGCCGCTGCTGCCAGGCCTCGAGCGCACCGGCGGCGGCGACGGCCGGAAGCGAGAGCAGGAACGAAAACCGGGCCGCGGTGCCGCGGTCGAGGCCGGTGAGCATGCCCGCCGAGATGGTCGCGCCGCTGCGTGACACGCCCGGCACCAGCGCGAGGCATTGCAGCAGCCCCATCACGCCGCCGTCGACGACGCCGACGCGGTCGAGGCCCGCCCGGCCGGCGTGCCGCCGACGGCACGCGAGCTCGGCGGCCGCCATGAGCAGCGATCCGGCCACGAGCGCGGCGGCGACCACGTCGAGCCGCCGCGCTTCGCCGCGGATGAGGTGCCGCGTTGCGAAGCCGACGACCACGATCGGCAGCGTGCCCGCGGCGATCAGGAGGGCGAGCCGCGCCTCGGGCAGGGCCAGGGGCCGGCCGGTCCGCACTCCGGTCCACAGGCCGGCGGCGAGACGGGCGATGTCGTGCCGCAGCGCCGTGCAGGCGGCGACGAGCGTGCCGCACTGCAGCACCGCCGACAGGGCGGCGCCCGGATCCTGCCAGCCGAGGAGGGCTGGCACCAGCCGCAGGTGTGCCGTGCTCGAGATCGGCAGAAACTCGGTCAGACCCTGCACGACGCCGAGCACGAGCGCTTCGAGGATGGTCATGGGCGACGCCTGAGGGATGCCGCACCACGTGCCGTGCCGGCTCCCGGCCCCCCATCATGCCCGCTGGTCGGCCGGTTGCAATGCGACGGGCCCGTGCCGGGGGCTGCGGTAGCCCGCCGATGCCCCCGGCAGCACCCGCTTCAAAAACCGCCCCGGTTCGGGCATACTCTGGGATTCCCACCGACGACCATCATCAGGAATCCATCAGGAGATCCGCGCCGCGATGTTTCGCAACCTCAGCACGTTCGGCCTGCCCCTCTCGGGACGCCCCAGCGAACTCATCGAGCTGGCGCTCTCCTTCGGCTTCGACGCGATGGACATCGACCTGCTCGACTTCCAGCAGCAGGCGGAGGCGTTCGGCGTGACGCATGCCCGGCGGCTCATGGTGAGCGCCCGGCTCAAGAGCGGCGTGTTCCGGCTGCCCGTGACGATCAGCGGTGACGAGGCGACGTACGCGGCGGAGATCGCCGCCCTGCCGCAGCGGCTCGAGCTCGCGCAGGCCACGGAGGCCACCCGCGCGGTCGCGACGATCGCCCCGGCCTCCGACGAGCACTCCTTCAAGGACTTCTTCGAACTGCACCGCACGCGGCTCGACACGCTCGGCGGGATGCTCGACAAGCACGGCATCACGCTCGGGCTGGCGGTGACGCCGGAGACCGAAGACCGTGCCGAGGCTGCGCATCAGTTCATCCACACGTTCGAGGGCCTGCTCGGCCTCCTGGCCGTGTCGCATCCGCGGATCGGCGCCGTGGCCGACTCCTGGGCCCTGCACGTCACCGGTGAGCCGTTGGACCTGATCGCCAAGGTGCCGAAGGGACGGCTGGTCGAGGTGCGGCTCTCCGACGCGCCCCGCGACGTGGCCGGCGACGCGCTGTCGCACACGCAGCGACTGATGCCGGGCGACACCGGCGCGATCCCGATGGCGGCCGTGCTCGTGCAGGCGAAGAATGCCGGATTCGACGGCCCCGTCACGCCGTGGGCCGACCGCTCGACGCTGGCCGGCCGCGGACGGGAACGGATCGTGAAGCTCGCGGGGGACAGGCTCGAGGCCGCCTGGAAGGAGGCCGGCCTGCCGATCGTGCCGCGGTGGTTCACGCCGGTCGCCAAGGACGCCTTCGGCCGTCCGATCGTCGACGAGGCGGCCTTCGCGGCCGTGCCGGGCGCGGAGTGACCGCGACCGGCTGCGTCCACTGCCCGTGCGTCAGCCGCCCTCGCGGACCCAGGTCACCTGCGGCGAGCCGCCGTCCTTCGCCGATCCCCGGATGAACTCCGAAACATAGCGGAGCGTCTTGGCAGGGCGGTCAGGGTCGCGGAAGGAGTCGCCCTTCTGCAGGATCGGCAGCTGGTCGGGCATGCCGCCAAACGACCGCGTGCCGGCGGCCTGGCAGGGATACCACCATCCGTGCCCTTCGGCATCGACCAGGTAGAACTCCGGATAGCAGTGCCCCTCGACCCACACGGTCCGCGCCGGAATCCCCTCGGCACGGGCCATGGCGATGAACAGGCAACTGAGCTCCTCGCAGTCGCCCCAGCCGTCGGCCAGGGCGCGGGCCGCACCCTTCAGTTCGCCGTTGCGATACTCGACCTTCTCCCGAACCGTGTCGTAGATCGCCTCGACTTTTCGCCAGCCCTCCAGGTCGGACGCGGTCTCCTTGGCCAGCTTGACGATCTTCGGGTGCCGGGTCTCGATGTAGGGGCTCGGGCCGAGGAAGGCCCGCAGGTCCCGGTCGGGCTTCAAGGGTGTCGTCAGCGTCGATGGATCGGCCGGCGGCCTGACGGACGCCCGCTCCATCGAGAAGGTGACGATCGCCTGGGCGGTCGTGCCGGCCGGCAGCTCGGGAATCTCCACGATCATCTGCTTCACCCCTCCGGGCAGCGTCCGATACCGCAGGCCGCGGACGTCGGGCGAGACCTCCTCCTGCACGATCTGCACCTTCTGCTCCGGCCAGTCGGTCGGCACCGGCATGGTGGCGTAGATGTCGCGGCACGCGGCGCCCTCCGCCTTGACGCGAAGGCCGACGCGAAACCGCTGCACGCGGGCGTCCCCGAGCGTCGGGGCGGCCGACGCTCCCTCCTCGGCGACGAACTGCCCGCTCGCGGGCGCGACGCCGAGGAGGGCGGCGGCGAGCACCAGCCCCGCCGTGGCCCACGACACCCGGACGCCACCGCGCAGGCGGATCGGGCGGCTCGTGCCGTGGCTCTGCCTGTCGCCCTGCACGGCAGGGTGAGCGGCAGGGTGAGCGGCAGTCTCAATGGCAATCTGGACGGCAGTCTGGCGGACCATGTCAGAGTCATCGTCCGCGCGACGCCGTGGACTCGCGATCCGGGCCACCCCGCCCGATCGGGCAATCTGCGGCGGGCGGGCGAAAACGCTCGATTGTTCGGCCCTTCGCCGGTTGCTACACTGCGTGGCTCGGTTCGAATCGTGGCCTGAGCGTCTCCTTCCTCCAACCCGTTTGCCCCAAACCCCCCACGCATGGTCAACCGCAACCTCATTCGCGAACTGGAACTCGGAAACGACCTCGATCAGGAACTCGAACTCGCCATGGCCGGCGCGGAAGCCGGCGAGTACTCCGTCGGCACCTCCACGCTGGCGGTCAACTCGGTGCTCGAGGGGAAGATTCTCCGGGTGGATGACGAGTTTGTGCTCGTCGACGTGGGGTACAAGAGCGAGGGCCACATCCCGCGCAACGAGTGGGACGAGACGGAACCGGCGCCGCAGGTGGGCGACGTCGTCAAGGTCCTGCTGGAGGAGTTCGAGGATGGCCAGGTCGAGGAGCAGCGGGGGCTGATCACCCTCTCCAAGCGGAAGGCCCGTCGGATCGAGGACTGGCTCCGCGTCATGGAGAGCGTCCACGAGAACGACGTGGTCACCGGGTTCGTCACCCGCAAGATCAAGGGCGGCCTGCTCGTCGACATCTCCGGTGTCAACGTCTTCCTGCCGGCCAGCCAGGTCGACATCCGCCGGCCGGCCGACATCGGCGACTACTGCGGCCGCGCGATCCAGTGCCTCGTGCTCAAGATCGACGAGGCGCGCCGCAACATCGTCGTGTCGCGGCGGGCGCTCATCGAGCAGGAGCGGGCCGAGCGGAAGAAGCAGCTCATGGAGACGCTCGAGGTGGGCCAGGTCCGCCGCGGCGTCGTGAAGAACATCGCCGACTTCGGCGCGTTCGTCGATCTCGGCGGCATCGACGGCCTGCTGCACATCACCGACATGAGCTGGGGCCGCATCGGCCATCCCAGCGAGATGGTGCAGATCGACCAGGAGGTCGAGGTGCAGGTGCTGCACATCGACCGCGAGCGCGAGAAGATCGCGCTGGGCATGAAGCAGCGGACGGCCAGCCCGTGGGCCAAGGTCGCCGACAAGTACCCGGTCGGCACCGTCTGCAAGGGGACGGTCGTCAACGTCATGAGCTACGGCGCCTTCGTGAAACTCGAGGACGGCGTCGAGGGGCTGGTGCACATCAGCGAGATGAGCTGGACCAAGCGGGTCAGCCATCCCAGCGAGCTGGTGAAGCCGGGCGACGAGGTCGAGGTCGTGGTGCTGGCCATCAACAAGGAGAAGCAGGAAATCTCGCTGGGCATGAAGCAGACCCAGCAGAATCCCTGGGAGAAGGTCGCCGCCGACTACCCGCCGGGCGCGATCGTCAAGGGCGTCGTTCGCAACCTCACCAACTACGGCGCGTTCATCGAGATCGACGACGGCATCGACGGGCTGCTCCATGTCACCGACATGTCGTGGACCCGCAAGGTCACCCACCCCAGCGAGATGCTCGAGAAGGGCCAGGAGATGGAGTGCAAGGTGCTCTCCGTCGATCAGCAGCGGCGGCGGATCGCCCTGGGGCTCAAGCAGATGGCGGACGACCCGTGGTCGACCGACATCCCCAAGCGCTACAAGACCGGCGACGTCGTGAAGGGGACCGTCACGAAGATCACGAACTTCGGCGTCTTCGTCGGCCTCGAGGACGGCCTCGAGGGCCTGCTGCACATCTCGGAACTCTCCGACGACAAGATCGAGAATGCCGAGGACGTCGTGAAGGTCGGCGATCCGCTGGAGGTGAAAATCCTCAGGGTCGACACCGACGAGCGGAAGATCGGTCTCTCCAAGAAGCGGGTCGGCTGGTCGAGCGACCGCGACGCGGAGACGCCGCCCGAGGCCTGAGCCCGTCGGTCGCGAACATGGACGCGAAGAAGGCCGGACGCCGCGGGATGCGCCGTGGCGTCACGGACTCGGGAGATCGATCGCGAGCACGCGCCCGATCTCCTCGACAGATCCCGTGCCGTTGACGCCCCGGACCGGCGCCAGCCGCAACGTGTCGCCCCGGGCGATCCGACCGGGCTGATCGGCGGCGACGGCCACGCGGCGCGGAACGGCATGGCTCGGGGACCGGTCGCCGACGGCCGCGGGGCGGTGCTCGAGCGCCTCGCCCGTCGACGGGTCGATGACGTCGAGGGCGATGAGTTCGCGGTCCCCGTGGCCGAGGACCGCCGCGCCGGGCCGGCGGACCCAGACGAGCACGCGGCTCCCCGGGTCGATCTGCCGCAGATCGACCGCGGCAACGCCGCCCGAGGACGGCAACGGCGGCACGGGCCGGCCGATGGGCGCGTCGGCCGGGGCATCGCCGGGAAGCGGCCGGGCCTGCGGCTGCGCACGGACGGCCGGAACTGGAGCCGGAGTCGGGGCAGCGGCCGAAGGTGCTGCGCCTGCGGGCGTCACGGCCGCCGCGGCCGGTTCTGCGTGACCGGGGCTACCGTCGGTCGGCACGCCCGTCGCGTCGACCAGCCGGCGGCCGCGGTCCGCGAGCCTGCCGAGGTCGCCGGTGAGCGTGAATCCTCCGGCGACGATGCCGAGGACGGCGCACTTGGCCAGGAAAGACTGCATCGGGGCGGTGGCGTGAGGGTGCGGGACGGTCGGCGTCGGGCGGCGTCCAAGTATGCGCCGCACGAACCCGCATGCCGGCGGCGGGCGGCCGGTGTGGGCCGCCACGTCGCAGCGTCGCGGCGTCTGATGACGGTTGTGCCGACGAGTCCGGCCGCCCGAGGCTGCGGCGGATCTGCCGAGGTGGCGCACGCGGGCCGATGATCGCGGCCTGATCGGGAACGCCCCGGCGGCTCGCCGGCTGCTCGAGCGGCGTGTAGAGTGCTGGCCGTACCGTGGGCGGCGCGATGGCATCCCGCTCGCAGGGGGGCGTCTTCGTGCCCCCTCCGCCACCGCAGCCGGGGGCTCCCGACATGGATCACGCCGACCCGCCAGCCCGCGAGATCGTCGACGCCGTCGCAGCGGCCGCCTCGGTCGACGAGAAACTCGCGGCGCTGCGTTCTCACTACCAGGTGGATCTCGTGCAGCCCGGGCACCGGTTCGAGGACGGCGCGACGTACTTCATCGTCGGCACCGCCGCGTGCTGGCTCGTGCGGATGCGGTCGCCGGCCGTCGTCGACGGGCACCTGCATTTCGACTCCTGCGTGCACGGCATGCCGATGAAGCCGCTCGATGTCGAGCGGGTCCAGGCCGCCGTCGCACGGCGGCGCGTGCACGTGCTGCTGCCGAAGGCGTTTGATCCGGCGGAGCGGGACCGGATCATCGACATCGGCGCGTTCAGCCAGCTGATCGACTCCGCGCAGCGATCCGGCCTCGTGCCCGGCATCGCGACGATCATCCAGGTCCGCGACTGCGAGTTTCGCCGCGGGCGGCATCTGCAGGCCCTGCAGCTGATGGAGACGCAGTTCCAGGGCTTCGTCGGCAGGGCGAGCCAGCGAACGCAGCGGCTGGCGCGTGAGGAGGCCGACATCGCCTCCGGCAAGCTCCGGCTCTCGCCGAAGGAACTGCAGGCGAAGCGGCTGCGCGACGGCCAGCAGACCCAGCACGTGGAACGTGCCCGCACGAAGTTCCAACGCGTGCTGGAGGGCCTGCGGACGATCGTCCAACGCGGCATGTAGGCCGCACGGCGGCCGTCACCTGGGCCGCCGTCGCGTCAGGCCAGCCGTTTCAGGCCAGGTCGGCCAGTGCTGCGAGCACCTGCTCGTCATGGCCGGCCGCACGCACCGCCTTGAAGACCTTCGCGACCGTGCCGTCGGCGGCGATGATGAACGTGCTGCGGGCGATGCCCAGCGACTTTTTCCCGTACATGTTCTTCTCCCGCCAGGCCCCGTACTTCTCGGCCACCTTGTGGTCGACGTCGGCCAGGAGCGTGAACGGGAGCGTGTACTTCCGGCGGAATTTCTCGTGGCTTTCCGGCGTGTCGGGGCTGACGCCGAGGATTTCAGCGCCGTGGCGGGCCAACTTCGTCCCGGCGTCGCGGAAGCCGCAGGCCTCCGTGGTGCACCCCGGGGTGTCGTCCTTGGGGTAGAAATAGAGCACCACGGGCCTTCCCCGGAGGCTCGACAGCTTCAGCTTCGTGCCGTCGTGTGTGGGCAGCGTGAAGTCGGGGGCCTTGGCGCCCTCCTCGATCCAGTCGGCCATGGGTGTGTCAGCTCCTCCGGTGTGTGCGGCCTGTATGTGCGGCGGGACCGGCGGATGCCGGATCAACCCATGACGACCAGTTGTAGCCGCCAGCATGAGGATCGGGGAGATGACCCGGTGGCCGCGCAGGCTGCCCGGGCGGCGCTCCTCACTCCCCCCGGCCGCGGCGGCCTCTCCGTCGTGGGGATCGGCGGCCCCGAGGCCACGGCGCTCGTCGCGCGGCTGTTCGCGCCGCGTGGCCGGACGCCTCTGGCGGAGCGGCCCACGCCGGCGATCGTGTTCGGCACGTGGCGGGCCACGGTCGACGGCCCCGGGGAGGACGTCGTGGTGGTTCGGCGGGCCGACGACGCCCTGGAGGTTCATTGCCACGGGGGTCTCGCGGCGGCCGAATCGGTCCTCGGAAGCCTCGAGCGGCACGGCGGCCTGCGTCAGCCATGGGCCGACTGGCTCCGCGCCGGTGGCATGCCGGAGATCGACCTGGAGGCCCACGAGTCCCTCGCCGCGGCGGGTGGGCCGAAGGCGGCGCGGATTCTCACGCGGCAGCTGGCGGGCCGGCTGGAGGCCGAACTCGGCCGCGTGCGGTCGCTGCAGTGCCAAGGCCGCGGGGCCGACGCGTGTGGGCTGATCGACCGGCTCCTGCGGGCGGCGCGGGTCGGCCTGCGGCTGACGCGCCCCTGGCGGGTGGTGGTGGCGGGGCCGACCAACGCCGGCAAGAGCAGCCTTGTGAACGCGATCGCGGGGCACTCCCGATCGATCGTGTCGCCGGAGGCCGGGACCACGCGGGATCTGCTCGAGACGCGGATCGTGCTCGACGGCTGGGAGGTGGATCTCGTCGACACCGCCGGGCTGCGGCCCGTCGGCGAGCACGCCGGGCAGGTCGAACGCGCGGGCATGGCCCGGGCGATCGCCGCGTGCAGCGCGGCGGACCTTGTGCTGCAGGTTCGAGACGGGACGGTGACTGCGGAGCCGAACGTATCCGCGACACCGCATGAACTGCCGGTCTTCTCGAAGGCCGACCTTGTCGCGGCTCCCGCGGCGGCAGGCGGCGACGCGCTCTGGACGAGCGTCGTGACGGGCCGGGGCGTGGAGGAGCTCGTCGCCCGGATCGTGCGGCGGCTCGTGCCGGAGGAGGCCGACGATCCGTCGCTGCTCGCCGGCGCGGTGCCCTTCACGCCGCGGCAGGTGCACATGCTCGAACAGCTGCGTGGGAGCGTCGGCCCGGCCGACGCCGCCGCCAAGGCGGCGCGCGCGGCCGCCGCGGAATGACCGGCGTTGCCCGCTCGATCGCATCGCATCAGAGCTGACCGAAAGACGACTCCGGACGCCCAGACACGGGCGAGCCGGGCTGGATGCACGCGAAACACCGCATCCTGCGGTTTTCGCTTGGCGGGCATCCGCCCGCTGGTGCTGCGCTCGGCATCCTGCCGAGCAGGGGAGAGCAGGGATCGGCCGAAGATCGACGAGCTTG
>JBILVO010000191.1:0-5815 GCA_044370415.1 Pirellulales bacterium
GTCCGCGACTCGCTCACCCGGCTCGTGCTGCCGAGCCTGGATCGCGAACTGCGCCGCGAAATGACCGAATACTGCGAGTCGCACGCCGTGGAGGTGTTTGCGAGGAACCTCAGGAACCTGCTGCTCCAGCCCCCGGTCGCCGGCCGTCGCGTGCTCGCCCTCGATCCCGGCTTCAAGAGCGGCTGCAAGGCCGTGGCCATCGACGAGTGTGGCAATCCGCTCGAGCACGCCGTGCTGCACATCATCGGCAAGGCGGAGCAGCGGGCCGCGGCGGCCGCCAGGATCGTGGAGATGGTGAAGGCGCACGCCTGCTCGGTCGTGGCCATCGGCAACGGCACCGCCGGACGGGCGACGGAGTCGCTCGTGGCCGAACTGGTAGCGGGGGAGCTGCAGTCGCTCGACGTCGGCTACGCCATCGTCAACGAGGCCGGTGCGAGTGTCTATTCCACGAGCGGCTACGGCCGCGAGGAGCTGCCGGGCCACGAGGCCGCGGTGCGCGGGGCGGTCTCGATCGGCCGCAGGCTCCAGGACCCGCTCTCGGAGCTGGTGAAGATCGAGCCGGCGAACATCGGCGTCGGCCTGTACCAGCACGACGTCAAGGCCCGCCACCTGCACGCCTCGCTCGATGCGGTCGTCGAGAGCTGTGTGAACTACGTCGGCGTCGACGTCAACACGGCGAGCCCGGCCCTGCTGCGCTACGTCTCGGGCCTCAATCAGACAACGGCCCGCAACCTCCACGAGTGGCGGGCCAAGAACGGGCCCTTCACGTCGCGTCGTCAACTGCTCGACGTTCCCGGCTTCGGCGAGGCGGCCTTCGTCCAGTCCGTGGGCTTCCTCAAGATCGCCGGCGGAGCGGAGCCTCTCGATTCGACCTGGATCCACCCCGAGAGCTACGAGGTGGCGGGCAAGGTGCTGGAACGACTGGGGGGAACCCCTGAGGATCTGTCGTCGCGCGACCGGGCGGCCGCCCTCGCCGACCGGGCCGCGGCCGTCGACATTGGCACGCTGTCTGCCGAACTCGGCGTGGGCAGGCTCTTGTTGGCCGACATCGTCGAGCAGCTCGCCAGGCCCGGCCGTGATCCGCGCGAGGATCTGCCCAAGCCCTTCTTCAAGAAGGGCGTGCTGAAGCTCGAGGACCTCCAGCCCGGCATGGAGCGGCTCGGCTCGGTGCTCAACGTGGTCGACTTCGGTGCCTTCGTGGACATCGGGCTGCACGACAGCGGGCTCGTGCACGTCAGCCAGCTGTCGAGCCAGTTCGTGCGCGACCCGCACGAGGTGGTGAGCGTGGGCCAGATCGTGCGGGTGTGGGTGCTCGAGGTCGACAAGACGCGGCGGCGTGTGGCGCTGACGATGATCGATCCCGCACAGCCCCGCCAGCAGGGGCGGCCTGGTGCCGGCCGTCGGCAGCAGCAGGGCGAGGCGGGGGGGCAGCGCGACGACCGCGACCAGCAGGGGCGCAGCCGTGGCGGACGTCGCCGGCCGCCGCCCGCGGGCCAGCCGCAGCCTCAGGCCCAGCCCCATTCGAGATCCCAGTCACAATCCCAGGAGGCGCCGCCGCGACGGCCGCCACCCGCGGGAGGTCGTCGGGGCCGGGGACGACCGCAGCGGCAGGAGCCTGGGCCGCGGGTCTACACGACGAAGACCGACAAGACGGTCAAGCCGCTGACGCAGGAGATGCGGGAGGGCAGGGCGCCGCTGCGGACCTTCGGCGACCTGAAGCAGTTCTTCGCGTCGCGTGAGGAGCAGGAGCCGCAGGCCGCCGACGCACCCCCGCCTCCGTCTGCGGCCGATGAAGGCCCCGCGCCTGAATGATCCCGCGTGAATGATCCCGAGCCCGAACGGCTCGGGGCAGCTCGCAGCGGATCGATGCCCGCCGTGGATCGATGCTCGCGGCGGATCAACGCTTACGGAGAATCAACGCTCGCGGAACGTGATGCGGCCCTTCGTGAGGTCGTAGGGGGAGAGTTCGACCTTCACCTTGTCTCCCGGCACGATGCGGATGAAGTTCTTCCGCATCTTTCCGGCGACGTGCGCGTTGACGATGTGGCCGCCAGCGATCTGCACGCGGAACCGCGTGTTGGCAAGCGCCTGCGTCACGACGCCTTCCACTTCCAGTGCCTGTTCTTTTTCCGCCATGGGTGTCCCTGGGTGCAGTCCGACGAACCGGTGCAGTCCGGCGAACCGGTGCAGTCCGCCGAGCCGGGAGGGTCATGGTATCCCCGGCGCGATCGGCAGTCCAGTCTGACCGCCGCGGCGCCCCGGGGCGTCAGGCGTCGTCGGCCGCAGCCTGCGGGGCCGATCCCGACGCGTTCCAGCGCAGGTAGGCGTCGAAAAAACCGTCGAGGTTGCCGTCGAGCACGCTCTGGAAGTTGCCGACGTAGTGGCCCGTCCTCTGATCCTTGACCCGCTGGTCGGGGTGCAGGAAATAGTTGCGGATCTGCGAGCCGAAGCCCGTCTTCGGCTTCGACTGGTGCTGGGCGTGCTTCTCCGCCTCGCGCTTCTCCTCCTGGATCCGGGCCATCCGTGCCCGGAGCATCTTTATGGCGGTGGCCCGGTTTTTGTGCTGGCTCCGCTCGCTCTGGCACTGCACGACGATGCCGGTGGGGAAGTGCGTCAGCCGGATCGCGCTGGAGGTCTTGTTGACGTGCTGGCCGCCGGCGCCGCTGGCACGGAAGACGTCTTCGCGGATGTCCTCGTCGCGGATCTCCACCTCGGCGTCGTCGTCGGCGATCTCGGGAGAGACGTCGACGGCCGCGAAGCTCGTCTGCCGCTTGCCCTCCGAGTTGAACGGGCTGATGCGCACCAGCCGATGGATGCCCATCTCACCCTTGAGATACCCATAGGCCCACGGTCCGCGGATGGCGACGGTCGCGCTCTGGATGCCGGCCACCTCGTCGTCCTGGCGGTCGAGAAGCTCGACGGTGTAGTCGTGCTTGTTGGCCCAGGCCGAGTACATCCGCAGCAGCATCTCAGCCCAGTCGTTGGCGTCGGTGCCGCCGTCGCGGGCATGGATCGAGACGAGCGCGTCGCTCGAGTCGTGGGGCCCGGAGAGCAGCGACGCCAGTTCGAGCGCGTCGACGATCTTCTCCAGCCGGTCGGCCTCCGCCGCCAGTTCGCCCTCGAGCGACCCGTCCTCCCGGGCGAGCTCCTCGAGCGCCTCGAGGTCGCGGCCCACGGCGAGGGCCTCGTCGAGCGGCTTGAGCACGGAGTTGACGCTCTTCAGCTCGGCGACGGTCGCCTGCGCCCTGCCGGTGTCGTTCCAGAAATCAGCCTGGCCCATGGCTCCCTCGAGCCTGGCGGCCGATGCCTTGCGTCCCTCCCAGTCAAAGGGAGTCCCGCAGCTGTAGCAGGCGGGCCCGGATGGTCTCGGCGCGGTTGAAGAGTGCTGTGTCCATGCGTCGCAGTGTACGCCGTCAGCCGCGCCGCGAGAAGCCGGCTCTCGCGAGTCAGCGAATCTTCGTGGCCGTGGAGCCCGTGGTCGGCCCGGACATCATGGCGAACGCCGAGGCGAGGGCCGCCCGGGTCTTGCCGTCGTCGTTGAGGATCGTGCCTACGGCGGATGCCGCGGTGGCGGAGAGCGTCACCTTCAGCGGCGTCGACAGCTTCACGAGAAACGTCTCGTCGGCCTCGGTGAACCGGTCGCCGATCACCGACACGCCGATCGTGCGCTTCGTCTGGCCGGCGGCGAAGACCACGGTGCCGCTCGCCCCGAGATAGTCGCTCCCGGACCGGGCCGTGCCGTTGGCGGTCGCCCAGCGGACGCTCACCGGCGCCGTCGCTGCGGCCGAGAGTGTGAGCGTGAAGGCCATCGTCTTGCGGCCGTACGCTCCCTCGGTCACTGATGCCGACGCGATCGAGACCACCGGCAGGGCTGGGGCAGGGGGTGGCGTGGGCGTGGGCGTCACATCGCCGGACCACAGCGACCCGTTCGCCGCGGCGACGACCGCGTTGTAGCGCACGGCCGTGGCGAGCGGCTCGTCCATCCGGTGCAGCTTGGCGAAGTCGCCCCACGGAGCCGCGCCCGCCTGGCCAGTGAACTGGAAGTCATTGTAGAGATTCAGGCCGGCGGCATCGAGGCCACGGAGGTACTCGCGGTAGATGTCGCCCATCCGTGGATCGTTCGTCGCCGTGTAGAAGGCGTTTTGGTAAGGTGCGCCGCGACCGTCGAGGTGCGGGCCACCCTCGTAGGCGACGAGCTGGATCGGCCGGCCGAGGCGGGCCTGCCAGTCGCGGGCCAGCTGCGCGTGGTTGCCGACCCACTGCAATGACGTGGCGATGTCGGCGCGGGCATCGGCGAGCACCTTGTCGACCGTGGTGGCCGCCGTGTAGGTCGCCCGCTGCTCGTCGGTGATCGTGATGTAGGGAGCGATCGCGATCGCGTCGAAAGAGCCGGCCATCGCCTCCACCACACGGTTGGTCACCCAGTCGACGGCCGCCCAGCCGGCGGCCACGCGGACGAGGCGGCCGGTCTGGCCCGCGAAGACGTCCGTCCAGATGTCGAGGTCGCGCTTCGCCTCGCGACCCGCGACCTGCCAGTTGTCGAGACCGGCGTTGGCGGGAAGCTTCGCCTGGTCGACCACCCACTGCGACGCCTCGAAGCCCCAGCCGAAGTTCCAGATCTCATTGGACCACTCGACGTAGGCCTTGCGGCCGGGCTCCAGATGGTCGCGGACGTAGGTGGCGAAGTTCCGCACGAACGTGTCATCGGCCATGTGCGGCATGTTGAACCAGGCGTCGGCGTCGAGGTCGTTGGCCAGCTGCACCATGTATTCCACCGACATGCCGTTGACGATCGGCTCGCTCGCCGTGCCGCCCGAGCCCGAGCCCTGCCGGATGTCGGCGGCGTCGCGGCGGTCGGCCCAGCTGCGGATGTCGGAGGTGTTGGTCTCCTGCATCCCCATGAATCGCAGCGTGCCGAACGGCTTGAGGCGGTCGAGGAAGAGCGGATGGAACGGCGAGAACGCCGCCCCGGGCTGCCACCGCTGTCCGGCGAAGTGCTGCCCCTGCCAGTCGGGCATCCAGACGTGGATGCCCCGCACCGGATCGGACGGGCTCGTCTCGTCGATCCGCAGGTAGATGCCGCTCTGGGTCGGCGTGACCTGCAGGTCGGCGTAGTGGTGGCCGTCGGCCGTCGTGCCGCTGGCGATCACCTGGGCGTCGAACCCGAACGTGACGACGCCGGTGCCGTCCCATTCCGCCCGGTAGACCCCCGCCGCGTAGGCCGATCCGGTGTCGCGGAACATCAGCGTGCCGGCCATCTGCCGGATCGTCTGACCCGCGGTGTTCTTCCAGGTGGCCAGCGACGTCGGAGTGCCGGTGGCGTCGAGCGCGAGCGGGTGGGTGTCGCCGACGTCCCAGGTCATCTCGCCGGTCGCGGTGTTGACCGCCTGGACGATCCAGGGCCGGGACGCCTGGAACGCATCGGTGAACGTCCAGGCCGGCGACCAGTCGACGACGTTCTCGAGATTCATGCCGACCCGCATGTGCGGCACGTCGGCCGCCATCATCTGCCGCGGCTCACAGGGCTCGAAGCCCAGCGGTGCGCGGTCCCTGCGCCGGGTGCCGATCCGTCGTCGTGACGTGAGGGTGTTCATCGCTTCCGAACTCCGGGGGCCATGGGTGCGCCCGGCATCCCGGCACCGATGCCGGCGAAGACGGCTGCGCTGGGGGAGAGCGTCGAGGGCTGCGAGCCAGCCGGCTTGGGCCCGGGCGTCGCGGGCTTGGGCGGCAAGGCAACATTGAGCCTCGCGTCCATGCCGCGAGTGATCGCGACCGTGCGGCTCGTGACGCTCGGCGGCGTCTGGCCGTTGACCGC
>JBILVO010000012.1:0-47084 GCA_044370415.1 Pirellulales bacterium
GGACGAGTTGACGCACCACGCCCATGGAGGCCGCATCGTCACGATCCGCCGGCGGCGAGCACGAGCCCCCGACCGGCGGCGCGGGCGAGTCGTCCCTCGATTCTCGTGCATGGTCCTGCCGCACAGCCTGACACCTGTGTTCATCGAACGTGTCGCTCTATTGATCCCCGTCCACGATCCCTGTCCGCTCGCTTCTGGTGAGCCCCGTTCGCGTCGTGTATCGTGAGCCGCGGCCCGCGGGGACCGCCGCGGCCCAGGCCCCGGGAGACATCACGTGACCAGCGCACTTCCCTCCTCCGCGGGCCGACGTTCCTCGCGTGGCGTCGTGATTGCCGCACTCGTCGCGACCGCCATGTCGCCCATCGCAGCCCCTGGCGCCGACGTCGAACGGCAGATCGTCGTGTACGGCGCCACCTCCGGCGGCATCGTCGCCGCGATCCAGGCGAAGAAGCTGGGGAAGTCGGTGATCGTCATCGAGCCCAGCCGCCATCCGGGCGGCCTCACCGCCGGCGGCCTGGGCGCCACCGACATCGGCAACAAGGCGGCGATCGGCGGGCTCTCGCGGGAGTTCTACCGCCGCATCGGCCGGCACTACGCGGCCGACGCGGCCTGGAAGCAGGAGCGCCGGGAGGCCTACGACGGCAAGCGGAAGGCTGCGGGCGAGCAGGAGATGTGGACGTTCGAGCCGCACGTCGCCGAGCGGGTCTACCGCGACTGGCTGGCCGAGGCTGGCGTCGAGGTGGTCTACGGCGAGCGGCTCGACCTCGGCCCCGGCGGCGTCGAGAAGGCCGGCGGCCGAATCGTGGCGATCCGCATGGAGAGCGGCCGCCGGTTCGCGGGCGGCGTATTCATCGACGCCTCGTACGAGGGCGACGTCATGGCGAAGGCCGGCGTCTCGTACCACGTGGGGCGGGAGGCGCAGGGCGTCTACGACGAGTCGCTCAACGGCATCCGGGTGGCCGAGTCGACGCAGCACCAGTTCACGCACGACGTCGATCCCTACGTGCGGCGCGGCGACCCGTCGAGCGGTCTCCTCCCGCTGGTTTCGGCCGACCCGCCCGGCGTCGACGGCGCCGGCGACCACCGCGTGCAGGCCTACAACTTCCGGATGTGCACCACCGACGTGCCGGAGAACCGCCGCCCCTGGCCGCAGCCCGAGGGCTACGACGAGAAGGTCTATGAATTGTTGCTGCGCAACTTCGAGGCGGGCGACCACCGCCGGCCCTGGAACCCGGTCTGGATGCCCAACCGCAAGACCGACACCAACAACAACTTCGCCATCAGCACCGACTTCATCGGCGCCAACTACGCCTATCCCGACGCCGACCATGCCGCGCGGGAGCGGATCGTGGCCGAGCACCGCCGCTACCAGCTGGGGCTCATGTACACGCTCGCCAACAATCCCCGGGTGCCGGCCGCCGTCCGCGCGCACTTCCGGGAGCTGGGGCTCGCGAAGGACGAGTTCACCGACAACGACAACTGGCCGCACCAACTCTACGTGCGCGAGGCCCGCCGCATGGTATCGGAATACGTGATGACGCAGCACCACTGCCAGCAGCGGACGGTGCCCGAGGATCCGGTGGGCCTGGGCGCCTACAACATGGACTCGCACAACTGCCAGCGCTACGTCACGAAGCAGGGCGTCGTCCGCAACGAGGGCGACATCCAGGTGGGCGTCTCACCCTATCGGATCAGCTACCGCAGCATCCGGCCGCAGCGGGAGGAGTGCACGAACCTGCTCGTGCCCGTCTGCCTGGCGGCGTCGCACATCGCCTACGGCTCGATCCGCATGGAGCCGGTGTTCATGGTGCTCGGGCAGTCGGCGGCGACGGCGGCCGCGATGGCGCTCGACGCCGGTGCGCCGGTGCAGGACGTCGACTACGCCACGCTGCGGGCCCGGCTGCTCGCCGACGGCCAGGTGCTCGAGTGGACCGGGCCGGTGAAGTCGGCGGCCCCGCACCGCGACCCGGCGAAGCTCGAGGGAGTGGTCGTCGACAACGCGGCCGCGAAGGTGACGGGCAACTGGACCGCAAGCGGCGCCACGGCCGGATTCGTCGGTGCCGACTACCTGCACGATGGCGCCGAGGGCAAGGGGATGAAGTCCGTCGCCTTCACGGCAACGCTGCCGCGGGCGGCCGACTACGAGATCCGCATCTGGTATCCCGCCGGCCCCAACCGCGCCGAAAAGGTGCCGGTGACGGTCGACCTGCCGGAGGGCCCGCGGATGTTCGTCGTCGACCAGCGGCGGATCACCTCCGACGCGCTCGACAGCTACCAGTCGCTCGGCCGGTTTCCACTGCCGGCCGGCGGGATCCGGGTGACGATCGGCACGGCAGGCACGACCGGCCACGTGATCGCCGACGCGGTCCAGTTCGTGGAAGCGCCGCAGCCGGGCCGCTAGCAGGAGCAGGTGGCTGGAACGTGCGACGACTCGCCCGCGCCGCCGGTCGGGGGCTCGTGCTCGCCGCCGGCGGATCGTGACGATGCGGCCTCCATGGGCGTGGTGCGTCAACTCGTCCAGTCACGATGCACCGGCGTCTGCGCGCGACCCCCGACCGGCTCCGTTGCCTGCTCCGATCACGCAGCGGACGTCGTGTTTGCTCCGACCGTACGCCATCCGTGAGGGGCTGCCTGTGTCCCGAGAGCCGGCGTAGCTGACCCGCGGAGCCATGGATGGCGGAGCACAGTCAGCTCCGAGAGAGCGGAGGCCCGGAAGGCCGGAGCGAATGTCCGGCGACGGGGCATGGGCGGCCCCGAACCGCCGTCCGATGCCCACTCGTGCCGCCTAACGTACGGCCCGGTCGGGCGTCGCGTCCGGAGCCGCGGCCATCCGCGTCCGGGCCTCGGCGGCCACGACGTAGGGCCGCTTGTACTCGGGCATGTAGCCGCGGGCGCCGCGGACGGTCACGTCCTGGCCCACCATCGGCGCGAGGTTCACGCCGGCCTGCGGCGTGATGAAGGCGATGACGTTGTTGCTCTGGTCGACGACCGCCCAGCGCGGCGCGTCGGGCCGGCGCGACACCACGGTGGCCAGCCGGCCCGTCGTCTCGGTCATGTCGGGCGGCGTCCACGTGGGCTGGCCGTCGGCCGGCGCTCCGCCGGGCAGGACCCCCGGTCGGATCGGGCGACTGCCGATGGACGACAGGCTCGACCACATGCCGCCGATCTGCAGCGGCGCCGCGCCGTCAACGCCCGCAGCGACCTGGAGCGAGCGGTGCCGGCCCTGGATCGCCTCGAAGCGGGCGATCCGGGCGTCGATCGCGGCGATGCGGGTCCGTTCGGCATCGTTGCCCGTGCGTGCGGCGACCTGTCGGAGCCGCTCCCGCACCGGCGCGAGGTTCCACGATTCCGCCGGTCCGGTGACGGCCAGCGACAGCGCCAGGTCGATGTCGGCGAGTTCATCGCCCGCGCCGGTCGCCGGACCGGCCGCCGTCACGGCGACCGGAGTGATCGGTGCGGCAGGATCGAAGATGCTGGTGCCGCGGGGCAGCCAGCCGGCAAAGAGCCGCTTGGCGGACGGCATGAATCCGAGCTCCTGCGGCGGCGGCGGCGCGGCCACCGCAGCCTGCGGGGCAGCCGCTGCCATGGCAGCTGGTGATGGCGGCACCGCCTGCGCGGCCAGCGCGACGCCGTCGTCGCCCACCGCCTGCGCCAGCGCGACGCCGGCGTCCTTCAGGGCCGCGACCGCCTCGCCGAGCGTCGCCCGGGCCGCCGCGGCCTCCGCGTCGGTGTCGGCCAGCGCCGCCGCCGGCGTCGTCAGCCCCGGGGGTGTCTCCAGATCGGCCAGCCGCGCCCAGCGAAACTCGCCCGCCGGCGGCTCGATCCGCGCCCACAATCCCGCATGACGGCCGGAGGCGATCCGCACCTCCTCGAGCACCCGCACCCGCTCCCCGGCCTCGAGCGTCACCTGCGCCACGTGCCGCAGGTCGTTGAGCTGTGATCCCACCCGCGCCACCGCACCGTCGGTGACAATGACGCCGATGCCACGGTCGCGGGCGGGCGCTTCACCCGTCGCGGCGGTGTCGACGTCGCACGCCCGCAGCCAGCTGAAGCTGCCGTCAATCGGACGCACGGCGACGTAGCCCGAGCCGGCAGGATCCGTCGCCCACACCTCGACGGCCGTGCCCGCGACGAGCCGCTCGGTGGGATAGAAGTCGTCGCCCGGCCCGGCGCGGAGGTAGGTGTGGTCGGCGAGCACCTTCACCGTGGCGGGAAACGGCTCCTGCCGGTCCGGCCGCTCCGCGGCGGCCACGGTCGCCGCAGCGACGAGCAGCCACACGCCGGCGAACACGTACATCGGCACACCGGCGCACGCAGCGGCGGCGTACGCACGCCGACTGGCGGCGACCGCACCACGACCCTCGGCCTGCGCGGCAGCGCCGCGCCCCGCGGACTCCTGTCCCGCGGCCACCGTGGCTTTCACCGGACTCCTCCCGGGTGAAAAAAACAGGCGCGTAGACGAGGCTTGGGCTTCCTCGTCTACGCGCTGTCGGGAACGCGGCGAACCACGTCCTCGACTGGTCTTGTAGACCACCGCCCGCGGAGGCTCAAGCCGCGATTTTCGGGTGCCGCAGACCCCGGCAAAACAGGCTCCGCGAACCACCCAGACACCCCGGCCGCGGGGTACCTGGCCGGAGGCGGGGAGGTTGGGGAAGGCTGCACCGGAGATGCCGGGCCCGCGGCCCGCCTGCTAGCTCCGCGGCGCCAGCATGTCTGCCAGCAGTCTGCCGTCAGCGTCAGAAGGAGCGGCCGGTCGCGGCCGGAGCGGACCGTGCGCCGCAATGTCACCAGCGGTCGACGGGACGGTCGAGCACCTCGCGCAGCAGGATCGCGCGGCGGGTCGCCTCCGGACTGCGCAGCATCGCCACGAGTTCGGCGGCGATGTCGTTGGTGCGATGCGTCACGGTGGCGGGAGCCGTCGACTCCTGCGCGAGTCCGCCACGCGCGTGCGCCAGGTCGTGCGAGAAGGCGTCTTGCACATGATGCTCGACCGACTCGGCCGCCCCCGGCGCCGCTGCGGCCGCGGGTCGCGCCACACGACGCACCTCGCGCATGCCGCCTGCGAGCCGCTCGCGATCAGCGCGGGATGGACCGGATGACGACGTGGCCGGCCTCGCCGCAGGCGCAGCGGGCGCGGTCTTCACGACCGGCTGCGGCTGGCTGCGCTCCGGCTGGCTGCGCTGCGGCTGGTCCGCACGCCGCTGGCCCGTGCCCGTGGCGGCTTCCGGCCGGCGGACCTGCTCGCCACCGGCCTGCCGCAGGAATTCCTCGATCTGTCTCTCGAGCTCCGACCGCACGTCCCCGCCCGGCCGTGGCTGCGGCTGCGGCCGCGGCCTGTCGATCCGCGCCGGCGGCTGCGGGCCGCCGCCGATCCGGCGCAGCACCGCGAACACCTGCGAAATGATCCAGAACGCCACGAACAGGAACGGCAGCAACGCCTCGAGCCAGTCGAAGCCGGCGGCGAACAGCAGGCAGCAGGGCGTCGGCATGGGCGTCATTGCACCGCAGCGGTGCCCGGGGGAGTGCCGGTGGCGATCGTCCGCCGCATGTCGGTGTCGGCCTGCAGGTTCCGGAGCTTGTAGTAGTCGAGGATGCCCAGCTGGCCGCTGGTGAGCGACTCGGCCACCGCCTTGGGCACGGCCGACTCCGCCTCCACGAGCGCCGCCCTGCTCTCCTCGATGCTGGCGACCATCTCCTGCTCCCTGGCGACGGCCATGGCCCGCCGGCCCTCGGCGTTGGCGCGGGCCACGCGGGTGTCGGCCTCGGCCTGGTCGGCCTGCAGCCGCGCGCCGATGTTGGCGCCCACGTCGATGTCGGCGATGTCGATCGAGACGATCTCGAACGCGGTGTTGGCGTCGAGCCGCCGCGCGAGCACGGTCTTCGAGATCATGTCGGGGTTCTCCAGCACGTCCGTGTGCCGCTCCGCCGCGCCGATCGCCGACACGATCCCCTCGCCGACCCGCGCGATGATCGTCTCCTCGGTGGCGCCGCCGATGAGCTGGTTGAGGTTGGTGCGGACCGTCACTCTGGCCATCACCTTGAGCTGCACGCCGTTCTTGGCGACGGCGTCGAGCGACTCGCGGCCGCTGTTCTTGCCCGGGCAGTCGATCACCTTCGGATAGACGCTCGTCTGCACCGCCTCGCGGACGTCCCGGCCCGCGAGGTCGATCGCCGTGGCGAGCTTGAAGTCGAGTTCCTTGATCTTCGCCTTGTTGGCCGCGATCAGCGCCTGCACGACCAGCGGCACGCGGCCGCCGGCGAGGTAGTGGGCCTCGAGCGCCTGCTTGGTGACACCGCTGGAGTCGCCGAGGCCCGCCTGCACCGCCATGATCTTGCTCCGCACGATCACGGTCGGGTTGACCTGCTTGAAGCTCATCGCCACGAGGTCGAACAGGCCGATCCCGGCGCTCGATGCGTACGACTGCAGCCACAGCCGCAGGTAGCGGGCCATCATGCCGAACACGACGAGGCAGGCGAGGATGCCCAGGCCGATCAGGATCAGCGGCAGCATGGGGACGGGCTCCGGGGGCGTGGCGGCTGGAGACGCCGCACTCCTCGTAGCGTTGTTCCGGGGCGGCCGCCGGTCAAGCAGACGGGGGCTCCAGCCCGTCGAACTCGAACGATTCGAGCGTCGGGGAGAGGCCGGTCGTGCCGTCTGCGGCCGTCCGCTCCGGCGTGGGCCGGCCCGCGGGCCGCGCCGGAGGCTCCGGCTCGGCGCGCCGGACGACGACGGCCGGGCCCTGCGCCGCCGTCACCTCCACCACGGCTCCCGCCTCGATCGGCCCGCTCTCGCTCATCGCCTCCACATCGACGCCGTCGACCTCCACCTCGCCCCACGGCAGGAGCTCGCTGACGGCGCGGCCGCGGCGTCCCACGAGCCCGCGGGCCCGCGCCCGCCGCGACTGGTCGGGCAGGAGGGTCGCGGCGTCCGGCGGCGGCGGCAGCACCCGGCGGCCGAGCGGCGTCTCCGGAAACCAGCGGAACGCGAGCCCCAGCACCGCGGGCACGGCCAGCACGACGAAGGCGAGCACGGCCATGCCTGCCACGAGCCCCTGCTCCAGGAACGCGGTCGCGATGCCCGCCACCAGCGCCACCACGCTCACGAACCCGAGGATGCCGCCCGACGGCACGAACACCTCGAGCACCAGCACGCCCAAGCCCACGAGGACGAGCACGAGCACCCAGAGGAGCGCGTTCATGCCGACGCCCCGGGCCGTGGGGCGGGCCGCACGAGCACGCGGCCGCCGCGGACCTCGACCACCCGCACCGTCGCGCCCGGCTCCACGAGCGCGCCGTCGCTGGTGACATCCTGGATCCGGCCGCCGATCCGCGCCTTGCCGGCGGGCGCCAGCCGCGTGGTCGTCGTGCCCTCGAGGCCGAGCAGTTCGTCGAGCATGTCCTCCGCGACGGCGTCCTCGGCGGCGGACGGCGGCTCGAGGAGCACGTTGCGGAACATCGGCGTCGCGGGCAGCCACCGCCGCACCAGCATCGCCAGGGCCGCGACACCGACGGCGGCTCCGAGGATCCCCAGCAGCGACCACTGCAGCTGCCGGATCTGATAATCGTTGGCGGGCAGCACGAACGACTGGCTCGCCAGCACCAGCGACGCGACCACGAGCACGCCGCCCCCGAGCCCGAGCACGCCGAAGCCCGGCAGCACGAAGATCTCGGCCGCCAGGCAGAAGAGCCCCGCGAGGAAGAGCATCACCTCGAGCCAGCCCGAGGTGCCGTGGAGATACTGGCTCCAGAAGTAGACGATGAACGCCACCATCGAGACGAATCCGCCGAGGCCGAAGCCCGGCGTGTGGAGCTCGATGTAGAGCCCCGCGCCGCCGATGAGCAAGAGCAGCCAGGCGAGGCCCGGGCTCGCCAGCGCGTCGAGCAGCCGGTCGGCCCACCCAGGCTCGGCGATCGCGACGTCGCCGGTCAGCCCGTAGGCCCTGACGAATCCCTGGAAGTCGTCGACGACGTGGGTCGCCAGGCCGAGCGACTCGGCCGAGCGGCCGGTGAGCTGGATCGGCCCCGTGCCCACCCGCGCGCCGGTCGTCCACGACTCGCGATCCGCCCGCGCCGCGAGCTCTTCGGCGCAGAAGTAGTCGATGCGGCCTGTCTCACGCTGCGTCGCCTGCTCCACCTCGAGCCCCGGCACGACGGTCGCCACCCGCAGCGACCACGAACGCTCCCGCTTCTTCGCGACCGCCTCCCGCCAGGCCGCCGCCACGGCGGTCGCCCGCCGGCCGCCGATCGCGGCGTCCCCTTCGCCGCCGAGCACCGCGTCGGGATGCATCACGAGCTCGTCGCACGCCAACGCCACCAGCGCCGCGTCGCCACGAGCCTGGCGGGGCACGTAGGCCACGGTCCGCACCTCCGCCGGATCGAAGGCCGCCAGCCTGCCGGCCAGCACGAGGCTCTGCTCGGGCGCGCCGCCGGCGCTGTCGATACGGATGCACAGCAGGTTGGCGCCGTCAGCGACCGCGCGTTCCATCTGCTGCCGCGCCCGGGACACGGCGTCGCCGGTGACGGGGCCGGCGACGACGATCTGCGCCGCCTTCCAGCCGCCCTCCGCCGCCGGATCGATCGTGATCGCGCGGTCGTCCACGCCGAGGCTCCGCGCCAGCTCCGCGGGCGTGCGGGCGAGCTGCCGCACGAGCCCCAGCTCCCGGCCCCGCCGGCCGGTCAGCGAGATCGGCGTCGGCACAAGTTCCTCCACCGCGAGCACGACGGTCCGGCGGCGGAGGGCGTCGAGGTCACCGGCGGCGACGAACTGGTCGCCGTCGTCGGTCGAGGCGCGGACCACCCGCGCGGCCGGATCGAGCAGCGCCAGGGCGACGGCCGGCGGCACCGTGCGGCGGCGGCCGGCGATCTGTGCGTAGGCCGCCCGCATGGCATCGTCGACCGCGGGCTCGTCGGCGTTGGCCGGCCCCAGCACGGCGTCGGGCGGCATCACGATCTCCTCGCACGCCAGCGCGACGAGCACGGCATGGCCCGTGGCGCCCTCCGGCAGGAAGGCCACCGTCTTCACGCCGTCGAGCCGGGCGTCGCCCAGGAACTTCGCCAGCTCGAAGGCACGGCCGAAGTCGCTCCCCCCGGTGCCGCCCTGCGGGGCCGGGTCGAACCGGAGCACGAGCACGCCCCGCTCCCTGCCCCGCTTGAGCCGATCGAGCTGCCGCAGGACGGCCGCCTCCACCTGCGTGTCACGGGTGCCGGTGATCGGCAGGCGGACCGAGACCGCGGCCGCCTCGGCCGCTGCAGCGGCACCAGAGCATGCAGAAGCCACCGTCACCGCCGCGGCGACGGCCGCGATGAGCCACGTCGTGGCGGCCGTCCGGCGGTGACGCATCGCTGGCCTCGAAGGGGATGGCGGTAAGACGATCCTCGAATTCTAAGACGGTGGCAGGCGGAGTCAAAAAACCAAAACTCCGGAGCATATTGGTTCGCCGGTCTGCGGCATGCTCGTCGCCGACGGACTTTGACGTCGCAACCCCCGTAGGCATGGTGCGTCAACTCTTTCAGTCAAAGTGCACCGGCTCCTCCGCGTGCCTCCAACCGGCTCCTCAGCATCGGGGGTGGCGGCGTGATTCCCTTCGCCACACGCACGCCAGCACCGCCGCTGCGGTATAGTGCCTCCCCATGAGCACCCCCGCCGCCGGTTCCCAGACCATCCGCGATCTTGTCGGCCTCGTCGAAGCGAAGGCCCTCCGCCGCGGCACGTTCCGCCTCGCCTCCGGCCGCGAGGCGAGCTTCTACCTCGATGCCAAGCAGGTCGTCCTCGACGCGCACGGGGCGATGCTCGTGGGCCGGGCGATCCTCGACCGCCTGCGGTCGCTCGGGCCGCTGCCCGACGCGGTCGGCGGCATGTCGATCGGCGCCGACCCGATCACGAGCGCCGTGGTCACGATGGCCGGCGTCGAGGGGCTGCCGCTCAAGGGGTTCATGGTCCGCAAGGAGCCGAAGGACCACGGCACGAAGAAGTACGTCGAGGGGCCGGTGCAGCCCGGGCAACGGGTGGTGATCGTCGAGGACGTCACCACGACGGGCGGCTCGTCGCTGCTGGCCATCGACCGTGTGCGCGAGTTCGGGCTCGTCGTCGAGCGGGTGGTGACGGTGATCGACCGGCTGGCGGGGGCCAAGGCGGCGTTCGCGGCCCGCGGCATCCCGCTGGAATCCCTGGTGACGATCCGCGATCTCGGCCTCGAGCCGGAGTGAGCGACGGCGGCCCTCCGGGCATTTGCATCGCCGTGGACGCCCGCCGTAGTCTGGAACCATGAGGAACTCCGGTCCCGGACCCGCAGACCGTGGAACACGTCTGCCGCCCCACGAGGTGGCGACCGCCGGCCGCCGACAACCTCGACCCTTCCGCCGGCGGCATGCGGCGACGGCGGCCTTCGCCTTCGCAGCATTCTGGATCGCGACATCCTGGATCGCGGCAGCGACCTGCCACGCCGGCACGGAGGCCTCGCCCGCCGAGATCACCGCGCTGGTCGAGAGCCTCGGCGCCGACGACTACGCCCAGCGTGAGGCCGCCGCCGCGAGGCTCAACACCATCGGCGCCGCGGCCGTCGATCCGCTCCTCACGGCCGCCGAGACCAACGGCGACCTGGAGGTGGCGCTGCGGGCGCGGTGGCTCGTCGACGCCATCCCGATCGACGCGCCGCACGACGCGCCCGCCGTGGCGAAGCTGCTCGAGAACTTCAAGCGCAAGGACTTCGGCGAGCGGGTCCAGGTGATGCATCGGCTGCTGCGGGCCGACGACGACGAGGGCATCGAGCCCCTGGCCAGGATCGTCCGGCTCGACCGCTCGGTGCTCGGCTCGAGGGTGTCGGCGGCGCTCCTCGCCCGTGAGTGGCAGCCGGGCGATCCGGTGTGGAGTTCGATCCGCGACCGCATCGCCACGGGGATCGGCGGGAGCAGCCGGCCCGCGGCCCGGTTTCTCCGGGCGGTCGTCCGCTTCTCCGCGGCGGACACGGCCGACGCCCGGGCGATCGAGCTGGCCGAGGCCGCGCAGTCGCTCGCCCTGCTCACTCCCGCCGCGGCCGCCGACGGCGACCCCGCGAACGCGGCCATCGACGCGGGCGACAGCGGCATCGCCCAGACG
Organism: Pirellulales bacterium; assembly: GCA_044370415.1. Taxonomy (GTDB): domain Bacteria; phylum Planctomycetota; class Planctomycetia; order Pirellulales; family UBA1268; genus CAMCQY01. Next base: position 11,096 of record JBILVO010000012.1, read on the forward strand.
ACCCTGCGGATCTTCCAGCGCAGCAGGCTGCAGATGCTGCTCGCGGCCGGCCGCCGCGACGAGGCGCTGGCGGCGACGGACGAAATGTTCGTGCCGACGTCGGCCGAGGCCAGGGATGCCGACACGGTGGGGGAGGAGACGGCGGCAACGCTCGTCTGGCTGGTCGAACGCGGGCTGCCCGAGGCGGTCGACCGGCTGCGGACTCTCAAGCCGTCCCTGATCGGCGACGATCCCCTCGTGGGCTACGCCGCCGCGATCGCCGAAAAGGCGCGGCACCGCGACGCCGAGGCCGACACGCTCGCCGCCGCGGCGTTCGCCAAACCGGCGGGCACGAACGCGGAGTTCGTCGACCGCGTGCAGACGGCGATCCTGCTGGCCAAGTGGGGCGCCGCAGAGTGGGCCACCCGCGAATACACCGCGCTGCTCGACGACCAGCGGGCGCCGCCGGCGCAGTTCACGCTCGCCGCGATCATGTTCGCGGAATTCCTGCACGACCAGGAGCGGGAGGACGAGGCGGCGGCCTGCCTCCGCAAGCTGATGGAGGGCCGCGTGGCGGCGGCGATCGCCCGCGGGGGCAACCAGATCATGCAGCAGATCGGCCGCGACCCGCAGACGATCCGCTCGCGGATGCACTACTTCGACGCCTGTGCGGCGGCCGTCCGCGGCGACACGGTCGCGCAGCGCAAGGCGCTGGAGGATGCGCTGCGGGCCTCGTCGAAGGACGTCGATGCCCTGATCGGGCTCTACGGCCTCGGGGACAACACTCCCGAGCAGCGGGCCGACGCGGTGGCGCGGATCCGCAAGGCGCTCGAGCAGATCGAGGCGGAGATCCAGTCGGTGCCCGAAGACGCCAACAGCTACAACGAATACGCCTGGCTGGTCGCGAACACGGAAGGGGACGTGCAGAAGGCGGTCCGCTACTCGAAGCACTCGCTCGTCAAATCGTTCGACAGCTCGAGCTACCTCGACACGCTGGCCCACTGCCAGGCGGCCGCCGGCGATATCCCGGCCGCGATCAGGACGCAGTCGCTCGCCCTGCGGCAGGAGCCGCACAACCGCACGATCCGCAGGAATCTCGAACGGTTCCAGTCGCGGTAACTCCGCGTTCGGCCCCCCGCATGCTCACGCATCAGGTCGCCCTGCCCGATACGACGCTCGCCGTCCGCACCCGCGGCAGCGGCACGCCGCTCGTGCTCCTCCACGCCTTCCCGCTCGACGGCCGCATGTGGGAGGCGCAGGAGCCGCTGGCCGATCATGTGCGGCTGATCGTTCCCGACCTGCGGGGCTTCGGCGGCAGCCGCGGCCCGCGGCCGGCGAGCATCGAGCAACTGGCCGACGACACGGTCGCCCTGCTCGACGCCCTGCACGTGCGCGAGCCGGCCGTCGTCTGCGGCTGCTCGATGGGCGGCTACGTGGCGCAGCACGTCGCCGCCCGCCATCCCGGCCGCGTGCGGGCGGTCGTGCTCGTCGACACCAAGCTCGAGGCCGACACACCGGAGGCGCGGGCCGCCCGGGCCGATCTTGCCGGACAGGTGGAGCGGCTCGGCCAGGAGGTGGTCGCCACGGCGATGGTGCCGCGGCTGCTCGCCCCGCCGGAGCCGTCGACGCCGCGGCGGTCCGGGATCGAGGAGTCGCTGCGGACGATGATCCGCGGCCAATCGGTCGGGACGATTTGTGCGGCGCTCTCCGCGCTCGCAGCCCGCCCCGACATGACCGACGCCATGCGGCGGATGCAAGCGCCGACGCTCCTGGTGGTCGGGGAGCGGGACGCCATCACGCCGCCGGACTGCCTGCGGCGGGCGGAGGAGATCATGCCCGCCGCGCGGCTGCTGATCGTGCCGGCGGCGGGCCACATGGTGCCGCTGGAATCGCCCGACATCTTCAACGCGGCGGTGCTGGCGTTTCTGCGGGAGCTGCCGGCTCGTCGCGGCTGACAGGAGGCTGTCCCCTGCCCTCACCCTCCGGGGCACGCGGCTCAGAGCCACGCGGCTCAGGCCCCCGCGGACCTGGACCGTTCGGTCCGCCCTGGCCGTTCGGTCCGCCCTGGCCGTTCGGTCCACCCTGGCCGTTCGGCCCATTGGGGCCGCGCGGCCGCTGCTGCATGCCCGGGGGACCGGGCTGCCCCTGCCGCGGCGGACCGGGCGGCATGAACTCGGGCCTGCCCTGCGGCTGCTGACCGAGTCCTGGCCCCTGTGGCTGCCGGCGCCGCGGGTCGCGGTCGAAGAAGGGCCGCATGCCGTCGCGGCCCTCCATCATCCGTTCGTCGAACCTCGCCATGCGGTCGAGCCACTCGAGCCGTTCGGCGGTGCCGAGGTCGATGACGTCGCGGCGGTCGGCCGGATCCCGGAGCTGGATCCACTGGTGCCAGAGGCGGGCTGCGTCGACGAGCCGCCTGCGCGCGGGATCGGCCAACGCCCTCCCCACGGCGATGAGCTCGCGGCGATCCGACGCGGAGAGCCGCACGAACGTCTCGACCGACTTGTCGAGCTGCCGCCGCTCCCGCTCGGGCAGGGCGAGCACCTGCTCGCGGCGGGCGGCGAGCATCTCCTTGCCGTCGCCGTCCGCCTCCACCCGGCGAAACGAGGCCACGGCGGCGTCGAATTTTTCCACGTCGGCCAGCACGGTGGCGGGCGTCTGCGCCGGGGGCAGCCGCCGCGGCGCGGGATACTCCCGCGTGGCCAGCTCCTCGAGAAACGCGACCGACCCCGCCTCGCGGAGCAGGTCGAGGTTCTGCACGAACGGCAGGGATGTCAGGATGCCCGTCTCGGGATTCGGCAGCGTCGCCCGCCCCGCGGCGATACCGATGCCCAGCGACGCGAGCACGATCACGGCGCCGGGCAGCCAGCGCACCGCCTCCCATGCCCCGGCCTGCACCACCTCCCGCCCCGCGGTCGCGGTGGCCGGCGCCGCTGCCATCTCCATGGTGGTGGCCATCATGTCGGGCGACGCCACCGCTTCGGGCAGCGCATCGAGCAGATCCCACACCTCGGCCAAGGCCTGCGAAGGCTCGGCGGAGGCCGGCTCGGCGGCGGAGAGGGGCGGCGATCCGGCGTGCGGTGGCAGGCTATCGCTCACGTGGCGTCTCCCTGCAGGTAGGGCGCGATCGCCTCGCGCAGCTGGTCGCGGGCCCGGAAGAGCAGCGACTTCACCGCCGGCACCGAGAGCTCCATCGCCGCGGCGATCTCCTCGTAGGAGCAGTGCTCGAACTTCGCCAGGAGCACCGCCATCCGCTGCCGCTCCCCCAACGACGCGATCGCCTCCTGCACGACGGCCCGCAGCTCACTGCGGTCGGCGACCCGGGCCGGCATCAGGCCGCTGGCGGCGACGGCCATCTGGTCGAGGCCGATCGTGCTGGAGGACGCCGACGCCGAGGCGGGCACGCCGTATTCGCGGCGCCGGTACGACCGCTGCTTCAGGTCGCTGGCGACGTGGTTGGCGATCGTGTGGATCCAGGTGGTGAACTTCGCGGTCGGCTTGTACGACACGCGCGAGCGATAGACCCGCAGGAACACCTCCTGCGCGAGATCCTCGGCAGTGGCGTGGTCGCCGGTGTGGTGCATGAAGAGCCGGACCAGCCGGTCCTGCCACAGCTCCATCAGCCGCTCGAAGGCGGCGGCGTCGCCGTCACGCACGCGGAGCATCAGCTCGGTCGACGGATCGGCGGCCGTGTCCGCGGAATGCGTCGCCATTCAGCCCGGCTCCCGGTCACGGGAACACCACGCAGAACACAGTGGAGCGGAGGAGGATCGAACTCCCAACCTCGGCATTGCGAACGCCGCGCTCTCCCAGTTGAGCTACCGCCCCGGAGTCGACAGGGCCGCGACGCGCCATGAGGCGGGCCAGGACCGCGGTCGCCCTCGGAAAACTGATGGTATTGCAGGTTTCGGCGGCTGTAAAGCGAGGCGGAGAGGGGGAGCCGAAAGCCGACCGCGGCGCGACGAAAAACCGCGACCGGAACGGCGAAAGCGGCGCGAGCGTGCGGATACCGCTTATGGCATCATGACGCTCCACGACGAGGCGGCCGCCTACCATGGCGATGGAGGTGCCGCCGCCTCTCCGCGTTCTCCTCCCGGCCTTCCCCGCTCCGCCCTCCGCATGCACGCCCCCCCGATCGTCGTCCGCGGCGCCCGCGAGCACAACCTCCGCGACGTCACGGTCGGCCTGCCCCGCGGCCGGCTCGTCTGCCTCACCGGCGTGAGCGGCTCGGGTAAGTCGAGCCTCGCCTTCGACACGCTCTACGCCGAGGGGCAGCGGCGGTACGTCGAGAGCCTCTCCACCTTCGCCCGGCAGTTCCTCGGGCAGCTGCCCCGGCCCGACGTCGACGGTGTCACCGGCCTCTCTCCTTCCATCTCGATCGCGCAGAAATCAGCGGGCCACAACCCGCGGTCGACCGTCGCCACGATGACGGAGATCCACGACTTCCTCCGCGTGCTCTACGCCCGCGTCGGCACGGCCCACTGCCCGCAGTGCGACAGCGTGCTCGAGGCGCAGCCCCGCGACCAGATCGTGGAGCGGATCATCGCCGCCCGCCGCGACCGCCGCGTGATGATCCTGGCGCCGCTCGTCCGCGAGGCGAAGGGGGAGCACCGCGACCTGTTCACGGATCTGGTGCGCCAGGGATTCACGCGGGCCCGCGTCGACGGCCGCGTCTGCCGCGTGGAGGATCCGCCGGCACTCGAGAAGCTGCTCAAGCACACGATCGACGTCGTGGTCGACAGGCTCGTGCCCTCCGACGCCACGCGGAGCCGGATCGCCGAGGCCGTGGAGCTGGCCCTGCGGACGGGCGGTGGCCAGGTGATCGTCGCGGCCGAGCCGGAGGGCGAGCCAGCGGGCGGGGCCGGCGGCGAGCAGCCGGCCGGCGTGGGCAAGGGGGCGGCGAAGGGCGTGTCGAAGAAGGCCACGGCGCGGAAGAAGGCCGCCGAGGCCGCCACGCCGGAGACAGACGACCTGATCCTCTCGAGCCGCTACGCCTGCGTGCAGTGCGGCGTGAGCTACTCGACGCCGGAGCCGCAGCTCTTCAGCTTCAATAGCCCCCAGGGCGCCTGCCCGACCTGCGAAGGACTGGGCGACATCTACGGCATCGATCCCGCGAAGCTCGTCACCGCGCCGGAGAAGTCGCTGCGCAAGGGGGCGCTCGGCGTGCTCGGCAGCTTCCGCGACATGCCGCGGTGGCTGCGGCGGCTGCTCACCGGCGTCGCCGCGCACGCCGAGGCGAAGCGGAAGTTCGCCGCCGGCACGATGCTCGACACGCCCTGGCAGGACCTCACGCCGCTGCAGCGGAAGATCTGGCTGAGCGGCACCGGCATGGACGAGATCTCGATCTCCTGGCGGCGCGGCCGGGCCGAGCGCGGGGCGAAGGCAAAGTTCGAGGGCATCCTGGCGATGCTCGCCAACCGCTGGCGCAACGCCAAAAGCGGCATCCTCCGGCGGATGCTCGAGAAGCTGATGAGCATCACCCCCTGCCACGCCTGCCAGGGCGCCCGGCTCTCGCCGCAGGCGCGGGCGGTGCGGATCACCTCGCGGGCAGCCTCGGCAGCCGGCCTCGCGGCGCCAGGGCCGGAGGCCCGGGTGAGCACCAGCGACCGGAGGTCGCCAAGCCGGGGCGGCCGGGATGGCCGGTCCCGGCGTGAAGCCGAATTGTCGCTCGATCGGCTCTGCGGCCTGCCGATCTCCGACGCGCGGGAGTTTCTCTCCGACCTCGTGCTCGACGACACGCAGGGAGTGATCGCCGTCGAGCTCATGAAGGAGATCCGCTCGCGGCTCGAGTTCCTCGACCAGGTGGGACTCGGCTACCTCGCCCTCGACCGCAAGGCCCCGACGCTCTCGGGCGGCGAGAGCCAGCGGATCCGGCTGGCGGCCCAGATCGGCTCGGGCCTTTCGGGCGTGCTCTACGTGCTCGACGAGCCGTCGATCGGCCTGCACGCCCGCGACAACGTCCGCCTGCTCGGGGCGCTCGAGGCCCTTCGCGACAAGGGCAACACCGTCGTGGTGGTGGAGCACGACGAGGAGACGATCCGCGCCGCCGACTGGGTGGTCGACTTCGGCCCCGGCCCCGGCAAGCGGGGCGGCGAGGTGGTGGCCGCCGGCACGCCGGCCGACGTGGCGGCGACCGCCGCGAGCCTCACAGGCTCATTTCTAGCCGGCCGCGACCGGATCGAGGTGCCAGCCGCGCGGCGGAAGCCCACGGGCCGGTCGCTCGTGCTCGAGGGCGTGCGGCACAACAACCTCAAGGGGGTCGACGTCGAGATCCCGCTCGGGCAGCTCGTCTGCGTGACGGGCGTGTCGGGCAGCGGCAAGAGCTCGCTCGTCGGCGACGTGCTGGAGCCGGAGCTGCGGCGGCGGCTCGGCAGCGAGATCACGACGCCGGGCGACTTCGATTCGATCGCGGGGGCCGACGAGCTCGACAAAGTGATCGTCATCGACCAGTCGCCGATCGGCCGCACGCCGCGGAGCAACCCCGCCACCTACGTGAAGGTCTGGGACGACATCCGCAAGCTCTTCACGATGCTGCCCGAGGCGAAGAAGCGGGGCTGGAAGGCGGGCCGCTTCAGCTTCAACGTGGCGGGCGGACGCTGCGAGGCCTGCGAAGGCAACGGCTCCGTCCGGCTCGACATGGACTTCCTGGCCGACGTCTGGGTGACCTGCGAGCAGTGCGGCGGCGCCCGGTTCGCGAAAGACACGCTCGAGGTCCGCTGGAAGGGGAAGAACGTCGCGGAACTCCTGGCGATGGAGATCGGCGAGGCCCGGGAGCTCTTTGCCGACGCCCCCGACATCGCCCGCAAGCTCGAGACGCTCTGCGACGTGGGCCTCGACTACCTCCACCTGGGCCAGCCGTCGCCGACGCTCTCCGGCGGCGAGGCGCAGCGGGTGAAGCTCTCGCGGGAGCTGGCGAAGCGGTCGACCGGCAAGACGCTCTACATCCTCGACGAGCCGACCACCGGGCTGCACATGGCCGACGTGCGACAGCTGCTCGTGGTGCTCGAGCGGCTCGTCGACGCGGGCAACACGGTGCTCGTCGTGGAGCACAACCTCGACGTCGTGAAGCGGGCCGACCACGTCATCGACCTGGGCCCCGAGGGGGGCGCCGGCGGCGGGCGGATCGTGGCGGCCGGCACGCCCGAGCAGGTGGCCCGCGTGAAGGCGTCGCACACAGGCGTCGCGCTCGTGCCGGTGCTGGCCGCGGCGCAGGAAGCCGCAGGGGCCAAGCCCCGCCGCGCGACGGTCCGTCGCAAGGCCGTCGACGAGGCCGCCACGCTCGCCGCGATCGAGAAGGCGTCGCGGGATCCGGGGCCGCAGCAGATCTCGATCCGCGGGGCGGCCCTCCACAACCTCAAGCAGGTCGACGCCGACATCCCCCGCGGCGCGATGACGGTCTGCTGCGGGCCGAGCGGCTCCGGCAAGACGTCGCTGGCCTTCGACACGCTCTATGCCGAGGGGCAGCGGCGGTACGTCGAGAGCCTGAGCCCCTACGCCCGGCAGTTCGTCGGGCAGGTGCCGAAGCCCGTGTTCGAGAAGATCGAGGGCCTCTCGCCGGCGGTGGCGATCGAGCAGCGGGGGGGCGGCGGCACGCCCCGGTCGACCGTCGGCACGCTCACGGAGATGTACGACTACTTCCGCGTGCTGGCGGCGCGGCTGGGCGTCATGCACTGCCCTGACTGCAGCACGCCGGTGGGGGCCCAGAGCGTCGACAAGACGGTCGCGAGGATCCTCGAACACGAGGCGGGGGCACGGCTCCTGCTCCTCGCGCCCGTGGAGCTGCGGGTGGGGCAGTCGCCCGAGGCGCTCTTCGCGGGGCTGCGGTCCGCCGGCTACGTGCGGGTGCGGATCGACGGCACGACGCACCACCTCGACGAGAAACCCGCGCTCGACCGCAAGCGGAAGAACCGGATCGAGATCGTGATCGACCGCGTCACGGCCAACCCGGCGGAGCGGAGCCGGCTGGCGCAGAGCGTGGAGGCGGCCTTCGACGCCGGCGGCGGCACGATGCTCGTGGCCCGTGCGGTCGACGGCCCCGACGGCAAGCCGGTGCCGGAGCCCGACTGGCCGGTCGAGGTGCACAGCCGCCGGCTCGCCTGCCCATCGTGCGGCCGCGGCTTCAAGCCGCTGGAGCCGCGGCAGTTCTCGTTCAATAGCCCGCTGGGCTGGTGCCCCTCCTGCGACGGCCTCGGCACGCGGACCGGCATCGAGCACCGCTCGCTCGTCCGCGATGCGTCGCTCTCGCTGGGGGAAGGCGCGCTCGACCTCTGGCCGAGCCTCACGCGGGCCGACTGCGGCGGGATGAGCCGGGCGATGCTCGAGGCGCTCTGCGCGGCCACGGGCCTGCCGATCGACCGGCCGCTGGCCGAGCTCTCGGGGCTCCAGCAGCGGGTGCTCTTCGAGGGCACAGGGGAGCGCTGGATCGAGGTCAAGCGTCCGCGCGGCAAGGGCACGGGCCCCTGGTTCTCGTTCCAGTTCAAGGGGCTCGAGGCCGCCTGCGAGGAGGCGGCCCGGCTCGTCGTCGGCCTGCGGGGCAAGGTCGACGCGGTGATGGGGGAGGTGCCGTGCAGCGAGTGCGGCGGCAGCCGGCTGGCCGACGTGGCCAGCGCCGTCACGCTCTGGGGCCGGCCGCTCGACGTCTGGTGCCGGATGCCGCTGGGCAGGCTCCAGCAGGAACTCGCGGCGGTGTCGCTCTCCGACGTCGATCGCAAGGTCGCCGGCGACCTGCTTCGCGAACTCACCGCCCGCGTCGCCTTCCTCGTGGACGTCGGCCTCGAATACCTCGACATGGCCCGGCCGGCGGGCAGCCTCTCCGGAGGCGAGCTGCAGCGGATCCGGCTGGCAGCCCAGGTGGGCAGCGGCCTGACGGGCGTGCTCTACGTGCTCGACGAGCCGACGATCGGCCTGCATCCGCGCGACACGCACCGGCTGATCGCGGCACTCGGCAAGCTCCGCGACCTGGGCAACACGATCGTGGTGGTGGAGCACGACCGCGACGTCGTGGCCGCCGCCGACCACGCCCTCGACTTCGGCCCCGGCAGCGGCCGCGAGGGGGGCACGATCGTGGCGCACGCCGCCCCCGCGAAGCTCGCCAGCTCCAAGCAGAGCGTGACCGGGCCGTATCTCACCGCCAAAAAAGCCTGCGACGCGGTGCTCACCCGCAAGCGGAAGGAGGGGCGTCGCGAGCCGGCGGGCTGGCTCGAGGTCCGCGGCATCCGTCATCGCACGCTCAAGGGGATCGATCTGAAGGTGCCGCTCGGGGTGCTCTCGGCGGTGACGGGCCCGAGCGGCTCTGGCAAGACGTCGCTGGTGCTCGAGGTGCTCTGGCGGGCGCTCGCGCGGCGGCTGCACGCGGCCCGGGAGCAGCCGGGGCAGCACGACGCGGTGAAGGGGCTCGAGAGCATCGACAAGGTGATCCTCGTCGATCAGGAGCCGATCGGCTCGACCCCCGGCTCGACGCCCGCCACCTACACGGGCGTGTTCGACCACATCCGGCAGCTGTTCACGAAGGTGCCCGAGGCCCGCACCCGCGGGTTTTCGCCGCGGACGTTCTCCTTCAACGTGCCGGGGGGCCGCTGCGAGCAGTGCGAAGGCCTGGGGCAGCGGCGGGTGGAGATGCACTTCCTGCCCGACGTGTGGGTGGAATGCGAGGCCTGCCGCGGCCGGCGCTACGCCGCGGAAACACTCCATGCCAAGTGGCACGGCAAGAGCATCGCCGATGTCCTCGAGATGAGCGTGGCGGAGGCGGCGGCCTTCTTCGAGACGGTGCCGCAGATCTCCCGGATCCTCTCCACGCTCGTCGACGTGGGCCTGGGCTACGTCACGCTGGGCCAGCCGGCGCCGCAGCTCTCCGGCGGCGAGGCGCAGCGGGTGAAGCTGTCGCGGGAGCTGGCCAAGCCGGGGACGGGCAGCACGCTCTACATCCTCGACGAGCCCACGACCGGCCTGCACTTCACCGACATCGAGAAGCTCCTGCACGTGCTCGAGCGGCTGGTCGACGCCGGCAACACGGTGCTCGTGGTGGAGCACAACCTGGAGGTGATCGCCGCGGCCGACTGGGTGATCGAGATGGGGCCGGAGGCGGGCGACGGCGGCGGCCGGATCGTGGTGGAGGGGCCGCCGGAGGATGTGGTCGTCCACGCGGCCCAGTGGCGGCAGGGGCAGAAGGGCTCGCAGGCCGTGCCCCCGGGCCTCTTGCGCTGCCACACCGGCGAGGCGCTCGAGGCCTTCGGGCTGCGGTGACGGCAGGGCTTCCCGCCGTCACCGCACCGACGTCGCCGGGCCGCGGATGGTGCCCGGACTACCAGCGGGCCTCGAGGCCGGTGGTCACGCCGTGGATGAACACGCTGCTATTCGTGTTGACGGCCGTCGTGCCGGTGCCCAGATCGGTGAGGCTGAGCTGGTTTGCCGGCACGGCCACGCCGCTGAGCCAGAACAACGAGTAGCCCGCCCGCCACGACAGCCAGTTGGTGAGCGCCCAGGAGCAGTTCACGCCCGTCTCACCGAAGAACGCGATGGTGTCCTCCGAGGCCGAGGCGCTCACCGGGTTGAGGAAGTCGGTGTAGAAGGTGTTCTGCATCGCCTGGTGGTTGTAGTAGACGCCCGCCTTGGCGATGCCGTTGATGCGGAGCCAGCGGCCCGGGTTCCAGAGCATCATGTCGGCGCCCCATTGCCAGCCGTAGAGGCTGTTGAGCGTGGTGACGTTGATCTGCTCCGGGCTGACGACGGGGTCGACGGGCGGATTGGCGGTCGGGTCGCCTGCCTGGAAGCTGTAGTCGCTGATGGCCAGCCCCTGGCCCCACTCCACCCACCGGAACCCGGTGATCCACTCGATCATGCCGCGGTCACCCCGCCGCAGGTTCACCTCGAGGCTCTGGATGTGCGCCGTCCCGATGGCCTGAGCCTGGGCGACGTTCTCGAACGCCACGTTGTTGAGGATGTTCACCGTGTAGGCGCCGTTGCCCGCCTGGTCGTACGTCGGGCCGATCCCCGCGTACGAGTTGAACCCCCAGACCTGGAAGTAGTTGGCCTCGATGGCCCGGCACTCGTCGTGGTGGTAGATGAACGCATACCGCGGCGCGATCGCGGCCCGGTTCTGCAGCTGGTTGACGTCGAGGACCGGCTGCTTGGTGGCCGTGTCAAAATAGAGCGGCCGGCTGGGGATGTTGCCCTGCCAGAGGAAGAGGGCGTCGACCTGCACTTCCCAGGTGGGGCAGCAGGGATCCTTGCAGCAGGGATCCTTCGGGCAGGCGTCCGGGCAGGGGGCCGAGCCACCGTACCCCGCGTACTGGCTGGCCAGCCAGCTGACGAGGCTCACCGGCGCGTCGTCGCTGACGCTCACCGACTGCGTCGGTTCGTCGAGCCCGCCATCTTCTGCGAGTCCGCCCACCATCGGCTGCGGCTGCAAGCCGCCGGCGGCGACCTGTGTGTCCCAGGCCTGCGGCCGCGCCGCCTCGGCGGCTGCCTGGCCGTCAGAGACGACGTATGCCGCCGTGCCGAAGTCGGGATCGAAGCGGCCGACCGGTTCGCCTGCCACGGCGCGGGCCATGGTCCTCGGCTTCGCTGCAGCCACCCGCAGTTCGGCGGCCGACTTTGGCTCGGCAGCCACCTTCGGCTCGGCAGCCGCCTCGGGCTGCGGCTTCGGAGTCGGCACGAGGCCGAAGGCCTGCAGCGGGCTCCAGAGACTGAGCCGTTCCGCGGCTGGCTTCGAGGTGGCTGGCTTCGAGGCGGACGGCGTCGCGGCGGCCGGCGTCGAGACGGCTGGCTGGCCTGCGGTGGTGGGGGCAGAGCGGATCACCCGGGAGGCATCGGAACCCGCCGGCTCGTTGCTCGCCGGGGGGAGCGGAGCCGCGGGCGCGGCCGGCTTCGCCGTGCCAAAACCGAGCGCGGCCAGGCCGCCGGGTTCACCGTCGGCCGTCGCGATCGCTGCACCACCGGCGGTCATACCCGTGACCAGCACAATCCCCAAAAGCGGCCGGCGGCGTCGGCCGCGACCGGCCGTAGTGCGGGCGGCACCGGCCTCACGAGCCGGGAAAGTGGCAGAGTCTTCGTGGCGGAAAGAAGCGTTCATGTCGTTGAGTTCCCCCGAGTCGTTCGGACCGCCACAGGGATCGTCTTCCGCTGGTAGCGGTCGTGACCAAGCGTCCTTGAATGCGGGTCCCGCAAGATGGGGGATTTAGGGTCTTCCCGAAGCCTCTAGCGATTGCCCTCCCGACATTCTTGGCGATGTCGGGCGAAACATTTTCCATGTGGCCGAAGCGACTGCGACCGACATCGTTAAGTCGTTTTCCACAAACGCTTTAAAACAAGCAGCCCATTCTTTGACTTGGATTGCGCTTTGCAGTACTGTCGAACAAACTCGGCATTTCGGGGGGATGACGGCCTCGGATCGGCTGAGTTTTCAGCCATGCCTATAGCCGTGGTATCACCGCGCGGCCCGCAACGGCTGTGACGAGCGTTTCTCGGGATCAAGAATCGTACGACGCACTCGTTCTGGCCGCGACGCTCGCCACTCGCACTTTAGCGGCGAGCGACACGCGGGTGGACAGCGTCTGCTTGTTCACTCAAATCAGTTCTCTGTCTGTCATTACTCCGTAAGCCAAGCAAGGTCTTCACCATGGGTTTGTTCTCGTTCGACGGTCAGGGTCTTACTCGCAAACTGAAGATTCGCAATGGTGCGACGAACCGATGTGCGACACGTCGACGCAGTGGCAGGCAGACCGTTCAACGACAAGGCCATGCGGTCGAGACGCTGGAGCGGTTGGAGGAGCGGCGGGTCTTGGCGTTCGATTTCGTCGGCGCCTACACGCAGGGAAGCACGCCGTTTTTCGTCAACGACGCGACTGCGACCGTGGAGACGCTGTCGCAGTCGCCATCGCAAATCACCCTGCGATTCAGCCCCGGCGTGACGGTCGATGCTGCGACGCTCGGCGCGATTAGCGTCTCCCGAACCGGAGGCGACGGCGTGTTCGACGGCGTCGGCAGCGAGTCCGTGACAATCGGAAGCATCACTGTCAACGACATTCCCAACCAAAACCAAGTCGTAGTCCGATTCGCCGAGACGCTGCCCGACGACACCTACCGGCTGTCGATTTCCAATCAACTCCGCACGCTGGCGAACGGGCCGAAAGCGGCGGAATCTTTCGGTCCCAAGGCGCAACCCGCCGCCACGGACATCGCGACCGACGTGATCAGGTTCCTCGATCCCCACGGATTCACGACCGGCACTGCGGTGCGGGTGGCGGCATCAGGTGGAGGTCTTGTTGCCGGAGTCGACTACTACGCGCGGGTCGTCGACGCGACTTCGGTGACCTTGCACCCGACCGCAATAGATGCACAAGGAGCCGCCAATCAAGTCGACCTGACGGGATCTATCACCGCGGCCATCCATCGGTCCCAATACACCTACACGCAGGATTTCCGGCTGGATGTGGGCTCGCAGGTCGTGTCGATTGTGCCCCAGCCTGTCTCCCGCAACGCCGACGGCACGCTGGCTCAGGCCCGCAACACGATCGTCGTCTACTTCGACCCGCACGAGCCGCTTGACCAGACCTCCGCGGAAAACCCCAGCTACTACCGGCTCATCGAGGTGAACCAGCAGACTGGCGCCGACATCGGCCCGGCCCTGCTTCCCGCCGAGGTGGTCTACGACAGGGCGACGTCCCGCTCGACGCTCACGTTTTCCACGGCGCTCGACGACGGCAAACTCTTCCGCCTGGAGGTGGGCGATCCCAACGACATTGCGCCGGTGGCGCGCGGTTCGGTCACGATTCTGCCGCCGCCAGCATCTCCCCCGCCCGTGGCCCCCGTCGTAGACATCGTGGGCGTCTTCCACGATGGCGTGTCACTCACCAACACCGCCAGGCCCACGATCACCGGACAGGGACAGGCCGGGGCAACGCTTCTCTTCCTCGTCGATAGAAACAGCGATGGCGCCCCGGAGACGGTGGTCGGCAGCCTCGTCGTGCCCGCCGGCGGAGCCTGGACCTTCACGGTGCCGGTGGGGCTCGAGCTCCCGGAGGCCCGCGTGGCCTTCCTGGCGATGCAGACCGACGCCACCGGTCAGGTGAGCCCGGTGACGACGGGCATCATCGAGGTCGATCTCACGGCCCCGGCCGCACCCGTCATCACCGCAGTTCCGCCACAGAACACGACGACGCCGAACATCAGCGGCTTCGGCGAGCCGGGAGCCGTGCTGACGCTCCTCGCGGATCTCGACGACGACGGCGTGCCCGAGACTGTCATCGGCGCGCCGACAGTGGCAGCCGACGGCACCTGGAGCGTAACCCCGGCGCCGCTGCCGGAGCGCACGATCGTGCTCTCGGCGACCCAGGCCGATCCTGCAGGCAACACCAGCGCTGCCACGGCGGGTGCCGTCGCCGTCGATGCCACCGACCCGGCGCCTCTGTCGTTCAACGGTCCCACGCACTGGGGTGTCACGCAACCGCCGATCACGGGCCGCGGCGAGGTGGGGTCCACGGTGACCGTGGAGGCCGATCTCGACGGCGACGGATCCTATGAATCCGTGATCGGCACGACCGTGGTCTTCCAGCCGGGCGCCGAGGAGCCCTACGTCGGGATCACGGCATCCTCCTCTCCGTCCCGTCCCACCGCCACGGCACCCACGATCGCGCAGCTGGATTGGAACGGCAGCACGATCGACGTCGTGAAGGACAGCTGGGTGATCAAGGCGACGTCGGCCGCCGCGATGCTGGCCAATATGCCTTTCGGCTGGGCCGTGCGGTCGCTGGGCCTCGGTTTCTTCGCGGTCGAGACGGCCGGGTCGACAGTGGCCGACGTCCTCGGCTGGGCGGCCGCCGCCACCGGCCTGGCCTCGATCGAGCCCAACGCCATTATCCACCACGAGGCCGTGCCGAATGACCCCGACTACGGCCTCCTCTGGGGCCTGGAAAACACCGGACAGGCCGGCAACCTCGACGGCTGGGACACCGGGCTCGTCGGCGTCGCGGGGGTCGATATCGCCGCGCCCGCCGCCTGGGACGTGACGACCGGTTCCCATGGCGTCGTCATCGCGGTGCTCGACACGGGCGTCGATTACACGCATCCCGACCTCGCCGCCAACATGTGGGTCAACTTGGGTGAGATCGCGGGCGACGGCCTCGACAACGATGGAAATGGCTACATCGACGACGTCAATGGCTATGACTTTTCGAATGCCGACAGCGATCCGATGGACTTCGACAGCCACGGCACGCATGTCGCGGGCACGATCGGCGCCGTGGGCAATAACGGCGTTGGCGTGACGGGTGTCGCGTGGAACGTCCAGATAATGGCCGTGAAGATTTTCCCCGATGTCGGCGGTGGCTCGCTTGCTGCTGCAGTGAGTGGCATCAATTACGTCACGATGATGCGTCGCGACTACGGCGTGAACGTCGTGGCTTCGAACAACAGCTGGGGATTCGGCCCTGGCTTCAACCCCGGATCGATTTTGTCTGATGCCATCCAGGCAGGCGGCGACCAGGGCATTCTCTTCATCGCTGCGGCCGGCAACGACTTCTTCAACGACAACGACACGACCCCTTCCTATCCGGCGAGCTACGCCCTCGATTGCATCATTTCCGTCGCCGCCACCGACCGCGCCAACGACCCGGCTCCGTTTACCAACGTCGGCCTCACGAGCGTTGACATCGCCGCCCCCGGCGTAGGCATCTGGTCCACGGTTCCCGGCGGCGGCTACGGCGGTAAGAGCGGCACCTCGATGGCCGCGCCGCATGTCACCGGCGTCGTCGCCCTGTTGGCCGCGCACAACCCCGCGGCTACGGCCGCCGAACTCCGCGCCGCGATTCTCGACGGAGCGGCTGCCAACCCGAATCCGGCCATGGCCGGGCTCGTTGCGACCGGCGGCCAGCTGAATGCCGCCACGTCGTTGACGCTGCTCGGCGGAGGAGGCGGCGGCACGACGGGTCCCACCGGATCGTGGCGGGTCATGCCGCTGGCGGCGTTGCCGCAGGGCACTTGGAACGTGCGCGTCACGCAGACGGATGCGGCCGGAAACGTGTCGACCGCGCTGGGATCGATCACGATCGACCTCACCGCCCCCGGCACTCCGACGATCGATGCCTTCGCGACACCCACTCGGAATCAGCGGCCTTCGATCACGGGCCAGGGCGATCCCGACGCAACCGTCACGCTGCGCGCCGACCTCGACCTTGACGGCATAGCCGAAACCGTCGTCGGGAGCGCGGTCGTGGACGCGTTGGGCGATTGGAGCATCGTGCCGAACGTCGACCTTCCCGAGGGAGCCGTCGTCCTCGCTGCGTTCCAGACCGACGAAGCGGGCAATCGTGGCCTGCCGGCTGCCGGCACGATCACGATCGACTTGACGGCGCTTGCGCCCACGATCGACGCGCTGCCACCATCGCGATTATCACTGCCGACGATCACCGGCACCGGCGAGCCCGGGGCCACCGTGACGCTGCGGGCCGACACGGACGGCAACGGCACGTACGATCGCCTGTTGGGCACCGCGGTTGTGCAGCCAAATGGCACCTGGTCTCGCACGGTGCCGCCGCCGGTGCTGCCCACCGGGCTCATCGGCCTGCAGGCCACCCAGACGGATCTGGCCGGCAACACGAGCCCCGCGGCGATCGGTTCGATCCTGATCGATACCCTCATCGTGGTTCCCGTCATCTCGGGACCAGCCTTCACCAAATCGCAGCGGCCAACGATCACCGGCACCGGCGAGCCCGGGGCGACGGTGACCCTCTCCGGCGATCACGACGCCTCCGTCGGTACGGCGTTCGTCGCGCTCGGAACCGCGGTGGTGAAGGCCGACGGCACATGGTCGATCGTGCCGACGGTCGATCTGGCCCAAGGCGCCATCCAAACGAGTGCCACGCAGACCGATCCTGCGGGCAACGTGAGTTCCCCCGCCACGTTCACGATCAACGTCGATCTCACGGCTCCTGCGGCTCCCGGCTTCGCCGCGATCGCCGGTCCGACCAACGACACCACCCCCACGGTCACCGGCACCGGCGAGGCATCTGCCACGGTCGTGCTGCTGGCCGACATCGATCGGGACGGGACCGCCGAGACGGTGCTCGGCACCGCGGTTATCGGCGGCGGCGGAGCCTGGAGCATTACGCCCGCGAGTGCCACCCTTCCCGAAGGGCGGATCCTACTCGTCGCCTATCAAGTGGACCGTGCCGGCAATGCGAGCCCGACGTCTCAGACGAGGATCGACGTCGATCTCACGGCCCCCGCCGCCCCGGTCATCGATGCGCTCGCCACCACCAGCGACACCACGCCCACCATCACCGGCACCGGTGAGCCGGGCGCGACGGTGACGCTGTCGGCCGATCGCGATGCCAATACACTGACGCCCATGGTCACGATCGGCACGGCGCTCGTGGCCGCCGACGGCCGCTGGTCGATCGACGTCCCGGTCGGGCTGGCGTTCGTGAACGGGACGATCGCCCTGTCGGCCACGCAGCAGGATCCGGCGGGCAACACGAGCGCGGCCGGTCTGGAATCCGTGACGGTGATCATCTCCGCGCCAGCGGCGCCCGCGATCACCGGGCCAGTGGTGTCGGGCGCACTCGTGGCCAAGACGGCCACGCCGACGATCACCGGCACCGGCATCGCCGGCAACATGGTGCGGCTGCGGGCCGACGTCGACGGCGACGGGACGGTCGACACCACGATCGGCTGGGCGACCGTTGCCGCCGACGGCACGTGGTCGATCCCCTCCACGAGCATCCTGCCCACGGGATCGCCCACGGCGGGCGCCACCGTGAACCTGTCGGCCACGCAGTTCGACGCGCTGGGCAACCAAAGCACCGCGGCGACCAGATCCATTCGGATCGACACCTTCAACCCGTCGGCTCCCGGATACACGGGGCTCACCAACGGCTTCCTGGCGTCGACCAACGACACGACGCCGACCATCACGGGCACGGGGGAGACCGGTTCGGTCGTCACGCTCCGTGCCGACCGCGACCTCGACGGCGTCTTCGAGACCGTGCTCGGCTCAGTCACGGTCGCCGCGGGCACCTGGTCGATCACCCCGACTGCGGCCCTTTCCGACGGAACCGTCGGCCTCTCCGTTTCGCAGACCGACGCTGCGGGCAACGTGAGCCCGACGGCCGAAGCCCGGATCAAGATCGACACGATCGCCCCCGCCGCACCGTCGATCGACTCGGTCCCGGCGACCCGCGATCAGCGGCCGCTGATCACCGGCATCGGCGAGGTGGGAGCGACGATCACACTGCTGGCCGACACCGACCTGAATGTGGGAACGCCGCAGGTGTCGATCGGGACGGCTGTCGTGGGCGAGGCCGGCACGTGGGCCATCACG
This sequence comes from Pirellulales bacterium, assembly GCA_044370415.1. Lineage (GTDB taxonomy): Bacteria > Planctomycetota > Planctomycetia > Pirellulales > UBA1268 > CAMCQY01. The sequence continues at coordinate 29,388 of JBILVO010000012.1, forward strand.
CCCATCACGAACCTGCCGGCCTCGGTCACGACGGGCACCGTGGCGCTCAGCGCCACGCAGGCCGACGCGGCGGGCAACGTCAGCCCGGCCGCCCTGTCGAGCATCGACATCAATCCCACGGCCGGACCATCGCGGCCGGTCTTCTCGACGAGCATTCTTTTTCCCACAAATGATCAGACGCCCGACATCTCGGGCACTCGCACGGCAAATGCTGCCGTGGAGATTCGCGCCGACATCGACGGTGACGGAAACTACGAAACACTCGTGGCGAACGTGCCCGCGGGTGCCGCGACGACGTGGACGGCCACCTCCGCGTACACGTTCTCGGCCGGCACCTACAGCATCCGCGCGATCCAGACGATTTCCGGCGCCGCCCCCAGCCCGCCGAACTTCGCGCAACTCACGATCGATCTCACTGCGCCCGCTGCACCCATTCCTGACTTCGAAGTGCTGCGCGGCACGTCGAGCAACGATTTCATCCTCGGCAACAACTCGCCGACGGGCATTCAGCTTGAGGGCACTCTTCCCAGCGTTTCCGGCACACCCGGCGACGACTACCTGCTGGGCTCCGCGACGGTCGACACGTTCATCGGTGGCGATGGCGTCGATTATCTGCGTGGCGAGGATCAGGGCGCGACGCTTGAGGCGACGACGAATTCGACCGACGTCGACACCATGTTCGCGGGCGCAGCGTCGACGAAGGACGCGGGCACGAACGTGTACGGCGAGAGCCAGCACGGCGCACTTCGTTCCACGGTGCTCAATCCGTTCTTCGCATCCGTCTATGCCCCGTGGGCCCAGCACCATAGTGTCGAACTCACGGCCGCGAACATTCTCGAGGGCCGCGGCGGCAACGATGATTTGGTCGGGTCCACGGTGAAGGACGTCTTTCTCTACAAGACGTTCAGCAACACGGCTCTTACGGCAGCAAACAATCCTGCGGGCATCACCGCGGCCCAATTTCTGGGCACCGACACGATCCACAACTTCCGGATCGGCGTCGACCGGATTGCCGTCGTCATCGACATCGACGGCGCCGACTACACGTTCTACGGCGGCAACATGCCGGCCGATACCGCCAGCCAGTTCAGCCTGATGGCCCGTGGCAACGGCTGGACGTGGACGAAAACCTCGCCGACCTCCGGCACGCTCACGTTCGATTCCGACGCCATGTCGGGCGGATTGAACGCGGGCGGCACCGTCAACCGCGGTGACTTTTCCATCACCCTCGTCGGTCTCAAGGGAACCGTTCCGGATTCGACGAGCGTCAACGCGAACGCCGTCGATGCGTTTTTCCTCGGTGGCTCTTCCGTCGTGACGGATCCTATTGGTGCCGGCCCCACGATCCTCGAGTCGTTCGTCGGTGGCGACGGCGCCGACTACCTGCGAGGGTCGGCCAACAAGGCGACGGCCGAGGCTCTCGTTCAATCGGCTGATGCCGACGCTTTCTTCGCGGGTGCCATCACGACCCGCGACGCCGTCACCGGCGTGTACGGCGAGAGCCAGCAGGCGGCGATCGCTCCGGACGCGTGGAATGCCTCGTTTGAGACCGAATACTCTCCGTGGTCGACACACCACAAGCCGCTTCTCCAGGGCGCGGACATCATCGAGGGACGCGGCGGCGATGACATCGTTGTCGCGAGCACCCAGAAGGATGTCGTTCTCTACAAGTCGTTCGGCAACGCCGCTCTCGCCGGGGCCAATGGCGGAGCGGGGATCACAGCGGCCCAGTTCCTCGGCACGGACACGATCCACAACTTCAAGATCGGCGTCGACCAGATCGCCGTCGTCATGGACATCGGCGGGGCTGATTACACGTTCTTCGGCACCGACGCCGCGGCGACGGCCTACACATCCGGTTCGCAAAACGGCGTTCGTGCCAGCAGCAACGGTTGGTCATGGACGAAGACTGGCGATGCTTCCGGCCGCCTGTCGTTTACCTCGGCGGGCATGCCCGCCAATTCTCCAGGCACCCGCGGCAACTTCTCGATCGAGTTCATCGGCCTGCAGGGAACCGTCCCCGCCTCCGGTACCGCCGGTGCCGATGCCTTCTTCCTCGCCCCCGCCAGTGTTGCGAGCGATGCTGCGACGCCAACCGCGATCCAGACTGCCGCTGCCCCCGCCATCGTCAGTTCGCGACCGACATTCACGGGCACCGGCGAGGCCGGAGCCACGGTGTCGGTGTATGCCGACGTGAACGCGGACGGCACGCCCGACACGCTCGTGGGTTCGTCCACGATCGCCGTCGATGGTCGTTGGAGCGTGAAAGCAAATTCCAGCCTGCCCTCGGGGTACGTCCTCGTCGGCGCGGTGCAAAGCGACCCTGCCGGCAACACGGGCCCATCGCGTCTCTTCTGGGTCTACGTGCAGATCGCCGACCCCGTGATCCTCACGCTCGGCCCCACCGCCGACACGACTCCCACGATCGCCGGCACGGGCGAACCCGGAGCGACGACTCGCCTGCTCGCCGACACGGATCTGAACGGCGCGACAGCCCTGGTCGAGATCGGCACTGCCGTCGTCGCCTCGGACGGCCGCTGGTTCATCACGCCCGTGACGTCGCTTCCCGAGGGCAGCATCGCGATTCAGGCCAGCCAGACCGATTCCGAGGGCACCGTCCGCACCGTCTCGGCGACGCTCGTCGTCGACACCACGGCGCCCGCCACTCCCGCCTTCACCAGTTTTGCAAACCCGCAAAACACGACGCGGCCCACGCTGACCGGCACGGGGATCGCCGGGCACACGGTGACGCTCGCCCTGGATCGTACAGGCGACGGCATCTACGAAACGGCGATCGGCGACGCGATCGTCCAGCCTGATGGCAGGTGGTCGATCACCTCGACTGTCACGCTGCCCGAGGGCACGTTCGCGGTCGCGGCCCGGCAGGTCGATGGAGCCGGCAACGTCGGTTCCGCGGCTTTTTCCTCGGTCACGATCGACACGACGGCCCCGCTCGCCCCGGCGATCAACACCCTGCTGCCCACCGGCGGTGCGACTCCCCTCGTCACCGGCACCGGCGAGCCTGGCGCGACCGTCACCCTTCTGGCCGATACCGACCGGAATGGGGCAACGGGCATGGTCCAGATCGGCACCGCCGTCGTGCAGCCGAATGGCACCTGGTCGATCACGTCATCGGAGGAGCTCACGTCCGGCACGGTCAGCCTGTCGGCCTCGCAGCGCGATCCTGCTGGCAACGTCAGCCCCGCGACCACAGGAGCGATCCTGGTCGACAGGACCGCCCCGCTCGCGCCCACGATCGACTCGCTCCCGACCACCAATGAGCTGAGGCCGGTCATCACCGGCACCGGGGAGTCGGGGGCCACCGTGATCGTGCTGGCAGACCACGACGCGAACGGCGGCACTGCTATGGTGGAAATCGGCCAAGCCCTCGTGCTGGCCAACGGCAAGTGGTCACTCGTCTCGTCGCAGCCACTCGCGGCGAATCAAACGATCGCTCTGTCTGCCACGCAGATGGACGCGCTAGGCAACATCGACGCTGCCGCGGTCGCCACCGGCTCGATCGCAATCGACACGACGGCTCCGTCTACTGTTCTCGCGATCAACGCGTTGCCAGTCACGAATAACCAGACACGAACAATCAGTGGAACTGGCACATCCGGAGCGAGGGTGGTGCTGCTGGCCGACCGCACGGGCGACAATGCCGCGGAAGCCGTGGTCGGCACCGCGACCGTCACCGTCGACGACACGTGGTCGATCACTCCGACCGTAAGTTTTCCCGAGGGCATATTCCTGCTCGTCGCCTATCAGGCCGATGCCGCGGGCAACGTCGGACCGGTGGCCCAGGCGGCCCTCACGATCGATCTCACAGCCCCCGCCGCGCCGACCCTCGCGCTCGGCGGTGGCGTCGCCGGCGGCGCCACCGCCGCCGAGGCCACAGAGGTCTCGGGCGTCGTCACTGTCACGGGAGAGGCCGGCGCCTCCATTAGCGTCACCTTCTCCCGCGGCGCCGCCACCGTCACCAAGACCGTCACCGGCACCGGTGCCGCTCAGGCCGTGGTCCTCACCGCCGGCGATCTCCTCACTCTGGGCGATGGCACCATCAACGTGTCGGCGACTCAGACGGATCCCGCGGGCAATGTGAGCACGGCCGGCATCATTTCGTTCACGCTCGACACGGCCGTTCCATCCGCCCCGATCATCACTTCGATCGCGATGACCCGCGACCGCACCCCGATGATCACCGGCACGGGCGAGCCGGGGGCGACCGTGATCGTGCTGGCCGACCATGACGGTTTGGCCGGCACGCCGATGGTGGAAATCGGCCGGACCGTCGTGACGGCTCTTGGCACCTGGTCGCTCGCCGCGAACCAGCCCCTTGCCGATGGCACGATCTCGCTTTCGGCGACCCAGACCGATCCGGCTGGCAACGTGAGCCCGTCTGCGACCGGCAGCGTGACGATCGATTCGGCCGCGCCCGCCATTCCGACGGTCAATCGGCTGCTCTCGCGGTCGCTCACCCCCACGCTCACCGGCACCGCCACGCTCCTGGCCGGCGAGAGCCTGTCGATCACGGTCGGCGGGGCCACCTACGCCAACGTCCCCGTCGTTGCCGGCGGTTGGTCGCTCGATTTGGCCGCCGCCACTCCTGCGACGGGATCGCTCGATCTCGTGCCCGACGGCGTTTACGGCGTCACGGCCACCGTCACCGACTCGGCGGAGAACGCATCCACCGACGCGACCGTTCGCGAACTCGAGATCGACACGACCGCCCCGGCGGCGCCGGTCATCCGTGCATTGAATCCGACCTCGTCGCGGCGGCCGGTGATCGGCGGCACCGGCGAATCGGGCGCCACCGTGACCCTGCTCTACGACGCCGACAATGACGGCACGGCCGACGCCTCGCTCGGCACCGTCTTGGTGCCTGCCGATGGCACGTGGTCGATCACTCCCTCCGTCGACCTCCCCGCCCGGTTCGTCGCTCTGTCCGCCACGCAGACCGACCCGATCGGCAATACGAGTCCCGCGGGCCTCGGCGGCGTGACGATCGACACGTCTGCGCCGGCGACGCCGGCTATCGGCGCCGGCTTGTTCATCGCCACGCTGCAGCCCACGAGCGACTCGACTCCGACGATCCGCGGCACGGGCGAAGCGGGTGCCACGGTCACCCTCCGCGCCGATCACGATGCCAATGCGACGACGGCCACCGTGGTCATCGGCGTCGTGCGAGTCGGCTCGGACGGCTCGTGGCTGCTCGTGTCGTCGCTGCCGTTGGCCGACGGCACGATCGCGCTCTCGGCGGTGCAGACCGATGCCGCCGGCAACGCAAGCGCTGCCGCCACCGGATCGGTCTTCATCGACACGGCCGTGCCCGCCGCCCCGTCCTTCGCTGCCATGCCGGTCACCAACGACCGCACGCCCAGGATCTCCGGCACCGGCGCCGTGGGCGGCCGCGTCACCGTGATCGCCGACACCAACGGCGACGACATCCCCGACGCCACCATCGGCACCGCCGTCGTGCAGGGGGATGGCACGTGGTTCCTCGATTCGTCGGTCACGCTGCCCGCCAACGACACGCTCGCGCTGGTGGCGGTGCAGTCGGATGCCGCCGGCAACGTCGGTGGCCGCGTGCTCGGATCGATCACCATCGACACCACCGCGCCGGCCGCGCCGGTGATCGGGACGATCCCGAGCACCTCCACGCCGACGCCCGACATCTTCGGCACGGGCGAACCGGGGGCGACCGTGATCGTGCTGGCCGACCACGACGCCGACGGCGGCACGGCGACGGTCGAGATCGGTCGGACGGTCGTCCTCTTAAATGGCACCTGGTCGTTCACGGCCGGCGTTGCGCTCGCCAACGGCGTGATCGCCCTGTCGGCGACCCAGACCGACCCGGCCGGCAACGTGAGCCCGTCTGCAACCGGAAGCGTGACGATCGATCCGTCTCTCGCCTTCATCGATCCCTTGGCGAATCAGAGCACCAAGACGCCGCTCGTCACCGGCCGCGGCACGGCCGGATTCACGGTCACGCTCTCAGCCGACCTCGACGGCAACGGCACCCCCGAGTCCGTCGTGGGCACGGCCACGATCGCCGGAGACGGCACGTGGTCGATCACGCCGAGCCTGCCGCTGCCCGAGGGCAGCGTGCTACTGTCAGTGACCCAGGCCAACGGCGGCGCCCCGAGCGGCGCATATACCCGCACCGTCTTCATCGACACCATCAAGCCGCTGCGGCCGACCCTCGATCCGCTGCCGCCGACCAATCTCCTGCGGCCCACGCTCACGGGCACGGGCGAGCCGGGCGCCACGGTCACTGTACGCTACGATTCGAGTGGCGACGGCACGGTCGACACGATCCTCGGCGTGGTCGCGGTGAACGCCGCCGGCCGGTGGACGCTCTCGCCCACGGCGGATCTCCCCGCCCGTGTGGTCGTCCTCTCCGCCACGCAGGCCGACGGCGTGGGCAACGTGAGCCTCGCCCGCCCGGGCTCGATCGAGATCGACACGACCGCGATCACGGCCCCCCGGATCGACCCGATCGCCGCCACCTCGGTCCGCAGGCCCACGATCACCGGCACTGGCCATCCCTCGATCACCGCCTCGCCGACCGCCACCGGCCGCACCGTCACCGTTGCGATCACGGCCGACCTCGACGGCGACGGCGTCGCCGAAACCTTCGTCGGGTCCGCGCAGGTCTCCACCGCGGGCACCTGGTCGCTCACGCCCAACCAGGATCTGTCCCTGGGCGCCGTCGCGCTCGTCGCGTCGCAGGAGGTGGTGATCTTGGAGCGGACGATCGGCAACAACGCCGCCCAGCCGCTGGCCAACAACACCAGCTTCCTGGGCGCCCAGCCACTGGGAAGCCTTGGCACCGCCGCGGTCGTCGTCGGCGGCACGATCACGACCCGGCCCACGATCGCGACCCCGGCCGGAAATCTGCCGTTCCCCAGCCAGCCCGGCTCGCTCGATGAGCCGGGTCATCGCTTCATTCCTGTCAACAGGGGTGCCGAACTCCATGGAATCCCGACGGCGGGTTCCGGCCCCGCCGGCTCCATCGCGGAGCAGTTCTACAACTTCCGGCCTGACTACGGCGTCGATCCGCAGGGCAACCCGCTGACCAACGCCATCACGCCGGCACAGAAGCAACGGGCCCGCGAGATTTTCGAGATCTACAGCCGCTACACCGGCGTTCGGTTCATCGAGTCCGAGGCCTTGGGAATCACGGTCGTCACGGGAGACATGCGGGCCATCGATCCGACGGTCAACACGGCCCCGTCCGGTCTCGCCGAGGAAGGTGGTCGGGCCATCATGGATTCCACCGAGGATTGGGGAGCCAGTGAGTTTGGCGGATACTGGTTTTCGGTGGCCATGCACGAGATCGGCCACGCGCTGGGCCTCCACCACAGCTACGATATCCCGTCGAACATGGGCAGTGGCCTCGGCGGCAACGAGACGATCCTGCCCGGCGACTACGACCTGATCCATCTGTCGATGCGTTATCCGAAGACGGGATCGGACATCGACGTCTACTCGTTCGCGCTCGACTCCGACGGCCGGCTCTCCGCCGAGACGATCGTCGCCCGCCCCGACCGCGCGATCGTCAGCACACTCGACACCGTGCTCACCCTCTATCGCGAGGTCAACGGCCGTCGGGAGATGATCGCCCGCAACGACGACTCGTTCGGCCGCGACTCCTTCCTCGATCTCGATCTCCAGGCCGCGGACTCGACGGGCGCCCCCTACACCTACTACGTCGCCGTCACGAGCACCGGAAACACCGACTTCAACCCGGAAGTCAGCGAGAGCGGCTATGGCGGTCGCACGGAGGGCACGTACGAACTCCGGCTCACCGTCACCCCGAAGACCGAAGCCACGAGCACCATCGTCGATCTTCCAAACGGGGCCGGCGACACCGGAACGCCGCTCGACGGCGATCGCGACGGCGTGGCCGGTGGCACCTTCACGTTCTGGTTCAAGACCGCGTCGCCGAGCGACACGATCTTCGTCGACAAGGCGGCACCCGCCCGCCCGGCCGCGCTCGTGGCCAACAGCGCCACGATGACGATGACGGCGGCCGACGCCGTCGGCCTCGCTGTCGGCATGATCGTCAAAGGCACGGGCATCCGCACCGGGACGGTCACCACGATCCAGAGCATCACGGGCACGGGGGCGACCCGCACCATCACGCTCTCGCGCACGGCGCTCACGACGCTGCCCTCCGCCTCGCTCGCGTTCAGCGACGGGTCGCTGGCTTTCCCCCACACGGAGATCGACGACGCCATCGCCGCCGTGTCTGGCGATCGCATCATCCGCATCCTCGGGAATACGGCCGGCCCCGGCGGGCAGCCGCTCCCCTACCTCGTCGGCAAGACGGCCGGCGGCGTGACGCTTGCAGACGGCGCCACGTTCAACGTGCCCGCCGGCGTGACGGTGATGATCGATGCCGGCGCGGTCGTGAAGCTGCGGGCCGCCGTCATCGACGTGGGCAGCTCGTCCGAGCTGTCTTCCTCCTCGCGGTCAGGTGCTGCGATCCAGGTGCTGGGTGTGCCCGGAAACGCCGCGACCTTTACCTCCTACCACGATGATTCGATCGGTGGCGACAGCGACGGCGTGGGGCCCGCGACCGGTGGCGGGCAATGGGGCGGCATCGTCCTGCGGTCCGATTCCGACTCGCCCACCAAGCGAGCCTTCGTCAATTCGATCGCCCACGCCGAGTTCCGCTACGGCGGCGGCCAGGTGTTTGTGGACTCGCGGCTGCAGTCGTTCACGCCGATCCATATCGAAAGCACGCGCCCGACGATTGGATTCAACCGGATCATCAACAGCGCCGGCGCGGCGATTTCCGCCGACCCGAACAGCTTCGAGGAGTCGAACGGCCGCGTCGGCCCGGCCCTGCGCGGCAACGTGCTGCTGGACAACACCGTCAACGGCCTCTTCGTGAGGATCACGACGGCCCCCGGCAGCAGCATCGCGGAACTCTCGGTGCCGGCGCGGTTCAAGAGCACCGACATCGTCTACGTGCTCGCCGAAAACCTCCTGATCGCCGGGGGAGCGGGCGGCTACGAGCTGACCCGCCAGCGACCTGGCAGCATCGTGGCCGGTTCCGCCAAGATCACGGGGCTCTCCTCCACATCGGACCTGAGCGTCGGCATGTCTGTTCAGATCGCCTCGGGCGACACGCCGCTTTTCAGCACCATCGCCAGCATCGATGGCCCCACGTCGGTCACGCTGATCGGTGTCGCCGCGACCACGGAGAGCGAGGCCAACGTCACGTTCTCCGGTCCGTTCGCCCGGGCAAGCGGTCGGCTTGCGATCGATCCCGGGGCGATCGTCAAACTGCAGAGCGCGCGGATCGAACTCGGCCGCGGGATCGCCGCCCTGTACGCCGAGGGGCTGCCCGACGTGCCGGTCGTCTTCACGAGCTTGGGCGACAACCGCTTCGGCGCCGGGGGCACGTTCGACACCAACGGCCTCAACGCCGACAAATTCACTTCCACCGGCCAGCCCAACGGCACCCTCTCTGTGGGCGACTGGGGCGGGATCATCGTCAACGCGGGCGCACGGGCGAGCATCGACAACGCCTACGTCGCCTTCGGCGGTGGCACGACGCCCATCGAGGGCGGCTTCGACCAATTCAACGTGTTCGAGGTGCACCAGGGCGAATTGCGGGTGGCCAACAGCCGCGTGGAACACAACGCCTCCGGTCTGGCCTCCACCACTCGCTCCGGCCGTGGCACCAACGACGCCGCCACCGTGTTCGTGCGCGGAGCCCAGCCGATCATCGTCGGCAACGACTTCCGCGAGAATCGCGGATCGCTCATCAGTGCCAACGTGAACTCGCTCAACGACCGGCTCGTCGCCGACTACGGCCGCAGCACCGGCGGAATGGCGCGCGAGGTCGAATTCGACGACAACTTCGGGCCGCTGGTCCGGGGCAACAGAATCTCCTACACGATCAATGCCGCCGCCGGGCGCCCGGCCGGCGGCTCCGTCGGTGGCCTCGAGGTTCGCGGCGGCGAGGTGACGACGGAGGGCGTCTGGGACGACACCGACATCGTCCACGTCCTGTTCACCGACATCACCGTCGACAACTTCCACACCGCCACCGGGCTGCGGCTCATGAGTCGTCCGGGCGAGAGCCTGGTCGTCAAGCTGCTCGGCGCAAACGCGGGATTCACGGCCACCGGCACGCCCCTCGACATCGACGACCGCATCGGCGGCACCGTGCAGGTAATCGGGCAGCCCGGTTATCCGGTGATCCTCACGTCGCTGTACGACGACACGGTCGGCGCGAGCCTCGATCCCGCACAGGTGCCCACCAAGGACACCGGCTTCGACGGGTCGGCCACGTCCCCAGCCGCCGGAAACTGGCGGAGCCTCCGATTCCTCGAACTATCCAACGACCGCAACGTCGCCATCCTTCGGGAAACGGAGTCGGCGTACACGGCCGGGGAGACCAACGGCGTGGTGCAGACCGCGCAGAACCTCGGGATCCTCGCCCCCAACTACGCCGTGCCGAACCCGCTCGGGGTGATGAACTCCTGGGAGTCGGCCCAGGAGAAGGGCGGCGACGACAGCCGCCGCCTTGGCTTCGAGGTTCACGGCTCGGTGGCCTTCAATGACCCCACGGATGTCGACGTCTACTCGTTCAAGGGCTATGCGGGCAGCGAGGTCTGGATCGATCTCGACAAGACGAGCCCGTCGCTCGACACGATGCTCGAACTGCTCGACGCCGACGGCAACGTGCTGGCCCGGTCGGTCGACTCGCTCAACGACATCGCGTCGATCGCAGGGAACGTCGGCGAGGCGACGGCGGCCGGCACCGCCCGCGGCTATCAGCTGCAGACGAACGTCGTGCCCGGAACGCTCGCGGGCGCCGTGTACGTCGGCACCACCGCGGTCCAGACGTTCACCGTCAACGACGCGGGCCAGTTCACGTTCGTGCCCGTCGGCAATCCGGCGGTGCGCGTCCTCTCGGCCTCGCTCAATCGGACCACTGGCCTCGTGTCCTTCACGTTCAACGCCGCTCCCGCGTCGGCCACCGAGATCCGTGTCGCCTACGACCGCTCCGTTTTTGGCGCCGGCCTGCTCGGCTACACCGCCACGGGCGACAACGGCGGGCTGCCGCTGGCCAAGGATGCGTGGCGGGGTGCCGACTTCTACGGCGTAAACCCGCGCGACGCCGGCATGCGGGTGATCCTGCCGGGGATGAGCGGCAGCGTCACCGACTACTTCATCCGGGTGCGCAGCCAGCCGAAGCAGGATTCCGCCACGCTCGCCTCATTCCCGGGCGGAACGGATGCGGCGCGATACGAAGCCAGCCTCGCGAGCGACACGTTCGCCGAGGAGGGCGACGCCTCGGCCGGCGCCACGAGCGGCCGCTACGAGCTGCGGGTCCGCCTCCGCCAGCAGGACGAGAAGCCGGGATCGACGGTCCGCTTCGCCGACATCCGGTATCCCGACATCGGCATCGACGTGATCGGGCTGCCGCGCAGCTCCCAACTGGTCGGGGAGAACGGCGAGAGCACCGTCGATGCGAACAACTCGTTCGGTGCGGCCTCGCAGCCACTGGGCAATCTCCTCGCCACCGATCGCAACACGATTTCCGTGGGAGGCGAGATCGCCGGTGAGGCCGACGTCGACTGGTACACCTTCTCGCTCGACTACAGAGACATCCAGGCGATCGGAGGCTTCAACAGCGGCGCGAAGACCTGGGCGACGATGTTCGACATCGATTATGCCGACGGCTTCCGCGGCGATCTCACGCTGTCCGTCTTCGACTCGGCCGGCCGCCTGATCTACATCGGCCGCGATTCCGACATCTCCGACGACCAGCCCGGCAGCGGCCAGCGCGACAACGACTTCGACGACCTCAGCCGCGGGTCGCTCGGAAAGCTCGATCCGTTCATCGGCACGGTGCAGCTCCCGGCAGGCGGGCCGGGCTCCACGACCCGCTACTACGTCGCGGTGCACAGCAACGAACGGCTGCCCGCCGTGCTCAACGCCACCTTTACCGCGTCGGCGGCGAATCCGTTGATTCGCCTGGAGCCCATCAACTCCGTCCGCCGCGTGGTCGAAGACCATATCTCCTCTGTCGGCTACCCGGCGTACTCCCCCAGCGTGGTCGCCGACGACACCGAGACGGGCTTCACCCAGCCGACGAGCGGCCGCGTCATCGACATCACGTCCTCGCTCACGCTCTCGGCGCACGTGCGGCCGTTCACGCTTTCCGACGTCACGCTATTCGCCTCGACAGGAACGCACCTCTACACCATCGATCCCAACCGCGGCATCTGGGAAACCCGCGTCACCGGTAATTCGCCCTATACGAACGGCTCCGTCGGCGACATCGACATGCGGACGGACGGCCGGTTGTTCCAGTACTTCGGTGACACGAGCACCGCGACAGGAGCCACGAACAACGGTCTGCTGCGCGAGGTGAACACCGCCGACGGGTCGCTCCTGAGCACCGTCTCGGATGGCATCAGCGACGATCCCGCCGCGCCCACCTTCTGGCAGGTGACCGGGAGCAGTGTCGATGCCCTCGCCATCCGTCGCCGCGCGGGCACGGTCGCTGATTACACCGACGGGGTCGTGTATTCGATCCAGGACGGCGGCAATTCGTATCTCTACACGACGTTTGGCACGGGCACGGTCGAATTCAACGGCACGGCGCCCGACTCGACGCGGACCCAGATGACCGGGGGTGCCACCGGCCGCACCGGAGTCCTCACAGGCCTTCAGTTCCGCAACGAGACCGGCGTGCTGTACGGCCTCACGTCCACCGGCCAGTTCTTCACCACCGGCACGGCCTCCGGCTTCCAGGGCAACTTCGCCTCGGTGTTGGGCGGCGGCGAGACGTTCCAAGGGCTCGCCACCGGCCCCGTCAACCTCGAAGGCGGCCGCTTCGCCGGCACATTCTTCGCGATCACGAGCCTCGGCAAACTCGTGTGCATCAATCCCGACATGAACGAGCTCGTCGCCAACGTCTTCGACACCAACGACGACGGCATCGCCGACAGTCACATTTCCAATCCGATCTCAGGCGTCGGTGGCTTCACCGGCCTCGCGTTTTCCCCCCTCGACATCAATCTTTGGCATTCCACGAACCGTCGCGGCGACTTCAGCAACGATCCCGTCGCGACGTCCGACGCCGGCCACGGCATCATTTCGACCGCCGGCTCCTCCCCGGACAATACGCGGACGTATTGGGAGGGTGGCACGAGCATGTACTTCGGGCTCGAGGAATGGGCCAATCGCACCGGAGGATTCCTTTCCTACGGCGGCACGGGCCAGTACGGCACGGCCAACTACTCGTCCTTCAACTGGCAGGAGGAACTCACCGCCAACACGTCGATCGGCAGCAACTACAACCTGCCGGGCGGTGCCTACGGCAGCCTGATCACCAATCCGTTCAGCCTCGCCGGCTACTCGTCGACCGACAAGCCGACGCTCTACTTTAACTACTTCCTCGAAAGCCAGAACGCTTCCGGCCGCACCGACACGAACAACAGCATGCGCGACAGTGCCCGCGTCTTCGTGTCGACGGACGACGGCTTGACCTGGCAGCTTCTCGCGACCAACAACCAGTCGCGTTCCGACAACGACGGCGACGCCGCCGAGGCGGAACTGCCCAACACGCTCTCCGCGTCGTCGTCGATCGGCACACAGACAAACCAGCGGGTTCAGGAGCTGTTCGACAACACGTCGACGACGACCTCATGGCGGCAGGCCCGCGTCGACCTGGGCACGGTGGCCGGCAGGTCGAGCATCCGGCTCCGTTTCGACTTCAGCACCGCGGGCGAGATGGATCCGGCCGACCGCGGCAAGACGAATCCAGACGCCCTCCAGTCGGTCGCCACTGGCGGGGCGACGGCGGGAAGCGCCGTCGTCACGATGCAGTCCATCGAGGGCCTCGCCGTCGGCATGCGGGTCCGTTCGCCCCTCGATGCGTTTTCACGCGACAGCACCGGAGGCACGATCCCGCAGCGCATCCCGGCCGGTGCGACGATCACGGCGATCAATGGCGCGACCAAGCAGATCACGCTCTCGGCGAACGTCGGGGATGCCGCAGGGCTGGGCGGTACGCAACTGCAGTTCTTCCTGTCGGGCGACCTGCTCAACGACATCGGTGGCAACGCCAATACGGTCGGCAGCTTCAGCGGCGATGGCTTGCTCAGCCGCGAGCGTGGGGCGAACAACGATTTCGAGGGCTTCTACATCGACGACATTATCGTCGGCTTCGCGGAACGCGGCGAGATGGTGACGGGCGCGCCGGTGAACACGGCGATCGACTTCGACCTGAACACGCCGGCCTTGAACGAATACAACGCCCAGGTGCTACAGGGTCCCTACCAGCTCGAGATCCGTCGCGGCACCGAGTACGCGGCGCAGCCCGGCAACAGCTTCGCGCAGACCGGCATCTACCGGCTGTTCGACACCAACGATCGGCTCGTACCGTCTTCTTCGGCCGCCGCGGTCATCCTGCAGGAGAACCTGCTCAACGCCATCGGCGGTGCCGTGGCCGTTCGCGGCAACGGTTCGATCGTTGCCGATGCCACGGCAAACGGCCTGCGGATGAGCGGCACGGGAGGTGCAACCACCCAGCACAACGTCGTGCTCTGGAGCCTAGATCTCGCCGGGCAGTCGTCGGCATATCTCGAGTTCGAATATCGCACCGGAGTCAATTCCGCTGGCACGGCCGCCGAGCCGCTTTCCAGGCTGCCGGCGACGTTTTCGCTTGGCGGCTTGGCCGCCGGTTCCAGCGGCAACCAGTTGCCGCCGGGAGACGGCGTGGCGATCAGCACGAACGGTGGTCTGAGCTGGACCACGGTCGCCAACTTCACCGCCACACGCGGGACATTCCGCACGCTCCGTCTCGATCTCGCCAGCGCCGCCGGGCCGCTCTCGGCGTCGACGATCATTGGGTTCTTCCAGTCGGGTTCTTTGACGGCCGCCAATGGCGGAGGCATCACCGTCCGCGACGCCGCCGTGACCGTCGCGCCCCCGATCGCGACCTCCGGCCTCGTGGGCGACAGCAACCTCGTCCGCCAACAGGGGCAGTTCCTCATCGAGAGCAACATCGTCTCGAACGCCGCCCAGTACGGCATCCGCATCGACGCCGACGACCGCGATCCGGTCTCCAACGCGCCGACGCCGGGCGTGGTTCGGAATCTTCCCGTCCTCAATGCGAGCCGCCTCGTGCCGGGTGCCGCCGTCAACAACAACATCGTCGCCTCCAGCGGCATCGCGGGCATCCTGTTCAGCGGCCAGACCAACAACGGTTCCTCCCAGCCCGAAGCAGCGGTGCCTTTCGGCCGGATCTTCAACAACACACTCTACGGCGGCGTCACGCCCGGAGGCATCGGCATCCAGGTGACGGACAATGCGGCGCCGACGCTTTTCAACAATCTCTTCGCCAACCTGGCCACTGGCGTCAGCCTCGATGCATCCTCGAGCACCGAGACCGTCGTCGGGTATTCCGCGTACTTTGCCACGCCCACCCAGGTGACGCCCGGCACAACGCAGACCAACGCCATCCTGCTGGGGACGGATCCGTTCATCGACGCCGCCAATCGCAACTTCTATCTGCGGCCCGACTCGCTGGCGATCGACAGTGCGATCGACGTGCTGCAGGACCGCAACGCTTTCGTCGCCGTCAAGGATGCCGTGGGGCTGCCGCCGTCCCCGATCCTGGCGCCCGACCGTGATCTGTACGGGCAGCTCCGGGTCGACGACCCCAGCGTGAGCGGGGGCCTCGGAGGCATCGGCTTCAACGTCTACAAGGATCGCGGTGCGGTGGATCGGGCGGACTTCGTCGCGCCGACAGCCTCGCTGAGCAACCCGCTCGACGGGTCCGTTGACGACGGCAACGCCGCCGCCGACCGCGTCCGTGTAGAAGGATCCGCCGCTCGTGGTCTGACGCAGCTGGTGATTCAGCTCGCCGATAACGGCATCGGCATCGACGACTCGACAATCGTGTCCAGCAGGTTCGTCGTCTCCTTCAGGCCGTTCGCGGGCGCCGGTGCGTTTACTGACCTCATTGATGGCACCGGCTACGTGTTTCAGTACCTTCCCAACACGAAGACGGTCGCCTTCCAGTCACCATCGGTGTTTCCGCTTGGTGAATACCGGGTGCAGGTCGACAATACGGTCGTCGCCGACCTGGCTGGCAACAAGCTGCTCAACAACGATGTCGATGGACCGGGCAGCACCGCATTTCTGGTGTCTCTCCTCGACGTCCCGGGCAAGCCGACGGGTGTCACCGGCGTGTCGATCGACGACCAGAAGGTGACGCTCGGCTGGACCGCCCCGGCCAGCACCGGCGGCGACCAGCTCGTCTCCTACATCATCCAGCGCAGCCTCGACGGCCTCACCGGCTGGACGACCGTGCCGGCCGGCGACATCACCCAAGCCACGCCGACCACGACGCAGGCCACGATCGGCGGCCTGACCAACGGCATGAGCTCCTACTTCCGCATCGCCGCCACCAACAGCCTGCCCGCGAGCGTCACGAGCCCGACCTGGTCCGACGTGTACGGGCCGATCGCGCCCCTGGCGAAGCCCGGTGTCGCGCTCAATGCCGACACGGGCTCGTCCGCGAACGACGGCATCACGAAGGACGCCGTCGTCAACGTCACGCTCCAGGCCGGCGCTACCTGGCAGTGGTCCTCCGACAACGGCTCTACCTGGAGCGCCGGCGTCGGCACGTCGTTCACGCTACCCGCGGGCAGCTACGCGGCGACCGTGGTGCAGGTCCAGCAGAAGCTGCCGATTGCAGGCAACCTCTGGAGCCAGGCGGGCAGTCTCGCCAGCCCTCCCGTCAGCTATACGGTCGACACGACCGTCGTGGCTCCCGCCGTCGCGCTCGGCGCTAACGTCGGCCTGGCTCCTGCGGCCGGCGCCACCGCCGCCGAGGCGAAGCAGGCGACGGGAGTCGTGGTGGTCCAGGGCGAGCTGGGTGCCTCGATCGTTGTCAGCTTCAACAGCGGCGCAGTTTCCAAGACCGTCACCGGTCTCGGGGTCGGCGCCGGTCTTGACGTCCCGGTCGTGTTTGCAGATGACGATCTGACGACGCTCGGCCAGGGCCTGGTCACCGTCACGGCCGTGCAGACCGACATCGCGGGCAACGGCAGCGCCGCATCGTCGCCGGCTGTGACGTTCACGCTCGACACCGTGGCACCGACCGTCGCTATCTCCTCGGATGTGTCGACGCTCAAGGCCGGCCAGACCGCCACGATCACGTTCCTGCTCAGCGAAGCCTCCACCGACTTCACCGAGGCCGACATCACGGTCGGTGGCGGCAGCCTCTCAAACTTCTCGGGCTCCGGCACGAGCTACTCGGTCACGTTCACTCCCACGTCCCAGTCGACCACGCCGGGCACCATCGCCATCGCCGCCGGTGCGTTCAACGACGCCGCGGGCAATGGCAACACGGCCAGTTCGCTCGCCACGCCGATCGTGATCAACACGATCGTGCCGACGATCGCCGTCACGTCGACCGCAGCCGCGCTCAAGGCCGGCGAGACCGCCACGATCACCTTCACCCTCAGCGCGACTCCCGTCGGGTTCACGCAGGAAGACGTCTCGGTCACCGCCGGCAGCGGCAGCCTCTCCAACTGGAACGCCGTCTCCGGCACCGTCTACACCGCCACCTTCAAACCCACGGCCGGATACGTCGGCACCAGCACCATCTCCGTCGCCGCCGCCACATTCACCGACGCCGCGGGCAACGAC
>JBILVO010000192.1:0-5803 GCA_044370415.1 Pirellulales bacterium
CGCCGAGGGCCCGCGTGCCGGGAAAGAGCGACGCCGTGTGCGCGTCGGCACCCATGCCCAGGAGCACCAGATCGAACCGGGGTGGCGGCCCGTCGGCGTCGATGGCGAAGGCCCGCGCCACGGCAGCCTGGTAGTCGCGGGCGGCGGCATCGAGATCGCTTCGCTCCCCCTCGAGCCTGTGCACCCGATCGGCCGGCGGGCCGACCACGTCGAGCAGCGTCTCGCGGGTCATGCGGTAGTTTGAGTCGGCGTGGTCCGGAGGCACGCACCGCTCGTCTCCCCAGAAGAGCTGCGTCGACTGCCAGGGGAGCGTGTCGCGGACGTCGGGCGCGGCCAGGAGCTGGAAGAGCCGTCGCGGCGTGCTGCCGCCCGAGAGCAGCACGCGAAACGCGCCGCGGGAGGCCACCGCCGCATGGGCATGACTGCGCCAGGCCGCCAACGCCCTCCGCGCGACGCCCTCGGCGTCCGGCAGCACCTCGATCACACGCGCGCTCATCTCGGCTGCCTCCCGCGCGGCCCAGACGCCGCGGCCGGCCGTTCCGCCACGCTCCTGTCCCGCACGTGCTCCGCCAGCATGCGGAACGATTCGTCCCCCTCGAGCACCCGGTCGGCCATGTGCAGGAAAAAGCCCGTCCCCACGACGCCCGGAATCCCGCGGATCGCCCGGTCGAGCGCCGTCGGATCGTCGACCGGCTCCATGCGGCAGTCGAGGATGTGGTGGCGGTCGTCGGTGAGGCCCCGGCAGCCGTCGATGCACCATGGCTCCGGCACGAGGCCCAGCCGCTCGATCGCGCGGGCCACGAACGGCTCGGCGAACGGCGTCACCTCCACCGGCAGCCGCATCGGCCGCCCGTCGGCTGCCGGCTCGCCCAGCCGACCGGCCCGCTTGCCGGGCCCGACCAGGATGACGAAGCGGGCCGCCAGCCGGGCCACCACCATCTCCCGCAGCGCGCAGCGGCCGAACCCCTTGATGAGGTCGAGCCCCGTCAGCGTGAACTGGTCGGCCCCGTCCACGGCGATGTCGAGGCCGTCCGCGGCGTCGGCGGGATCGAGCAGCGGGATGCCCTGCTCGCGAGCCTGCCGCTCCGCGGCCAGAGACGTGGGGAAGCCGTGGACGACAAGTCCGGCCCGCACCCGCGCGCCGAGCGTCTCGATGAAGCGGGCCGACGCGCGGCCCGACCCCAGCCCGACGCGATCCCCGGCCCGCACCATGTCGGCCGCCTGCTCGAAGACCGTCGTCTGGCTGGATACGGTCATGATCGGGGTGAGTCCGGTCCGTGGAACGGCACGGGCAAGGGCCCGTTGCGGGATCGTGGGCACGATCGTGCGTCAGCGGGCGAGCTGCTTCTTCGCCTCCGCGACGACGTGCTCCTTCGTGAATCCAAAGTGCTTGAGCAGGTCCTTGAGCGGCGCCGACGCGCCGAACGTCGACATGCCGATGACGGCGCCCTCGGCGCCGACGTACTTCGCCCAGCCGAGCGTCGAGCCCATCTCCACGGCCACGCGGGCCTTCACCGCCGCGGGCAGCACCTGCTCGCGATAGGACGGATCGCGGCCGCACTCCTCCTCGAAGAGCTCCCACGAGGGCATGCTCACGACCCGGGCCTGGATGCCCTCGGCCGCCAGCGCGTCGCGGGCCTCCATGCACAGCGACACCTCGCTGCCCGAGCCGACGAGGATCACCTGCGGCCGCCCCTGCGGCGCGTCGGCGAGCACGTAGCCCCCCTTGTGCAGGCCCGCCGCCGGCCCGCACGCGGTGCGGTCGAGGGTCGGCAGCTCCTGCCGCGTGAGGATCAGGCACACGGGCCTGTGCTTCTGCGGCATGATCCACCGCCAGGCCTCGGCCACCTCGTTGGCGTCGGCCGGCCGCAGCACCGTCAGGCCCGGCATCGCGCGGAGCGACGCGAGGTGCTCGATGGGCTGATGCGTCGGCCCGTCCTCGCCGACGCCCAGGCTGTCGTGCGTGAAGACGTAGATGACCGGCAGCTCCATCAAGGAGCCCAGCCGCAGCGCGCCGCGGCCGTAGTCGGAGAAGATGAGGAAGCCCGAGCCGTACGGACGCACCCGGCACAGCGACATGCCGTTGAGCGCCGCGCCCATGGCGTGCTCGCGGACGCCGAAGTGCAGATTGCGGCCGCCGGGCGTGGCGGCCTGGAAGTGGCCCGCCCCGTCGAAGCCCAGCAGCGTCTTCGTCGAGGGCGCCAGGTCTGCCGATCCGCCGATCAGCCACGGCACCCGCTTCGCGATGGCATTGAGCACCTTGCCGGCGGAGTCGCGGCTGGCCACGGCCGCCTTCTTCGTCTTGCCGGGGTTCTTCGGATCCTCGACGTCGCCCCACGGGAATGTGGGGATGTCCTTGTCCCAGCCGGCGGGCAGGTCGCGGTGCTGCATCAGCTCGATCTCGCGGGCCTGCTCGGGGTGCGCCGCCTTGTACTTCGCAAACAGGTCGTTCCAGGCCTTGCTCGCCTGCGCCCCCGTGCGTCCCACGCCCTGCTCGAAGGTCGCGTAGACGTCCTGCGGCACCTGGAACGTCGCCTCGGGGTCGGTGCCGTAGAAGGCCTTGGCCGCCTTGATGGCGTCCCAGCCGAGCGGCTCGCCGTGGGCGGAATGATGATCCTGCTTGCCCGGCACGCCCCAGGCGATGTGGCTGTCGGCCACGACGAACGTCGGGCGGCCCTTCGACTCCCCCGCCTGCTTCAGCACGTGCAAGAGCCGCGGCAGGTCGTTGACGTCGGCCACCCGCAGCACGTTCCAGCCGTAGGCGAGGAACCGGGCGCCGACGTCCTCGGTGAACGCCAGGTCGGTCTCCCCCTCGATCGTGATCCGGTTGCTGTCGTAGATCCAGCAGAGGTTGTCGAGCTGCAGGTGCCCGGCGAGGCTCGCCGCCTCGCTGGCGACGCCCTCCATCATGCAGCCGTCGCCGGCGAGGGCGTAGACGCGGTAGTCGAACAGGTCGTAGCCGGGCCGGTTGTAGCGGGCCGCCAGCCACTTGCCGGCGATCGCCATGCCCACGCTGGTCGCCGCGCCGTTGCCGAGAGGGCCGGTCGTGGTCTCGACGCCCGAGCAGAACCGGTATTCCGGATGGCCGGCGCACACGCTGCCGAGCTGCCGAAACCGCTTGATGTCGTCGAGCGTCACGGCCGGCGTGTCGACGACCTTCGTTTCGTGCTCGACGGTGCGGACCTTCATCAGGTGGAGCATGCCGTAGAGCAGCATCGAGGCGTGCCCGGCCGACAGCACGAACCGGTCGCGGTTGGGCCAGACCGGATCGGCCGGGTCGTACCGCATCACGTCCTGGAACAGCGTGTAGACGACCGGCGCGAGCGACACCGGCGTGCCGGGGTGCCCGGAGTTGGCCGTCTGCACGGCGTCCATCGCCAGCGTCCGCATCGCGGTGATCGCGGCCCGGGCGGCGTCGCCCGATGCCGGGGCCGCCTTGCTCTGCGCCGTCTTCGGGTCGATCGTCGTGGAGGACATGCGGCAGCTCCGGAAGGGCAAGGGGCCCGCACTCGGGCCGGATGCGAAACGCGGGCCGTTAGGATAGAAATGCCGTGTCATCCGGTGCAACTCGGCGCGTTGCCACGGCCACGGCAGGCACGTCACCGCCGCCGCTGCGCCCCTCCCCTCTTCCCGCAGGACTCGGACATCCCCATGGGGCCGACGGACGGCGACGTTCCCGACGAGCCCGCGGCGCCGCCGGCGCGACCCACCGCACGCGAGCTGGCGCTTCTGCGTCCGCTGGCGCGGCAGTTTCCCAACATCGACGCCGCCTACGCCGAGATCGCGAGGCTCTCCGCGATCCTCACGCTCCCGATGGGCACGATCCACGTCATCAGCGACGTGCACGGCGAGCACCGCAAGCTGCGGCACGTCATCAACAACGCCTCGGGCACGCTGCGGCCGCTCGTGGAGCGGCTGTTCCGCGACCGGATGACGCCGCAGGAGTTCCAGGACTTCCTCACGCTCATCTTCTATCCGGCCGAGGTCACGGCGCGGCTGGAGTCCGAGGCGACCGACCAGGAGCAGGTTCGCGAGTTCTCCCGACGGATGCTGCGGCACCTCTTCGAGCTGATCCGCGTGCTCGCCGCCCGCTACAGCTTCAAGCGCACGCTCCGGATCTTCCCGCCGGAATACGCGGAGCTCTACGCGGAGCTCGTGCACGAGCCGACGGCCGACCGCGGCCGGCAGTTCGTCGACGCGATCGTCGACCAGCTGCTGCGGCGGGGCCGCGCGCTGCACCTGGTGCACGTCACCTGCCGGCTGGTGCGCAACCTCGCCGTCCACGAGCTGATCATCGCGGGCGACTGCTGGGACCGCGGGCCGCGGGGCGACCGCGTCGTCGAATACCTGCGGCACCAGCCCAACGTCTCCTTCGTGTGGGGCAACCACGACGTGGCCTGGCTGGGCGCGGCCATGGGGCACGAGCCGCTCATCTGCCACGTGCTGCGGATCTCGCTGCGCTACCGGCGGATCCGCCAGATCGACGAGGGCTACGGCATCCCGACCACGCCGCTGGAGCGGCTCGCCGCCACCGCCTATGCCGGCGACCCCTGCGTTCACTTCCGGCCCGCCGTCTCGGGGCTGCGGCCCGACGATCTGGTCGCCCGCATGCACAAGGCGGCGGCGGTGATGCAGTTCAAGCTCGAGGGGCCGCTCATCGCGAGGCACCCGGAATGGGGCATGGACGACCGGCGGCTGCTGCACCGCATCGACTTCGCGGCCGGCACCGTGGCGTGCGAGGGAGGCGTGCATCCGCTGCGCGACACCCTCTTTCCCACGATCGACCCGGCCGATCCCTACCGGCTGTCGCCAGACGAGGCCGACTGCCTCGCCCGCATGCGGCACTCGTTCGTGCACAGCCAGAAGCTCTGGGAGCACGTCCGCTACGTCGTGCGTCGCGGCGCGATGTACCTGCGACGCAATGAGCACCTCGTCTTCCACGGCTGCGTTCCCTGCGACCCGCACGGCGACTTCCTGCCGATGCCGGTACTGGGCCGAATGCATCGCGGCCGGGCGCTCTACGACGAGATCCAGCGGGTGGTGTTCCGCGCGATCGAGGAGCGCCGGCCGGAGCAGCTCGACCTCCTCTGGTACCTCTGGAGCGGGCCGCGGTCGCCCCTCTTTGGCAAGGACCGCATCACGACGTTCGAGCGCTGCTTCGTCGCCGACGAGCACACGCACCGCGAGACGAAAGACCCCTACTTCGCGCTCATCCACGAGCCCTGGTTCTGCGAGAAGGTGCTGGCCGAATTCGGCGTCGATCCCGCGGAGGGCCTGATCGTCAACGGCCACGTGCCGGTGAAGGTGGAGGCCGGCGAGCCGCCGCTGAAGCGGAGCGGCAAGGCGATCACGATCGATGGTGCCTTCTCGGAGGCCTACGGTGACCACGGCTATACGCTCGTGCAGGAGGCCGACCGCACGCTGCTGGCGCTGCACCACCACTTCGACTCGATCGAGGCGGCGGTCCGCGACGGCGTCGACATCATCCCGACGGTCACCGAGGTCCGCCGGCGCGACCGCCCCCGCACCGTCGCCGACACGGAGGCCGGCGAGCAGTGCCGCTGCGAGATCGAGCTGCTCGAGCGGCTCGTCGAGCTCTACCGCGCCAACGAGCTGGCACAGGCCCCGGCCCCGGCGGAGTTCCGCCCGTAGGCGCCCGGCGTCTTTCGCGCATGCAGCGCCGGCTTCGGGTCACCCGCACCCCGTCGCCGGACGTTCGCTGCGGCCCTCCAGGCCTCCGCTCACTCGAAGCTGACTGCGCTTCGGCATCCATGCCTGCGCTTGTCAACTCACGCCGGCTCTC
>JBILVO010000193.1:0-5729 GCA_044370415.1 Pirellulales bacterium
CCATCTCGCGGGCCAGCCTGTTACCGGCGCGACGTTCGCCGTCGACCGCGGCCGGATGCTCGTCGACCGGCCCGGCTGGGTGGAGCGGTCGGAGGAGGTCGTCTCTCGACCGGTCGACACACCCATGGGCGAGATCCCGCTTCTGCCCGCGGACGCCGCCGAGCCCGGGCCGGCCACGGGCCAGCTCGACGCCGGCCTCTGGATGGCCGCAGTGCCGGTCGCGAAGCCGATCTGGGTGGCGGCCACGTTCCGCAGCCGTCAGGGCCACGCCAGTCTGCCCGCGCAGCCGCTGGAGATCGCCCCGACGATCGACCGTGCCCCGTCCATCGTCGTCGATGCGATCCCGGAAGCGATGGTGCTCAAGGCGGCCGTCGACCTGCCGATCACCGGTAGCGGCTTCGACGACTGGGGCATCGACGAGATCTGCGTGCTCGCCGGGCCCGATCCCGCGCGGCTCGAGGTGCGCCGGACGCTCCCGGGAGCCTCCGCGACGGACCGGCCGCCGCGGACGCAGCTGGCCATCGCCACCGTGCTCTCCGCCGACGTGCTCGGCCTCGCGGCCGGCAAGTCCACGCTCTGGAAGCTGCGGATCACCGACACGAAGGGACAGGTCGCGGAGACGAACACGTTTCGTGTCACTGTGCAGCCGCCCCCGGAGAGCGACATCGCCAGGACCGAGGTGCCGGCACTCGCGCAGGCCAAACGCGCGGCGACGCAACTGGCCCGCGAGGCTGCGCAGAAGGCCGATGCAACCGATGCCACACGGCAGGAGGTCCGCGAGGCGGTCGAGGCGGGCGAGCCCCCCGCGCGACGGCTCGTCGAGGAGCTGGCGACGCGAACCGAGCGGGAGCGAAGGCTCGCCGATCAGCTCGCCACGTCGGTCGAGAAGGCCGCGGAGCAGGCAGCCCGCGGCCCGCTCGTTCCAGAGCCCGAGAAAGAGACGCTCGCCGAACTCGCCGCCGCGGCGCGGGCGCTGGAGCGACAGCTCGCCGGCAGTCCGCCCGATGCAAGCCCCCGGAAGCCACAGGAACCCGCGACCGCTGCCGACGAGCCGCAGGCCGACGGGTCGGCCGCAGATCCGCTGCCACAGCCGCTGACACCCAAGCAGCGGGCCGAGGCGGCGAAGGCGAAACACGTGGCCGAGGCACCGCTGCAGTCGGCCGTCACGAAGGCGGCGGCAACGCTCGCCGAGTCGCTGGAGCAGGTCGAGCGGAGGCTCCAGGCGCAGGGGGCTGCGGTGCAGATCGACGCATTGGCCGAGGACCTGGCCCGCCGTGCGGAACAGCTCGCCGACCAGCCGCGCCGGCAGCCCGCCTCCGAGCAGGCCCGGCAGGAGATCCGCGATGTCGAGCAGATCCTCGGCAGCCGGTTCCAGCCACCGGCGGACCGCCCGACAACTGCGTCACCCGATGCCGCGACCGAAGGCAACGCTCCGCGGGATCAACCGTCCAGCGATGCCACGGCCAAGAATGCATCCGCGAATGCCGCCGCATCGAAGACGGTCGACGCGGCCGCACGCCAGGATGCCGGCACGAAAGATGGCATGAAAGAGGCTGAGACGAAGCAGCCCCTCCCCTCGGGCCAGGCGCCGGCCGACGTGGCCGATGAGGCCGCGCCGCAGGCCGCCGAAATGCCACAGCGAAGCGCCGCAGAGGCGGCAGCAGCCGCCGCGAGCGAGGCAGCGGGGGCAGCGGCTGACCTGGCGGCGCGGCTGACCGCCCGCCCCGAAGCCGGGTCACCCGCACCGGCATCCCCCGCACCGGCATCCCCCGCACCGGCATCCCCCGCACCGGCATCCCCCGCACCGGCATCCGACGCGCCGGCCGACGCCCCAGACGCTTCTGATCGGCCCAACGGCCTCGGGGAACTGCTCGCCGGCGACGAGGTGCGGCAGGCGCTGGCCATGGCGGAGCGGGCGCGGCGGCTGCAGGCCAAGGCGGCGGCCGAGGCCGAGGCGGCTGCGCGTGCCGCGGCCAGGGCAGGCCGCAGCCGCGGCACCGCGGCCCCCAACAGGCCGGCCGAGGCGACAGCCGACGCCGACGACGACCAGGGCGTGAGCGAGGGCGGGGCGATGGCCGGAAGCACTGCGATCGCCCCCGCGGATGCCATCCGCGGCCTCGACGCGCAGCAGCGGGCGGCCCTCTACAAGCTCCCTCCCCACATCCGCGATCCGCTGCTCGACGGCATGCGGCAGCGCGGCCCGGAGGCCTACCAGGGCGTCATCGACAGCTACTTCCG
Source organism: Pirellulales bacterium (assembly GCA_044370415.1). Classification (GTDB taxonomy): domain Bacteria; phylum Planctomycetota; class Planctomycetia; order Pirellulales; family UBA1268; genus CAMCQY01. The sequence goes on from JBILVO010000193.1 coordinate 2,239, forward strand.
GCAGCTCGGCAGGGACATCCCGCAATGACGTCGTCCCTGGCGGCATGGCTGCTGCGGATCGCGGGCGTGGGCCACGAGATGGCCTCGCGTGTCGACCGCGCCGACTTGCGCTGGGCGCGGCCGACCGTGCTCGTCGCGGGGCTGCTGCTCCTGCCCGTCGCCGCATGGTGGATCGCCCGGCGGCACCGCGAGCGGATGCCCTGGCTGTCGCCCCGGCAGCGGCTGATCCTGACCTGCTGCCGCACGGCCGTGCTCGCGCTGCTCGTCCTCGTGCTGGCCGGGCCGTCGCTGCGGCTGGAGGAGCAGGTGCGGCAGCGGCCGGTGGTGGCGTTCCTCGTGGACGAGTCCGACAGCATGGCGCTTCCGGTGGGCCGCCTGCCGGCGGCGATGATCGCGCCGGTCGCGGCGGCCACGGGGCTCGCGTTGAACGCAACGGATGACGCGGCTACTGCGGTCGGCGAGCGGCTCGCCCGGCTCTCGCGCCGCGAGCTCGCAGCAACGCTGCTCGAGTCGCACGAGGAGACCACACTGCGGCAGCTGGAGGACCGCTTCGACGTGCGCTGGTACGGCGTGGCGCGACGGCCGTGGCGCCAGCCCGACAGGGCCGCCGCTGATCGACCGCTGCCTATCGGCGGCCGGCGGGGCGACGCCACAGCCCCGGAGGCGGCCAGGCCCGAGACGTACGACACCGCGATCGGCGCGGCCATCGAGATGGCGATGGACGACGCGGCCGACCGCGGCCTGGCGGCGGTCGTGCTCCTCTCCGATGGCCGCTCGACCACCGGGCTCGACCCGCTCGAGGCGATCCGCCGCGCGACCGAGGCGGCCGGAGGAACGCCGCGGGCCCCGGTCATCGCCGTGCCCATGGGATCTCCCGATACGCCCGCCGACATCGCGGTCACCGACCTGCTGGCGGCTCCAGAGGCGGCGATCGACGACACCATCACGCTCACCGCCACCCTGCAGGCGTCGGGCTTCGCAGGCCGTAAAGGAACCGTCGAACTCCGTGACGCGGCGGCGAGCGTGGTCGAGTCCCAGTCCGTGACGCTGCGCGACGGCCGTCAGCAGGTGGTCTTCTCGTGGCAGGCCGCCCGGCCCGGTCCGCACGTGATGCAGGTGGCCGTGCCCGCCGACGCCGAGGAGGGCGTCCACGAGAACAACGTCGCCGAGACGACCATCGACGTGACGGAGCGCACCCTGAAGACGCTCGTCGTCGACCACGCCCCGCGCTGGGATCTCCGCTTCCTCGACCACGCGATCCGCCGCGACAAGGCCTTCGAGCCGACGGTGATCCTGACGTCCGCCACCGACGCCGCCGCGGCCGCAGGCCCTGGCCTCCCCGGAGCGGCCGACGAGTGGGCGGGTTACGACCTTATCGTGCTGGGCGACGTGCCCGCCACCGTGCTCGACGCCGAACGACAGCGAGGCCTGGTCGAGGCGGTGACGAGCCGAGGGGTCGGTCTCGTGCTGCAGCCCGGCGGCGACCATCTTCCGCGGGACTACGTCGGCGCGCCGCTCGCAGGCCTGTTTCCGGTGGTGATCGACGCCGCGGCGGGCGACGGTGCCGCGGTGCTCACGGCGACCGATTTCAAGCCGCTGCAGATGCTCGTCACGGCCCGCGGCGCGCTGCATCCCGCATTCGCGCTCAGCGGCGACGCCACGAGGAATCGGCGGCGGTGGAGCGACATGCCGCCGTTCTTCCTCGCCGCCGCCGCCACGATCCCGACGCCCGCCGCAACGGTGCTCGCTGAGGTCCAGGCGCCCGGCATCCGCGAATCGCGTCCCCTCGTGGTCGAGGCGCCCGCGGGCAACGGCCGCGTCCTCTGGATCGGCACCGACGAGACCTTCCGCTGGCGGCGCAACCTCGGCGACCAGCTGTTCTGGCGGTTCTGGGGCCAGGCGTTGCGGAGCGTCGCCCGCCGTCGCGATCGCCCGGCCGACGCGACCTGGCTGGCGGTGTCGCCGGCGCAGTGCGAGCCCGGGTCGCCGGTGCTCGTGGAGCTGAATCTCGTCGACGGGCAGCGGCAGCCCGTTGTGGCCGCCTCCCAGATCGCGACGGTGACGGGGCCGTCGGGAGCGAGCGTGACTCTGCACCCGGGCGGCCGGCCGGGATTGTATGCCGGCATGTTCATCCCCGAATCCACCGGTCGGCACGTCGTCGACGTCGCCGCGCACCGGGGCGTATCGGGCGAGCTGGTCGTGGCGGAGCCGTCCCGCGAGAGGGCGCAGCCCGGCGTGGACCGCGAGTCGCTCGAGGCGATCGCCGACCTCTCCGGCGGCGCCGTCGTCGAGATCGGCGACTTCGCCTCCCTGCCCCAGCGGCTCGCCGCGAAGTCGGTGGAGACCCGCGAGACGTTCGAGGACGATCTCTGGGACACCTGGCCCGTGCTCCTGCTGCTCGTCGGCCTGTTCTGCGTCGACGTCGGCATTCGCCGGCTTTCCGGATCGAGCTGACCCCGTTCCTGCCCCCGACACATCCGCGTCCGACACACCCGACACAGACGTCTCACTCGGCACCCATCGACCATGCACACGCTCCCGCTCCTTTCGTCAGCCCTGCGTCGCCGTGCCGTCAGGGCCTGTTTCGTCAGGGCCAGCTTCATCAAGGCATGCTTCGTCCGGGCATGTGTCGCCGTCGTCGTGCTTGGGGCGGCCCTCCGTCCGGCGCCGGCCGAGCCGCCCGATGCCGACGGCCGTGACCTCGCACGGGTCGAGGCGGCCGTGGATCGGGCGCTCGAGTATCTCGCCGCCAAGCAGCGGCCCGACGGCTCGTGGCCGCAGGGACTGTCGGCGAAGCCAAACACCGGCATCAACGCCCTGTGCACACTGGCCTTCATGGGCCGCGGCCACGTCCCCGGCCGGGGCCCCTATGCGCAGACCGTCGGTCTGGCCATCGACGGGCTGCGGGCGTCGCGGCAGAAGAGCGGCCTGCTCTGCCATGCGGGCGGCAACTCGCACGGGCCGATGTACGAGCACGCCCTCGCCTCGCTGGCCCTGATCGAGGCCTCGGGCTGGGTGACCGATCCGGAGATGCGGCAGACCTGCCGGGATGCGGTCGCTTTGATCGTGGCCGCACAGAACAAGGAGGGCGGCTGGCGGTACCAGCCCCAGCCGCGCGATGCCGACCTGAGCGTCACCGTGATGCAGGTGGTCGCCCTCCGGGCCGCCCAGAATGCCCGCCTCCCGGTTCCCGAGAAGACACTGGAGGAGGCGATCGCCTACGTGAAGAAGTGCTCACGGCCGGAGGGCGGGTTCGGCTACCAGCCGGGGGCGGGCGTGAAGAACGCCCAGTCGGCCGCGGGGGCGCTGTGCCTGCAGCTCCTCGGGCGGTTCGATGACCCGGCGGTCGCCAAGGCCCTCTCATCGCTCCAGGGCAAGAAGTACGCGCCCCAGATGGATCAGTACTTCCATTACATGAACTACTACGCCATGCAGGCCCACTTCCAGGCAGGCGAGGAGGCGTGGGCCGCGTGGCACCCCCGGGTGAGGGC
>JBILVO010000194.1:0-5702 GCA_044370415.1 Pirellulales bacterium
CGCTCCGGTGAATTGCCGCGCGACATCACCGCGACGAACGGGTGGCCTTTGATCGCACAGATGATCGCCAGGCCCGCGCCCGTGTTGCCGCTGGTCAGCTCCACCACCGTCTGGCCCGGCCGGGGCCCGCCGCATGCCGACCGATGCGGTTCACGAGGCTTTCGCCGGCGTCGGCTCCCGAGCTACGATCGCGGGCAGTGATGCCCCGTGTCGCGTCGTGAGTTGTCGTGGATGGGACCGGACCGCGGCGGTCACGGGCGCGAGCGACTCCATGAGCCGCATGAGCCGCATGAGCCACGACGATCGTCCGCAACAGCTGCCCGATCCGTTTCGCGACGCCCGGCTTGCCTCCGGCGTGCTGCGGTGCCCGTACGGCGACGAGGAGGTGCTCATGCTCCTGCGTCACGAGGACGTGCGGCAGGCGGCGCGGGACTGGCAGACCTTCAGCTCCGACGCGCCGTTTCGCGTGCCGGTGCCGTCGGAAGAGCTCGTGCGCACGATGCGGCAACTGCCGATCGAAGCCGACCCCCCGGACCACACCGACTACCGCCGGCTCGTCGAGCCGTTCTTCATGCGGGCGAGGGAGCCGGCGTTCGCGGCCCGCATCGAGTCGCTCGTCGACACGCTGCTCGACGACGCGCTGGCCCGCGAATCGATCGAGGTCGTGCACGGGTTCGCGCTGCCGCTGCAGTGCCGTGCGCTGGCCGTGCTCCTCGACGTGCCGCAGTCCGAGGCCGACCTCTGGATGCGGTGGGGGCTCGACGTGCTCTACGAAGACGCGGGGGGCGACACGCCCGGCCTCGAGGCCTACCACCACGCGCAGTTCGACCGGGCGGAGGCCGCGCCTGGCGACGACTTCTTCAGCATGCTTTCGCGGGCCACGTTCCGGGGCCGGCGGCTCACCCGCGAGGAGATGATGGGGCTCGCGAACCTCACGTTCGCCGGCGGCCGTGACACGATCATCCACACCGTTGCCTGCGCGATCGGCCACCTCGCCGCCCAGCCACAGGACTTCGAGTTCCTGCGGGCGGACCCCGCGCGCATCGTGCACGCGTGCGAGGAGTTCTTCCGCGTCTTCATGCCGCTGACGCACATCGGCCGCGTCTGCCCGGCCGACACCGACGTGCACGGTGTCGCCGTGCGGGCCGGCCACCGCGTCTCGCTCGGCTGGGCCAGCGCGAACCTCGACGAGGAGGCGTTCGCGTCGGCCCGCGAGATCCGGCTCGACCGCCGGCCGAATCCCCACGTCTCGTTCGGCTTCGGCCCGCACCTCTGCCTCGGCGCCGCGCACTCCCGCACGGTGCTCCGGGCGCTGGTGGGCCGCCTGTGCAGCCGCGTGGATCGGATCGACGTGCTCGCGGCCGTTGGCCGGGTCGAGGCCACTGCGGCCTACCAGCGGCCGCTGGGCTACGAATCGCTCGTCGTCGCATTCCGGCCGCCCCGATCCCACGGGGTATGCTGAAGAGATGGCGTACGAGGGCGATGCAGACGTGTCTCGCCTTACGCCGCCGGTCGGCGGCGCGGATCCTGCCGTCGCGCCGGCTGTGAGCACGGACTGCACGGACGGCGGTTCGACGGCGCCGGGAGCGAGCGCCACGCACGTGACGAGCGACGCGGCCGGCTCGATCGACGCGCAAGGCTCGTTCGATGCGAACGCGTCGTTCGGCCTCGTGCTGGGGCCGTGTGTGGCCGTGCAGCCTCCCGACCTCGTGGGCGAGATCGTCGGCAGCGTGCGGATCACCGGCGTGATCGCCGATGGCGGCATGGGCCGCGTCTACGAGGGCGTGCAGGACTCGCCGCGGCGTCGCGTGGCGGTGAAGGTGCTGCGGCCCGACGCCGTGTCGCCCGAACGGCTCCGGCGGTTCGCTTTCGAGGCCGAGATCCTCGGCCGGCTCAAGCACCCCGGTATCGCCCAGATCTACACGGCTGGTACGCACGCGATCGGCGGCGTCGAGCGGCCCTACTTCGTGATGGAGCGGGTCGACGACGCGCGGCCGATCACGGCGTTCGTGCGGGAACGGGGGCTCGGACCGCGCGAGAGCCTGATGCTCTTCCTGCAGGTCTGCGAGGCGGTCGGCCACGGCCACTCCCGCGGCGTGATCCATCGGGACATCAAGCCGGCCAACCTGCTCGTCGACGGTTCCGGCAGCCCCAAGGTGATCGATTACGGCGTGGCCCGGGCCACGGAGGAGGACGTGGCGGAGGCCAGCCAGGTGACGGGCCTGGGGGACCTCGTGGGCACGGTGGCCTACATGAGCCCGGAGCAGTTCGCCGCCAGGCCGGACGACATCGACGTGCGCACCGACGTCTACTCGCTGGGCGTCGTGCTGCACGAGATGCTCTCGGGGCGGCACCCATTCGACCTGCGGGGCCTGCCGGTGTACGAGGCGGCCCGGGTCGTCCGCGAGTCGAGCCCGCCGGCACTCGTCGATCGCTGCCCCGCGGCCGGCCGCGACGTGAGCTGCATCGTCGCGAAGTGCCTCGAGAAGGAGCCGGGCCGCCGCTACGGATCCGCGGGCGAACTCGCCGAGGACATCCGCCGGCAGCTCGAAGGCGAGCCGATTCTCGCCGTGCCGCCGACCCTGCTCGACACCGCCCGGAGGTTCGTGTCGCGGCACCGCGCGGTGACGGCGGCAGCCGCGGTGGCCGCGTGCGCGATCGTCGCAGCGCTCGTCGGCATCTCGATGCTGGCGATCGAGGCCTCGCGGCAGGCGGAGGAGGCGCGGCGGGGCCGGGCGCGGGCCGACGCGGTGCTCGCGTTCCTGGTCGACGCGCTGCGGTCGCCCGATCCCACCCGCGACGGCCGGAAGGTGACCGTGGCGGAGACGCTCACGCGGGCCGCCGACGTGTTGCGCGGCGACGGCCATGCGGGAATCACCGACCCGGAGACCCGCAGCCGCATCCTCTCTGCGGTCGGCGCGACGCTCCGCCAACTCGGCATGCCCCGCGAGTCGGCGCGGGCGCTCGAAGAGGCGGTCCAGGCGACCGGACCCGAGGCGACTCCGGGGATGGTCGCATCGTTCGCGGGATCGCTGCAGGCATCCGGCGAATTGGAACGGTCGGCGGCCGTCTACGCCGACGTGCTCGCCAGCGCCCGCAGCCAGGACGATCCGCTCTTCCTCGCCCAGACGCTGCGGGGCATCGCCTCCGTCGAAAACCAGCTGGGCCGCTACGACGAGTCGCGGGCGCACATCACGGAGGCGATCGAAGTGCTCGACCACCGCGGCGTGGGCAGCGCCCGCGACATGGCATCCAGCCTCGGTCAGCTGGGAGCGATCGCGCAGCAGCAATCCCGTTACGGGGAGGCGCTGTCGCTCAACGAGCGGGCGTTCGGCATCCTGGAGCAGGAGTTCGGCCTGCGTGACGCGGAGACGCTCGTGATGCTCGGCCGGACGGCTGCGTCGCTCGAAAAACAGGGAGAGTCGGCGCGGGCGCGGCAGCTCTTCGAGCGGGGCATCCCGGTGGCGGAGGATCTGCTGGGCGAAGAACATCCCATCACGGCGAACTTGCTCGAGTCGTACGGCATGACGCTCATCAGCCTGGGCCTCGAAAGGGAGGCCGAGGAGCCGCTCAGGCGGGCGGTCGGCGCGTTTGAGCGGTCGCTCGGCCCCGATCACATCTTCCTGGCCACCGTCGGCGAGAAGATCGCCTGGAGCCTGTTGCGCCGCGGCCGCTATGCCGAGGCCGAGGTGATCCTGCGGAACGGGCTGCGGATCAAGGAGGCCGCGCTCGGCCCTCGCAACATCGCCACGGCGCAGGTGCTCGCGCTGCTGGGCTGGGCCGTGGCCGCTCAGGGGAAGCCGGAGGAGGCGCGGCCAATTCTCGAGCGGTGCCTGTCGATCCGTAGGGAGGTGCTCGGCGACGACAACGTGGAGACCGCCCGGTCGCTCTACGCGATGGCGGACAACTGCAACGCGCGGGGCGACGCCGCCGCGGCCGCGCAGCACGCGGAAGAGTCGATCGCCATCATGGAGCGGATCCACGGCGCCGACTGCCAGCAGTCGATTCCGGCGCTGCACGCCCTCGGGCGTGCCCGGCAGAGCCTCGGCGACCACGAGGCCGCGGTGGCGATGGCGTCGAAGGCCCTCGCGATCCGCGAACGGGTGTCGCCGGAGGAGAATCTCGACACGGCGCTGGCGGTCAAGACGCTGGCCGATCAATTGCGGGCGGCGGGCCGCGTTGCGGACGCGCTGCCGTATTACACGCGGGCCCTGCGGATTCGCGAGAAGCTGCTCGAGCCCGACAGCCAGCTCATCGCCGAGGTGCGCAGGGCGATCGCCGGAATAGCCGGTGCAGGCGGGCCGCTCGCACCGGACGGGGCGGCGCCGGGCGGTGACGCGACCCGCTAGCTTCTCCGGGCGGAAGGTGCTGTTTTGCAGGTTTCCAACGGCCCCGGCCCGGTGTTGTCGGCGTTGGGGCAAGATGGTAAAAATGCGGCCCTTGCGGCCGACTTTCGTCTGCACTCCAGTGCCGTTCGGGAGCTGTGGCGTGTGGGCAAGGCGGTCGTCGAAGAGTCGAACTGTTTCGTGAGCAAGCTCCCGTCCCTGAGGTTCTTTCTTTATGGCCCGGAAGATTTACGTGGGGAACCTGCCATGGTCCACCACGTCGGCCGATCTTGAGGCGATGTTTTCTCCCCACGGCGCGGTGCGATCGGCGGAGGTGATCTCCGACCGTGAGACCGGCCGCTCGCGTGGTTTCGGTTTCGTCGAGATGGAGACCGACGAGGGCCTGCAGGCTGCGATCTCCGCCCTCAATGGGCACGAGATCAACGGCCGTCCCCTCACGGTCAACGAGGCTCGTGAGCGGACTCCCCGTTCGGGTGGCGGCGGCGGCTACGGTGGCGGCGGTGGCGGCGGCGGTGGTGGCGGCGGTGGTCGTGGTGGCTACGGTGGCGGTGGTGGCCGTGGCGGCTACGGCGGCGGCGGTGGCGGCGGTGGCGGCGGCCGTGGTGGCTACGGTGGCGGCGGCGACCGCTACTAAAGGCTCGAGAAGTCCCGCGGGCTCACCCTGATTCCCGGATCCCTGATTCCGGATCCCTGATTCCCGCAATCGATCACGGGAGCCGGCGTCCCTCGCGACCCGGCTCCCGTGACGTGTTATCATCTTCCCGGGTTCTGTTTCCCGGGTATCATGGTGCCCGGCCCCGACCGGCATCTCCTCTTTGACCCCTTCCGTATCAGAAAGCTGAAAGCACGCCGATGAGTCCCCCTCCCGCCCGTGGCAAGTTCGCGAAGACAGCCCGCAAGAAGGCGAAGCCCCGTGCGAAGGTGAAGCGGCGCGACCCGATCTTCATCGATGGCGCCCGGCCGCGTCCGATGTTCGTCGACTACAAGGATCTCGAACTGCTCGGCAAGCTCGTCAACCGTCAGGCCAAGATCCTCGGCCGCCGCAAGAGCGGCTGCACGGCCGCCAGCCAGCACGCCGTGACTCGGGCCATCAAGCAGGCCAGGTTCATGGCGCTCCTGCCCTTCGTGGGCGAGTGAACGGGTAACCCGCGTGACACGCGATGCCGCGCCTGGACAGAGTCCTGATCCAGCCGGGGCGCGTGCGGCAGCCGCATCCGGCGCGGCCCGCGAGCAGGCCGGCCTGCGGATCGCCACTCGGCGTCGCGTCGAATTCCGCGACACCGACGCCGCGGGCATCGTCCACTTCTCGGCGTTCTTCTTCTGGATGGAGTCGGCCGAGCACGAGCTGCTGCGGTC
>JBILVO010000075.1:0-18030 GCA_044370415.1 Pirellulales bacterium
CGGCTGGGCCGTCGCCGACGCCAAGCAGCGGAGCGGCGTGCAACCGGGCTGGCCGAACTTCTGGATCGACGAGGCGGGCCGCGGCCGCGTGAAGAGCTACGAGGCGACGAAACAGGAAAACCCGCCGGTGTGGCAGGCCGTCGGCGGCTTCGGGATGATCCTGGCGGCGGGCATGATTCGCGTCGATGCAGGCGGCGCCCTGCAGCCGCGGACGGCGGTGGGCGTCGATGGCGAGGGAAAGACGATGTGGCTCGTGGTCGTGGACGGCCGGCAGCCCGGCTTCAGCGAGGGGATGAGCGAGCACGAACTGGCCACGCTCATGCAGCAGGTCGGCTGCTCGGACGGCCTGAACCTCGACGGCGGCGGAAGCAGCATCATGCTGGTGTCCGATCCGCGGGACGACAAGCGCCCTCCGATTCAGGCGGTCAATTCGCCGTCGGGCTGGAGCCGTCGGCCGTTGCCGATGCTGCTCGGTGTGCGGCGCAAGGCGGAGTGACCGAGGGCCCGCTCCGGGGCGGAAAGTCCGAATTCATTCCCCTTAGGAGAGGGGGGTGGTTGACTCCCCCGCGTCGCAGACTTACCACCACGGCCATCTGACAGTGGACGGGAGCCGCAACCGCCTCCCGGCAGACGCACAAACGCACCGGAGATCACGACATCATGTCAGGCACCACGTCACGCAACGACTCGACTCAAAAGCAGCCGCAGACCGGCGTCTCGCCGAAGCTCACGGATGCGACTCGGAGATACGACTCGGCCGTTCGCCTCAGCGGCTACCTTTCGGTGAGCATCGGCGCCGGCATCCTCGGCACGTCGCAGGCCGATGCGGGAATCGTGACCATCGACATCGGGCCGACCGGTTTCAATATCGGCGGAGTGAACGCGGGGGTCTCGTCCGGGAACTACACCACGAGGTCCGATTTCCCTGTCACCGGCGCGGGCACGCTTTTCCTCTACAACAAGTACGTTTACGTCGGCGAAGATTCCACCACCACTGTTACTGGCATGAGTGGCTACCAGTCGGGGCTGAAATTTGCCGGCACGCTGGCCAATCCAGTGAACTTTGCATTCGGATCCGCGATCAGCGGGACGAGTCCGTTCAATTCGTATGCGACGCTGTTCTACCGGAAGGTCGATAGCAACTCGCCGACCGTCGTGCCCGACTTCAATCCGGGCAGTTACGTGGGATTCAAGACAGCGCAGGGTAACTACGGCTGGCTCGAGGTGACGTGGTCGGGATCGTTGGGCCAGTTCCAGATCTTCTCTGGCGCCTATGAGAGCGTCGTCGGCGTTTCCATCGCGGCCGGCGACACGGGAACTCCCGTTCCGGAGATCGATCCGTCTTCGTTCGGCAGCGCCCTGTCGCTGGTGATGGGGTCTCTGGCGATGCTCGAACACCGTCGCCGGAAGCGCGAGGAGTCGGTCGCCGCCCCGACGGTCGCCTGACCCGATGGCCCGCCGCAGGCTCCTGCTCGTCGGCTGGGATTCGGCCGACTGGAAGATCATCCACCCGTTGCTCGACGCCGGCGAACTGCCGGGTCTTGCGCGGCTCGTGGAGACGGGCACCAGCGGCAACCTGACGACGCTCGAGCCGCAGCTGTCGCCGATGCTCTGGACGAGCATCGCGACCGGGAAGATGGCCTACCACCACGGCGTGCCGGGGTTCACCGAGGTAGACGACCGCACCGGCGCGGTGGTGCCCGTCTCGGCAGCCACGCGGACATGCCGCACGCTCTGGGAGATTCTCGGAGACCGCGGGCTCAGGAGCCACGTCGTGGGCTGGTTCGCCACCCACGGCGAGGAGAATCATTCCGGCTGCGTCGTCTCCAACATGTTTGGCCACCTGCGGAACACGCGGCCCGGCCAGGACGCCGCCGAGTGGCCCGCGCCACCCCAGGGCACCTACTGGCCGCCCACGCTGGCCGAGGTGATGAACGACCTGCGGGTCAGCCCCCACGAGATCGATCCCGACAGCGTCATCCGGCTCTTCATTCCCGACGGCCAGTCGGTCGACCAGTCGAAGGACAGGCGGCCCTGGCTGCTGGCCTCCCGGCTCGCCGAGTCTTGCTCCATCCACAACGCCGCCACGCACCTGCTCCAGACCGAGCCCGACTGGGACTTTGCGGCCGTCTACTACCGGGCGATCGACGAGATCAGCCACATCTTCATGCCCTACCACCCGCCGCGGATGGCGGGCATTCCGGAGGCCGATTTCGAGATGTACCGGCGGGTCGTCGCCGCCACCTACCGGTTTCACGACCTGTTTCTCTGCCGGCTCATGCAGCTGGCCGGCCCCGACACGGCGGTCGTGGTCATCTCCGACCACGGCTTCCACAGCGATCACCTGCGGCCGAAGTTCACCCCGCGCGTGCCGGCCGGCATCACCGTCTGGCATCGGCCGCAGGGGATCTTCGTGGCCGGCGGCCCGGGATTCAAACGCGACGAGCTCGTCTTCGGCGGCCGGCTGCTCGACGTCGCCCCCACGATCCTCCACTGGTTCGGCCTGCCGGTCGGCGCCGACATGGAGGGCCGCGTGCTCGAGGAGGTGTTCGAGACGAGGCGGCCGGTGGAGACGCTGCCCAGCTGGGAGCGGCCGGATGCAACGCAACGCCGCCGAAGCTTCGGGCTTGCCGCCGACAAGGCCCTCCTCGAGCAGTTCGTGGCGCTCGGCTACATCGACGAGATTCCCGACGACCCGGGGCAGGCGGCCGCCGAGACGAGCCGGGAAAACGACTGGAACCTCGCCCGGGCCTGCATGCACGGGGGGAAGTACGACCTGGCGCTGCCCCTGCTCGAGTCGTGCTTCCATGCCCAGCCGGCGCGGACCGACTACGCGCAGCTGCTCGCTGCCTGTCAGACCGAGCTCGGGCTGCTCGACGAGGCCGATGCCACCGTCGCCAAGGCCGCCGAGACGTTTGGCCGCACCGAACAGGCCGACCTCGTCAGGGCCTCGGTCGCCATCCAGAAGAAGGACTTCGCCGCTGCCCTGGCCACGCTCGAGCGGGTGCGCGACGAACGGCCGGCCGAGCCGCAGCTGCAGCTGATGCTGGCGCAGAGCTTCCTGGCGCTGCGCCGCTGGGACGACGCCGAAGCCGCCTCCCACGCCGTGCTCGCCGCCGATCCGCACAATCCACGGGCGTTTCTCATCCTGGCGAGGTCGTGCCTCCGCCGAGGCCGGCCCGAGCAGGCGGTCGAGGCGGCGCTCGACGCCATCGGGCTGGACTTCGGGAATCCGCAGGGGCATTTTCTTCTGGGGGCGGCGCTCGCGAGCCTCGGTCGCTTCGAGGAGGCCAGGCGGCCGCTGGAAAACTGCCTCCGGCTCGCGCCGCGGTTCCTGCGTGCGCAGCGGCTGCTCGCGCGGGTGTGCCGCCGCCTCGGGCAGCCGGCCGAGGCCGCGATGCACGAGTCGCAGAGCTTTCTCAAGCTGCACGACCTGCGGAAAACGCAGGCGGCCGCGCACGCCGCCACGCGGGAGATGGCCGCCGTGCGGGCCGCCGAGCGGTCGAAGCGGGATCGCGTGCGGCAGGCCGAAATCGACCGGAAGAAGGCCGAATACGACGCGATCGAGCCGAAGGAGTTTGTGATCGTGTCGGGGCTGCCGAGGTCGGGCACCTCGCTGATGATGCAGATGCTGCGGGCCGGCGGGATCGAGCCGATGACCGACGAGAAGCGGGCGGCCGACGAGGACAACCCCGAGGGCTACTGGGAGTGGGAGGCGATCAAGAAGCTCGCCAAGAATCCGCGGCTCATCGAGCAGGCCGAGGGCAAGGCGGTCAAGGTCGTCTCGGCGCTGCTGCCGAGCCTGCCGGGCAAGCACCGTTACACCATCATCTACATGGTCCGCCCCACGGCGCAGGTGGTCGACTCGCAGTGGGCGATGCTGGCGAGGCAGGGCATTCAGCCACGGGCCGAGAAGCAGCACCTCATCGAGGTGCAGGAGCACCACAGCCGACAGATCCGCGAGGTGCTGCAGAAGAGCGACCGCGTCACGCTGCTCGAGATCTCCTATCCGGACCTCGTGGCCGATCCGGCGCCGACGATCGAGAAGCTCGCCGCACTCCTGCCGGGGCGGTTCCAGCCCGGCCCGGACGTGGCCGCGTGCGTGAGGCCGCAACTGTATCGCAACCGCACGCCGCAGCGCGGCGAACCGTGAGCGTGCCCGACCTCGGGCCAGATCGTCAGCCGGAGGGCCGATGTGTGCCGCGGCGGCTCGTCGGCTCAGGCTCCGTGCGTCACGACGTGGCGTAGCGGTAGATCGCCGCGACACCGCTCTCGGTGGGCATCTGGATCCGTGCCAGCGGCACGATCGCGCCGCCGTGCTCCACCACGATCTCCACGAGATCCTCGTAGAGATCCTCGCCGCCGGCCTCGCGACGCGAGCCGGGGCGACGGACGGCCGTGGCCGCAGGGCAGGGGACGAGGCTGCCCGAGGTGCGGTCGATCTTCCCGGCCTCGCGGCGGCCGGACTCCACGATGAGCGTCGCGACCTGCCCGGCGACGGCCGCGCGGGCGATCTCCGCCAGGTCGCCCGAGCCGCGGCCGTGGGCCCGCGCCGCGCGGAAGGCGTCGAGGAGCTGCTCGCGGCGACGCTGCCGCCCCGCCCGCAATGCGGCGCCGGCGCAGGCTGCGAGTTCGGCGTCCGTGAGCCCGGCCGGATCCCGATCGACCCGCATTTGCTCGGCCGGCCCATGGGCGGCGAGCGGTGCGAAGAGCGATGCGACCTGCGGCAGGGCGACGGTCACCAGCGGCCAGTCGGCATCCCAGCCCGGCGCCTGGGCCACGATCCGCGCCGCCTCCCGCAGGAAGTGCCCCGTGTCGGTCTCGAACCCGTCGGTGCGGGCTCCGAACCCACCGTGCACCCGCGCGCCGCCGAACGTGCCGCCGCCGTGAAGGACGCGGTGCGGCTGGCTCGGCTCCTCCTCGACGAACTGCTCGCGAAAGAGCTCGCCGCCCGCCGCGTGGCCGCCGTGCGGCAGGGGCAGCGGCAACGGGAAGAGCCGATCCCCTCCGTATGCGGAGATCTGGCCGATGCACGCCCGGACGACTCGCTCGTTGACGGCGACCACGAGGCAGTGCTCGATCGCGGCGAGCCGGCGGATAAGTGGCAGGACGTGGAACCGCGGGGCGACCACCGCCTCCGGCTCGAGCGGGCCGTCGACCGCGACCAGCCTGCAGATGCCGTCGGCCGTGAACGTTGCCAGCCCGTCGTGGGGCGGCGCCAGAAGCAACGGGCTGGCCATGAGCTCATGCAATGGCGCGAGCAGCCGATCGATGGCGGTGGGCTCCGCGCATGGCGCGAGCGCCCCGGCCGCGTCGGCGACGAGGCCCTTGAGCACGATCCGGTTGAGTTCGTCAGGCGGCGACGAGCGCCGGGTCGGCAGGTAGATCGACACGCTCGGCTCGGCCCGGGCGGCCAGCAGCGCGTGCAGCAGCGCCGGTGTCAGCGGTGCCAGCTCGGGAAGGGCGGTGGGCGATGCCACGGTCATGGTGCGGGACTCCGGATGTGGCGGCAGAACCACTCGCAGGCATGCGCGGCGACGTCGTCGAGCGTGCCGGGCTCCTCGAAGAGGTGGCTGGCGCCGGGGATGAGCGTGAGGCATTTGTCGCACTGCAGCTCGGCAAGGGCCTGCCTGTTGAGCGCGAGCACGTCGTCGTCGCGGTCGCCCACGAGCAGCAGCGTGGGGGCGCGGACGCGGCGGAGCGCCGGGCCGGCGAGGTCGGGCCGCCCGCCGCGGGAGACGACCGCGGCCACGCGGGGCTCCTGCGCGGCCGCCACGAGCGCGGCCGCCGCACCGGTGCTCGCGCCGAAGAGGCCGATCGCGAACGCGGCCGTCGGCTGCTGGGACGCGACGACGGTGATCGCGGCGCAGAGACGGTCGGCGAGGAGGCCGATGTCGAAGACGTTGAGGCTGTCGACGGCCTCCTCCGGCGTGAGCAGGTCGAAGAGCAGCGTTGCCAGAAACGCCTCGTTGAGCCGCGCGGCCACGTGTGCGTTGCGGGGGCTGGTGCGGCTGCTGCCACTGCCGTGGGCGAAGATCACGAGGCCCACGGGATCGGGCGGTATGGCGAGCGAGCCGGGAAGCGCGAGCGGCCGGCCAGATCGGGCGATCGCAGGAATCTGGATCTCGGCGACGAAGCAGGGGGCGGCGGTGATCATGGGCGTTGTCCGCGGTGAACGGAATGGAAACGCCGCGTCCCTGCCCGCGATGGCGAAAATGTATGCGCGGCGGGGGCGCACGCACGGCCGCTTCCCGCGGCTGCGGCGGAACGTCCGACCGCGGTACCGGACACTTGGCAGACTCTGCCGCGAGGGTGACCGGATCTCCGCGGCACGCCCGCCGCCGACGGCGGCCCGTGTCTGACACGCGGTGCGTGCGTAGAGTTCCGGTGCGTTTCCGTGCGTTGGGCACCTCCTGCGAGTGACAGGCTGCGTGCAACGCCCTGGCGAGAACATCGAGAGGAGGCTGCCATGCAGACACAGCCGACGGTGACCTTTGACGATATTCCGGTCGACGAGCATGTCCGCGACGCGGCGCTCGAACACGTCGCCGATTTGGAGGCGTTCCACGATCGGATCACGGGCTGCCACGTGGTGGTGGCCCAGCCCCATCGCCACAGCCGGTCCGGGAGGCTGTGGTCGATCCGCGTGGACGTCGTCGTGCCGGGCGCGGATGTCGTCGTGAACCACGATCATCCGCTCGACCACTCCCACGAAGACGTCTATGTCGCGATGCGCGACGCGTTTCTCGCCGCCAAGCGGCGGTTGGAGGACCACGCCCGACGGCAACGGGGCGACGTGAAGCGGCACGCCGGCAGGGCCAGGGGGAGGATCACCAGGCTGTTTCCGGAGCGGGGCTACGGATTTTTGGAGACGCCGGACGGCCGTGAGATCTATTTCCACGAGCACGCCGTCGATGCCGATGTGCTCCGTCAGGCAGCCGTGGGGATGCCCGTGCGTTTCACGGAAGAGGAGGGGGAGCGGGGGCCGCAGGCGTCGTCGGTGCACCTACTGCGGCGCCGGCCGAGTGGCTGACCGCGGCGATCGAGGTGGGCGTTTGTCCGCGACTTCCTTGGCGTTTCGAGCGCAGGGCCACCGCTGACCGCTACGAATCCTTCGCATTGCCGCTGCGGACCCCACCGGACGACGTTGCGGCCAGCGCCGGCGTCCGTCGTGCGGCGTCGGCTTCAGGTTGCTCGACCCACCGCGAGGAGGCGGAGCCGAAGTCGCGGAGCAGCTCGACGACGCGGTCGTCGGTGACCTCGTCGAACGACCGGTAGAACTGGCCCACGGCGAGGAAGTCCCGCGGCTGCTGCAGGCATTCGACCCGATCGCACAAGGGCTCGATCGCGGTGAGCCGATCGGCGGGGGCCACCGGCAGGGCCACGATGAGCTGGGCGGGCCCGGCGGCCCGCACCGTGCGCAGGGCCGCGATCATCGTCGCGCCGGTGGCCAGGCCGTCGTCGGTGACGATCACCGTGCGGCCCGCGATCGGGGCCTGCGGCCGCACCGCGCGAAACATGGCCCGCCGCCGGGCGATCTCGGCCATCTGCCTGGTGCGTTCGGCCTCGATCCACGACTCCCCGGCGTCGGTCAGGGCCGCGGCGAAGTGGTTGAGGTAGACCTCGCCCCCCTCCGACACGGCGCCCAGCGCCAGCTCCGGCTGGTGCGGCGCCCGCAGCTTGCGGGCGAGCACCACGTCGAGGTCGGCGGCCAGTCCGCGGGCCAGCACGGCGCCGACCTCCACGCCTCCACGGGGAATCGCGAGCACCAGCGGCCGCTCCGTGGTCGGGCTGGAGAGGCCGCGGTCGCGCAGCCGGGCCACGAGCATCCAGCCGGCCTGTTCGCGATCGAGAAACGTGCTGCACGACATGGGAAGTCTCCTGATGGGAAAAGGGCATCGCGGTACGGCGGCGCATGGCACCGCCGCACCGCGGGCGTGTCACTTCGCGGGCGCGTCACTTCGTCTGGACCGGCACCTTGCGCGAGGTGGCGGTGGGCGATTTGGCGAGCTCCACGGTGAGCATCCCATTGTCGTACTTCGCCGACACCTTCGTAGGATCGACCGACTCGGGCAGCGGGATCGAGCGGCTGAAGCTGCCGCAGCGGATCTCGCGGTGCGTGAACCCGTTGCCGGTCGCGGTCTTCGTCGACTTCTTCTCGCCGGAGATCACCAGGCGGTCCTCGGAGACGTTGACATCCACGTCGGCGGGTTCGATGCCCGGCAGTTCCGCCCGCACCTGGATCGCCGTCTCGGTCTCCGACACGTCGATGGCGGGGATCAGGCTGGCGGCCTCGGTCCCCTCCTGCCAGGCGACGGGCAGCGATGCCCGGCCGAGGAAGCCCTCCAGCATCCGGTTCATGTCGTCACGGAAATCGGCGAGTGACGACGTTGCAAACGGCTCCATGCCGGTGGCCCGCTTCATGCGAAAAGGGGTGAGAAACATGGGACGGTCTCCTTTTCAGGGCATCGAGGGTGAAGAAACGGACACAAGACGATCAGCGGTGAGCACGCGGGGCCGGGCGGCCTGCTCCCGCGGGCCACGTCAAAAACAGTCGTTGCGGACCTCGCAGGCGATCAGCTCCTTGAGCCGCTGGATCGCCTGCTTCTCGTTGGCCTTGGCGTCGGCCCAGAACTGCCGCAGCTCGTCCCGCCACTGTGCGTTGGCGATGTACTGGTCGTACCGCCAGAGGCTGTCGAGCCTGCGGCTGAGCTCGTGGATGAGGTCGTGATCGTGATCAGCGCACCCGGTCGTCTCACCGAGGTGCGTCAGTTCCTGTTCAGCGGCCAGCGTCATGAAAGCGCTCCTAAGGAAGGGGAGGAACATCAGCCGGCCGTTCAGCCGGCGCCCGGGAGCCTCTTCCTTGCAGCGTCATCGCTTCTGCGATACCGCGGACACCGGCACTCTCGGGAGGAGTTCGACCGGGAATCAAGTGGCGGCGAGGCGGTGCAGGCCTCCGCGACGTGGCGTCGTGGACACTTCGTGCGAAGCCGTGCCTGCGCCGTGTGGGGCGTTCGAGGCCGACACGGCTCGGGGACGGCGCGGGTTGCGACGCCGGCGGCCGCGTGCCACGCTCCACAACCCCCGTGCGCCCTACGCTTGGCCCCGCTTGCGCGTCCGGCACTCCGGCACCGAAGCCAGCGTGAGCACGAGCATCTCCTCGCCGGTGGTGGCGCTGATGTCGTAGTGCATGCTGATCGTCGGTGTTCCCGTGGCGTCTCGGACGAGCGACTCGAGGATCGGCTGGCCGGCGCGAACGAGGTGGCTGCGGAGCTGCTTGAGCAGTTCTGCTCCGCGGCCGTTGGAATCGTTGCTTCCGTGGGCGGCGATCAGCCATTCCTCGGCCGCGGTGAGAGAGCCCTCGAGGCGGACGAGCAGCCTGTTGCCGATCAGGTGCGCGTCGACGTGCCGCGGGCCGCGGCCCATGAATTCCCGCTCGAAGCGGGTCACGGCGACGCAGACGGCGGCCTCGATCTCGCCGGGGGATTTCATGGATGATCCTGGAAAAACACGGGTTTTCGCCGCTGCTTTGCCGCCCCCGAGGCGTTCCCCACCAAGGAGGGGGTGGGTGTCTTGCTCTTCATTCGGCGGCCGGAGGGTCTGTTGTTGAGCCAAAGTGCGATCGCCGACCGTCGCCGCGGGCCCGCGGTCGCTCGCGGGCGCCGTGATTTCGCAGCAGCGGCGAGCGACGAACCGGCGACGCACTGACTTCGCCGGTGGTGCACGTGCCGGCATCCGCGGCTCGAACGGAGGCGGTGCCGCGCGCCGCAACGCTTGCTTGCCTTGCGTAGGCTGTGCGTTATACTGCCCGCCGTTTCGTCGAGAGCGATGGTCCTAAACGGCCAGCGTTCTGTGGAACAGGCTGATTAGATCGTCGCGAAGACGGAAGACGAGTCGAGGGACAGGCCGGCGGTGCCGGCGGGTTCGTCGCAGCGTAAGCCGGCGTGAGAGAGAGCCTCAGGGCCTTCTTTCACGCCGGCTTTTTTCGTTGGCTTCGGACGCCGTGGTCGTCCCCCCAAGGAGCTCCGTCACACGAGATCACCATGACATCGAAAACATGCCCCTCGGCGAAGCGGCTGGCCCGTCACGTGGCCCAGGCCGCCGGTACGTTCGAGAATCTGTTGGTCGGCAGATCACCGACCAGCGTCACCGTCGTCGCCGACGGTGACTGGATGGTGGTGACGCTCCACGAGGCATTCACCGACGCGGAACGCCGCCTCTGCCACGATGAAGCCGGTGCCGCGCGGGTGGACGCGTTTCATCGCTATCTCTTCGAGCACTCTTTCGACGCCCTGGCGACCCACGTGCGGAAGATCACCGGCGTCGAGCTCCGCGGCGCCATCGCCCACGTCGACAGGCACACTGGAAGCGTGCTCAAGACGTTCACGACGCACCCGGACGTCGATCTCATGCTGTTGGGGCCCGGGCTGCCGATGTTCGGCGTGCCCGTCGACGCCCACCTGCACGCCCAGGGACCGGTCATCGAGGGGATCTTCGCGGCCGACAGCGCGCCCCCCCGATGATTCGCGGGGAGCGTCGCCGCGTCAGTTGCCCTTGTCCAGCGCGCGGGCCGAGCGGTCCTTGTCGCCGGCGAGCCAGGCGACGTCGCTCGCATCGTCGGCGAACCGGCGGATGCCGACCTCCTTGATCGTGGCGTCGGGCACGACGGAGAGCGGCGTGTAACGCGGGTGGTGGGAGTCCTTGTAGGGGTCGTTCCGCCGCGCGTTGTAGCAGCAGATCATCGACCAGCGGGGCTCGTCGGAGCGGTTCATGTCGGAGCGGTGCAGGAGGTTCGAGTGGAAGAAGATCGCGTCACCGGGCTCCATCTCGCAGTGCACCAGCGGCAGCCGCTCGAGCACCGCGGTCACCCGCTCCATGTCGGCGCCGGCCTGGTCGCCGCTGAGAACGTGCTCGATCCGGCCGAGTTCGTGCGACCGCGGGATCACCTGCAGGCAGCCGTTCTCCTTCGTCGACCGATCGACCGCGATCGACACGCTGGTGAGGAGCGGCCAGAGCACGCCGTTCTGGTACCAGTAGCCGTAGTCCTGATGCCAGGTCCACGCGCCCCCCACCCGGGCGTCCTTCATGATCATCTTCGAGTGGTAGTGGTAGACCTCCCCCTGGAGCAGCTTCTCGGCCGACCGCACCATCCGCTCGCAGCGGGCGAACATGCCGTAAATGCCGTCGCCCGGATGGTTCCACAGCGAGAGCCGCACCGTGCCCCCCTCGCCGTCGGCCCGGCCGAACGAGTGCCGGTCGAGCTCGCGGTCTTCCTTCGCGGCCCGCCGCAACAGATCGATCTCGGCGGCATCGAAGAGACCGCGGACGATGACGTAGCCCTCGTGCCGGTAGGTCGCGGCGTGCGCGTCGTCGAGAACGCGGGCCGACGCCGGCTGCGGTGTGTCTGCCATCCGTGCGTGCCTCCCCGGGGCGGATTCCTGCGCCGGCGTGATCCGCCGGACGCCGCGGATTGTACGCGGGGGGAGGCGGTCAGCCCACCAGCCGGTGGTTGGGCTCGCCCTCGTTGAGCGTGGGCCGCTCCGGTCGGCCCTTGAACGTGTAGACGAGGCCCATGTGGTCGAGCCCCATCAGGTGCAGTATCGTGGCGTGCAGGTCGTGCACGTGCATGCGATCGTCGACCGCCCGCAGCCCCAGCTCGTCTGTCGATCCCACGGTGATGCCTCCCGGCACGCCGCCGCCGGCCATCCACATCGTGAAGCCGGTCGGGTTGTGGTCGCGGCCGTCCCCCTTCTCGCTCATCGGCGTGCGGCCGAACTCGCCCCCCCAGACCACGAGGGTCGAGTCGAGCAGCCCGCGCCGCCGCAGGTCCTTGATGAGCGCCGCGACCGGCTGGTCCATCTGCTTGCACAGATCGGTGTGGTTCTTCTCGATCTTCGCGTGGCTGTCCCACTTGCTGCCCGCCCCGTGGTAGAGCTGCACGAACCGCACGCCCCGCTCCACCAGCCGGCGGGCGAGCAGGCAGTTGCGGCCGAAGGCGGCCGTCTCCTTCTTGTCGAGCCCGTAGAGCTGCTGCGTCTCCTGCGTCTCCTCGTCGAGGTTCACCGCCAGCGGGGCGGCGGCCTGCATGCGGAAGGCGAGTTCGTAGTTGCGGATGCGGGCCTCGAGTTCCGTCTGTTCCGGCACGGCGGCGGCGAACTCCCGGTTGAACTCGTCGAGTAGGTCGAGCTTCGCCTGCTGCCGCGCCATGCCCACGCCCTGCGGCGTGAAGAGGTTCGGGATCGGAGGCGTGCCGCCGCTGATCCTGGCCCCCTGGTAGACCGCCGGCATGAAGCCGGTGCCCCAGTTCCGTGGGCCGTTCACCACCTGGCCGTCGTTGTCCTGCATCACCACGAAGGCCGGCAGGTCGGCGTTCTCGCTGCCGAGGCCGTAGGTCACCCAGGCACCGAGGCTCGGCCGGCCGCCGATCACGGCGCCGGTGTTCATCTGGCAGACGCCGCCGGAGTGGTTGATGCCGTCGGCCACGCAGGAGCGGATCACCGCGATCTCGTCGACGATCTCCGCGGTGTGCGGCAGCCAGTCGCTCACCCACGTGCCCGATCGGCCGTGCTGCGCCCACGTCCGCTGGTCGGCCAGGAGCGGCGAGCCGACCTCGCCCATCGCCGTGATCACCTTGCCGAAGCTCTCCGGCAGCCTGCTGCCCGCCAGCGTTCTGAGGAGCGGCTTCGGGTCGAAGAGGTCGAGGTGGCTCGGACCTCCCTCCATGAAGAGGAAGATCACACTCTTCGCGCGGGCCGGATGGTGCGGTCGCCGCGGCGCGAGGGGATCGGGGCTGGATGCCCGCGCGGCCTCACCGCCGACGAGCGAGGCCAGCGCCAGGCCACCGAATCCGGCGCCGGCGTGCGCGAGCCACTCGCGCCGCGACGTGGCGGCAGCGTGGTGCGGGAGGCCGTGGTGGCGGAGGCTGTAGTCGCGGGCGAGCGTCGACATGGGAGGACTCCGGAAGGTGCCGGCAGCGCGGCTACTCGACGTAGAGGAACTCGCTGGAATTGAAGAGCACGTGGCAGAGGTCGACGAGTGACTCGTAGCGGCGCAGGTCACGGACCGGCGGCAGCGTCATCCCGCCGCGGGCGAGCGACCGTCCCTGGCCGGAGGCGTCCTCGGCAAAGCCCGGCGCCTCCTCGAACGTCCAGAAGCCGACGACCTTGCCGCCGGCACCGCGTTCCCAGAGCAGGTCGCCGCGGCCGAGTGCGCCGACGGAGAGCCGCACGTCGTCGATCAGGCCGTCCCACACGCTGCGGCCGCCGTCCGCCTTGGCGTCGGCTGCCGTGTCGCGGCCCCCGATGGCGAAAGCGCAGGGCGGGGCATACGTGCCACCGAAGGGATGCTCCACACGCTTCACGACGAGCGGCGCGTCGTTGTCGGAGAGGTCCTGCACGTAGAACGTCACGCTGCGGTCGGCGGGGTCCGACACCTTCACGCTCGCGGCGACGTAGTAGGGCCGCTGCAGGTCGAGATGGATGTCGGACGGCACCACCGCATACCCGTCGGATTCACCCGACCCGCCGCCGGCCAGCTGGATGATGAGGTTGCGGGGGCGATACTTCGACTTCTCGCTCGTCACGCCGAACGACCAGCCGGGCTGCTTCGGGCTGCCGGTCCACTGCGAGGCGATCGTGCGGACCGTCGCATCGGCGAAGAGCGACTGCAGGATCACGTGGGCCTCGATCGTGAAGTCGGCCACGGGGAAGGGGCCGTCGGGCGGCTTCGCCGCCGCCTCTCCGGGCTTCCTCTCCCCCTCCGGCTTGCTGCCGGGCACCGTCATCACCGCCGCCGGCATCGCCGGATCGATCACGGCCGCCCGGCCTTCCCGCTGCGGCATCCGCTGGGCCAGCGCCATCGAGAGCGTCGAGGAGCCGTCGTCGAGCCGGCTCCGCTGCTCCGCGAGGAATCGCACTGCGGCGTCGAGCCGCGGGGAGGTCGGCTCGCGGCCGGTGACCCGGCGGATCGCCTCGGCGGCCAGCTGCCGGTCGTCGGTGATGCCGGAACGGTCGAGGGTCAGGGCCAGCGAGCGGGCCCGCGCGAGCATCCAGTCGCCGTTGATGAGGAAGAGCGACTGCATCGGCGTGGTGGTGGTGTTGCGCTGCGCACAGCTGGTGTAGCCGTCGGGGGAGTCGAAGGCGTCGCAGATCGCGTCGCGCGTGTTCCGCAAGACTGTCGTATAGATCCCGCGCCGCGGCTTCGTCGGCGGCACGCTCGGGCCGCCCGCCGTCGGATCGAGGTCGCCCGCCACCGCGAGCGCCGCGTCGCGGACCTGTTCGGCGTCGAGCCGCCGGCAGTCGAACCGCCAGACGAACGCGTTGTGCGGGTCGGATGCGGCCGCGGCGGACCCGGTCGTGCCCGGGTGGGCGTTGCGGCGATAGGCGGCGCTCGTGACGATGAGCCGCTGCAGGTGCTTGATGCTCCAGCCGCTCGAGACGAACTCGGCGGCCAGCCAGTCGAGCAGCTCGGGGTGGCTCGGCGTCCCGCCAAGCTGGCCGAAGTCGCTCGTGTTGGGCGCGAGGCCGCGGCCGAAGTGCCACTGCCAGAGCCGGTTGGCCAGCACGCGGGCGGTGAGCGGGTTGTCGGGCGAGGCGATCCAGCGGGCCAGCGCCGCGCGGCGGCCGGTCGAGCCGCCGGCGGGCGGCGCGATCGCGGGCAGGTCGCCGCCGAGCACGGTCGGAATCCGCGGCTCGACCGGCGCTGCGTCTGCCGAGCCGGCGATGGTGGTCGGCGGCGCGATCGGCCCCACGTCACCCACGGTGAGCGTGGTCGGCGCCGGTTCGGGCCTGTCGCCGCGGTGCGCCTCCTCGAACTCGGCCAGCTCCTTGGCGATCGCCTCGTAGCGGGCCCGCTCGTCGTCGGGCAGGCCGGCCGGGGTGAACGTCAGCTGCCGCATGGCGAAGAGCGCCAGCTGCTCCTCGCGCGGCGTGCGCCTGCTCGGCGGCGTCAGCACCATCGCCTGGATCTCGGGCGGATACCGGTTGGCGGGCAGCTTGCCGGCCCATGCCTTCTCCGTGGTGGCGGCCTCTTCGATGGCGCGGAGCCGGGCTTTC
Organism: Pirellulales bacterium; assembly: GCA_044370415.1. Classification (GTDB taxonomy): domain Bacteria; phylum Planctomycetota; class Planctomycetia; order Pirellulales; family UBA1268; genus CAMCQY01. The sequence goes on from JBILVO010000075.1 coordinate 15,054, forward strand.
AGGTCAGCGACCTTCGCCATATACGCCCGTTGGGCGTCGGTTCTCGCGGCGACCTCGGCCGGCGTCACGAGCGGCACGTCGTCCCGCCAGCGCAGGCCGGCGAAGAAGGACTGCAGCTGGTAGTAGTCGCGCTGCAGGATCGGGTCGAACTTGTGGTCATGGCAGCGGGCGCAGCCCACGCCCATCGCCAGGAAGACGTCGCCCGTGACGTCGGTGACCTCGTTGAGCACCTCGGCCCACGAGCGTTCGATGTCGGCGATGTTGTATTCGTAGGGAGTCTGCCGAAGAAAGCCGGTGGCGGCGACGGCGTCGGGATCGTCGGGGGCGATCTCGTCGCCGGCGAGCTGCTCGCGGACGAACCGGTCGTACGGCATGTCGGCGTTGAAAGCCCGCACGACGTAGTCGCGATACCGCCAGGCCGTGGGCCGGAAGGCGTCCTGCCGGTAGCCGTCGCTCTCCGCGTAGCGGGCGACGTCGAGCCAGTGGCGGGCCATGCGCTCGCCGTACCGCGGGTCGGCGAGCAGCCGGTCGACGAGGCGGTCGTAGGCATCGGAGGATGGGTCGTTGACGAACGAGTCCACGTCGGCCGGGGCGGGGGGCATGCCGACGAGATCGAAAAAGAGCCGCCGGATGAGCGTGCGGCGGTCGGCCTCGGGCACGGGCTCGATTCCTTCCGCCGCCAGACGCGCGAGGATGAAGTGATCGACGGCGTTGTGGACGAGCGGCCGCGCGAGTTCCCGGGGGAGCGAGTCGCCGGCGGGCAACGCGGGCAGCGCGGGTCGCACCACCGGCCGGAACGCCCAGAACCCGCGATCCTCCGCGGTGATGCCACTCTTCTTGAAACGCTTCTTCGGGCCGGTGGCGGGCGGGTCGTCATCCGCTTCTGGAAGACCGGCTGCGAGCAGCTCGGCGGCAGGCGGCGAGCCGGTCCACGCTGCGCCGCGGTTCACCCAGGCGACGATCGCGTCGATCTGGTCGTCGGGGAGCTTGCCGTCGGGCGGCATCTCCCACGACTCGTGGCGGATGGCGGCGACGAGGTTGCTGGCGTTGGCGTCGGCGAGATCGATCGCCGGCCCCGATTCGCCGCCGCGGAGCACTCCGACGAGGTTGTCGAGCCGCAGGCCCGCCTTCTGCTTGTCGGGGCCGTGGCAGCCGACGCAGCGTTCGACGAGCACCGGGCGGACCTTGGCCTCGAAGAACCGCAGGTCGTCTGCATCCGGCGGTGCGGCGGTGGCGGGGATCGCCAGGCATGCCAGCAGCACGGCCGGCCTCGCGGCCGTCAGCCACGCAGCTGGCATCCACGCAGCTGGCCGGCGGAGTGCGGGACGCGTAAGGGAGTGGGGAACTCGCATGCGAGGCACCGCGTCGCGACGTGTTTCGGGTGGTGGCGGCGATCCGCTACCATCCTGTCGGCCGTCAGCAGCCCGGATCCGTAGTTCGAATCCGCGGCCGCACCGGCACGAGTCCTTATATAGTAGCCCAAAAAAACGTCCCCGACTCCCCGGCGGCGTTCCGCTTCACAGGTGCCACATGACGCGATTTTTCAGGTGTGTGCCGAGCCTCCTGGCCGCCGCCTGTGCGGCTGCATGCCCCTGCGAGCGGCCGGCCCGGGCGGAGGTCGCGGTGCTCGCCGGTTCGGCAGCGGGCCGCACGGAGAAGGCGGCCAAAGCCGAACTTGTCAACGAGCCCTTCGCCGTGGCGTACGACGCCGCGGGCACGCTCTACGGCGTGGAATACACGCGGGGCAACCGGCTCTTCCGCATCGTGAAGCCGGGAGAGCCCGGGGCGGCGTCGCGGGTGGAGTTTGTCGCCGGTGCATTCCACCAGTCAGATGCGAAGCAGCCCCTGCCGCCGCAGACGACCACCGATCCGCGCGAGGTGAAGTTCAAGGGGCTGCATGACGTGGCCGTCGGCCCCGACGGCATCATCTACGTCGCCGACACCTACGCCAGCCGCGTGTGGGCGTTCGATCCGGTGCAGGGCACCGTCCGCGGCTTCGGCGGCACTGGGAAGCCGGGATTCTCCGGTGACGGCGGTCCGGCCGTCGACGCCGAGTTCAATCAGTCCTACTGCTGCTCGCTCACGCCCGATGGCACGGCGCTCCTGGTCGCCGACATCAAGAACTCCCGGCTGCGACAGATCGATCTGGCGAGCCGCGGCGTGTCGACGATCGTCGGCAACGGCACCCCCGGCAAGCCGGTCGACGGGGCGAAGCCGCTGGAGACGCCGCTGGCCGGTCCCCGCGCGGCCTGCATGGCCGCCGACGGCACGATCTATCTGGCGCTCCGCGAGGGCAACGCGCTGGTGGAGATCAAGGGCGGGACGGTCCGCGTTGTCGTCAACGCGTCGGGCAAGGCGGGCTACGAGGGTGACGGCGGGCCGGCCGTCGCCGCGCGGCTCGCCGGGCCGAAGTACGTGTCGCTCGACCGGCAGGGCCGCGTGCTCATCGCCGACACCGAAAACCATTGCATCCGGCGGTACGATCCCGTCGCCGGCACGATCGACCTGGTGGCCGGCATGCCGCCGCGCGGCGGCGCGGACGTCGGCGCCGACCTGCTCGCCACGCAGCTCCTGCGGCCCCACGGCTGCTGCATCGATCCGCAGGGACGGCTCGTGATCGCCGACAGCGGCAACGACCGGGTCATCGCCGGCGACGTCTCCACGGGCAAAGAACGCCCCAGATCGCCCTGAAGCCGGTCTTGCCCGGGATCGCCCGGTTCGCGACGATCTCGGTTCGACTGCGGCGTGGGCCGCGGAGAGTCCGCAGGAGCATGCGATCATGGACCAGCTCACGACGGCCATGCAGGGCGCGCTGTCACTCGTCGCCCGGATGCTCCTGGCGGCGGTGTTCGTGTACAGCGCGGTCACCAGCAAGATCCCGCAGTTCAGCTCGACGGTGGACTACATGGCGCGGGAGGGCGTGCCGAATCCGAAGTTCGCCCTCTTCGGCGCGATCGGCCTGCTGCTGCTCGGAGGC
>JBILVO010000195.1:0-5691 GCA_044370415.1 Pirellulales bacterium
GTGGATGCTGACCGAGGCTCCCGACTGGCTGCGTGACCTCTATGCGGCCCACGGCGAGGAGTTCGCCGCCTGGATCCACGACAAGCCGCTCGTGAAGGCGGCCCTGAGGGTCCTGATGGACCGGGCGATCGCCAGCCTGGGAACCGCGGAGCAATGACCCGCCGCGGCCGGCGGGGCGATGCGGGCCACGGCCCGCGTGCGGCGAAACACGCGGTGGTGTAGGGTGGAAGGGTTCGATCACAGGAGACAGACCATGCATCGCTCCGACCGGCGACGATTTTCCCGCCCGACCCTGCTGCTCCTGGCCGGCCTCACCGCGGCCTGCCTAGCATCCGGGAGCAACGCGGCCGCACAGGGGCCGGTGGGCGGCGGGACCAACGGCTCCAATCCGCCGTTCGCCAACATCTACAAGCGGCCGACGCTGAGCCCCTACACGGCGCTCGGCTTCCAGGGCAGCAACCCCCTGACCGGGGCCACGCTGGGCGCCATGCAGGGACTGGTGCAGCAGCAGCAACAGGTGCAGAGGCAGATGCAGACGGGCATGCAGCAGTCGCGACAGATCTCGCAGCTGCAGGGCCAGGTGCGGAACATCCAGCGAGCGCCAATCCGGGCCAGCGAGTCGATCCGCCCCACGGGGCACGCCTCGACCTTCCAGAACCTGTCACACTACTACCCCGGCCGCTGACGCCGCGTCTCCGCGCCGATGTAGCATGAAGGCTTCCCCGCGGATGCCCCATGCGCTCGCTGCCTGTGATCCTCTGCTGCCTCTGCTGCTGCTTGGCGGCGGCACCGCGCGCGGTGCGAGGCGACGCGCCGGATGCCGCAGCGCCGGCCACGGACCAGCCTGAGCGGCCCGCCATGCGGCAGCTCGGCGCCGCTGCCGCTGCGACGGCCCTGCCCACGGCGCAGGACATCGCCGTCGCGCGGCCGGAGTTCCGCAGACGGTTCCGCGAGCCGCTCTCCCACGCCGCGTCGGCGGCCGGTGCCAGGCACGCCGCCGAGACGCTGCTGGCCGCGGCGGGCACCGAGCAGGACCGCGCGATCTGCTGGCTCCTTCTGGACGAGTCGCGGCGACTGGGTGAGGCGTCGGGCCAGGCGAGCCTCGTGGCCAGGGCGATCGCCGCCGCCTCGGTCGCCTACAACTTTGACGCGATCGACGCGGAACTCAGGTCGCTCAAGCAGATCCCGCTGCGCGGGCTCGATGCCCCCCGTGCCGCCGGCCTGGCCATGGCAGCCGAACGGATCGCCGTGCGGGCCACGGCGGACGAGCGGCCCGACAAGACGGTCGCCGCGGAGATGCTCGCCTACCGCGCCTGGCAGCGGGCGGGTGACCTGGCCGCCGCGGCCCGGGCTGCGGTCCGCCACGACGCCGCGCTGGCCGAGCAGAACGCTGCGGCCGCATCGCGGTGACGCGAGCCGTCCGGGCCGTGGCCCGAAGGGCGCGACTCAGTCGAAGGGGCGGCGATTGCTCGCGGCTGCCGGGGCGGGAGCCGGCTCCGCTGCGGCGCCGCGGTCTTCATCTGCGGCGGCGGCATCCCCTTCCAGAGGCCGCTCCTCCTGCTCCTGCCGCTCGCGCCACGGCTTGCCGGCCTGGTAGCTGGCCAATTCCCCCTCGAGCTGCTGCTTCACCTCGGCAGCCACGTCCTCGCCGTCGACGGCACGCTGGCTGTACTTGCGGGCGGAGTCGAAGTCGCCCGACTCGGCATACCCCGCGGCGAGCGTGCTGACGATGTGCGGCTGCTTCCACTCCGTCACCTCGCACGCCTTCGTGGCCAGCTCGATGGCCCGCTTGCCATCGCGGATCGCGTCGTCGGGGGAGGTCGCCAGGAGCCAGGCCAGGTTGTTGAGCACGCCGGAATCCTCGGGCTGGAGCGTGAGCGCCTTCTCCAGGTCGGCCAACGCCGCGGCATGGTCGCCGATTGAAATCTCGGCGTCGCTGCGGCCGCGGCGGCAGGGAAAGTTGTTCTCGTCGATCTCGAGGCCGCGGGAGAAACGCTTGATCGCCTGCCGTGGCTGCTTCGCCATCAGGTAGAGGGTGCCGAGCTGGCCGACGAGCACCACGTCGTCCTGTCGCTGGGACACGAGCCTGCGGAAGTCGCGGATCGCCGCGGCAAAGTCCTGCTTGTCCGCCGCGATCAGCCCACGCAGCTCCAATGCCGCCGGATGGTCGGGGGTCTTCTCCAGCACCCGTTCGAGATCGGCGGCTGCCCGGGCCGAGTCGCCCGACTGCTGATGGATCCGCGCCCGCAGCACCAGCAGCAGCGCCTCGTCGGGTGCGATGCCGATGGCCTTGTCGAGGTCGGCGATCGCCTCGGGCCGGTCGCCGCGCAGTGCCCGCAGCCGCGCCCGCTGCAAGAGCGCACTGGCCGAGTCGGGGTCGAGCTTGAGCGCGCGGTCGAAGGCCTCCCGAGCAGCGTCCAGCTTCTCGTCCATCATCAGCGCCAGCCCGAGCGCCTCCTGCAGCGACGCGTCCTCGGGGTCGGCCTCGGCCGCCGCCTCGAGATCGGCCTGGGCCTCGGCGAAATTCTCCTGGAGCAGGTGGAAGAGGCCGCGGGCCCGGCGGATGTCCTTGTCTCCGGGCGCGAGCTCGACCGCCTTGTCGTAGTGCGACAGCCGCTCATCGCGATCATCGTCGTCGGCCATGGTGCCGAGCACGGCGTGGGCCTGCGCCGACTGCAGCCGGTCGTCGGGCAGCAGTTCGATGGCCTTTTGGGCCGCCGCTCGGGCCCGTTCGCGGTCGCCGCCGGGCAGGCTCTCCAGCTGGGCGATCATGAGTTGGGCCTCGCCCAGCTCGGGATTCCTCTCGACCACTTCGTTGAGGTCGCGCATGGCGAACGACCGCAGCCGGGGCCACTGCCTGTCGGGCCGCTCGACGTTGTAGATGGCCTGCACGATCCGGCCGGCCCGATAGATGAGCGTGTCGGTGTAGAGATCCTCGGCGAAACGCTTCTGATCCTCCGCCAGCCCCTTGGCGATCGCCCGGCGGCAGAGGTCGAGCACGTTCGCGTAGTCGTCGATGTCGTCGGCCGACAGCTTCGCGTCGATCGCAGCGTCGAGATCCTTCTGGCCAGGGGAGGCATCGTCGGCGTCCGGCTGCGCGGTCGCCACACCGCCACACGCCATCCAGCCGGCCAGGATCGCCAGCGCGACCCACGGCACGAGCCGCCAGACCGACGAACCGCTCGACACACCCATGTTGCTCCTCATCGACGGGCCTCCTCTCTGACGACGGCCCCGGGCCGCCACGTCACGCCTCGTCAATAGTATGGGCCGCGAGGCCTTCCGGCTGCCATCGGAATCTCCCCCGGGTCGAATCGGCCCCGCGTCGCAGCGGCACCGCCCCGGCCGGCAACGGCTCACAACGGCGCGGGCAGGTCCCGCTTCGCGAACAGCACCGCCCCCACCGCGTAGGCCGCCACACCCACGCCGATCAGCACGGCGTCGTAGGCCGCGAGCAGCCGCCACGACTCCGCGGGATCGCCGACCAGACGCTGCGGCTCGTAGGCGTTGAGCACCGACACGTAGCCGACCCACGACAGACTCCTGCTCATCCGGCCCACGAGCTTTGCGAGCAGCGACACGACGTAGAAGCCGCAGAGGATGCCGACCGTCCGCCAGCGATAGCTGTCGGCGGCCGAGACGCAGGCCGCGATGCCGGCGATGCAGACCATGAGACCGAACACGTTGGCCGCCGGCGGCAGGAACCGCAGGGGATCGACCTTGCCGGCCCACGGCCCGAGCGTGATCGCCGCGCTCACGGCCGCGAACAGCACCCCGCAGAGGACCGCGGCCGCCGCCGTCGTCGCGACGGCCTGCGTCACGAACACCGCCGTCCGCCGCACCGGCGACGCGAGCACCATCTCCATCGTGCCGCGCTCGAGCTGTCCGGAGACGGCGTCACTGCCGCGGGTGATCCCCCAGACCGTGGCGGCAAGCACCACGACCGGGTCCACGAACGCGAGTGCCACGCGGCCGGCGTGCGTCGCCACCTCCGAAAACGGTACGCCCGAGAGCCGCTGCCAATCCTTGGGGATCGCCCGCAGGAGCACGTCCTGGAAGGCCGGCATCGGGATCTGCGCCGACAGCCAGATGTAGATGAAGGGAAACACCGCCCAGAGTGCCGTCAGCGACAGGACGAGCACCCGCTGGTCGCCCCACGTCTTCTTCCAGATGGCCGTGTTCCACATGACGGCAGTGTAGCAGTCCCCCCGCGCTCGGCGACGGTCGCCGCCCTGGTGGAGCCGTCTCGAGTCACCTGCTGCGACGACCCGCGAGTTCGGAAGGGGAGTCGCCGTGCGCGACGTTTTCTGCCGGGGCACGCTCGCCGGCGCGGTGGAACCGGTCGTAGACGGCGGCGAGTCCCACCGGCTCGACCCGCACCTCGTCGAGCGGCAGCGTGGCCAGCCAGCCGAGCAGCGGCGCCAGCGACGCGCCGGCCTCCATGACGACCGTGCCGTCCCCCTGCTCGACGACCGACACGCTCTCCGCGAGCGCGGCGGGAACCGCGCCGAGGCCGCCGCGCAGCCGCGCCCTGATCCTGTGGCAGCGCCGCAGGTGCTCCAGCGACTGCTCGTGCACCAGCGTGCCCGCCCGCACGATCGCCACACGGTCGCAGGTCTCCTCCACCTCGGAAAGGACGTGCGACGAGAAGATCACGGTGCGGCCGGCCGCGCGGGCCTCCAGCACCAGCGCCAGCACCTCCGCCCGCGCCGTGGGATCGAGGTTGGCCGTCGGCTCGTCGAGGATCACCAGCGCCGCGTCGGTCGCCAGGACCACGGCCAGCGCCAGCTTCTGCCGCATCCCGGTGCTCATGCGGGCCACCTGCCGGGAACAGTCGAGGTCGAGCCGCCGGGCCAGCCGGAGGGCGGAGTCGCGTCGGCAGCCCGCCCGCAGCCCCGCGAAGAAGTCGATCACGCGGTGGCCGTTCATCCGCCGGAACAGCCGGGCCTCGCCCGGCAGGTAGGCGGTGCGGGCCCGCACCTCGAGTGACTCACGGACGCAGTCGAATCCCGCCACGGAGGCCGTGCCGGAGGCGGGCGTGATGTAGCCCATCAGCAGCCGCAGCAGCGTCGTCTTGCCGGCGCCGTTGGGCCCCAGCAGGCCGAAGATCTCCCCCTGCGGAACGTCCAGCGAGCAGCCGTCGAGCGCGACGAACGCTCCGTACCGTTTCGTGAGACCGTCTGTTCGGACGAGCATCGGATCGCGAACCGCAAGGCCGCGCGGGAAGAACCGGGCCGCAGGAACCGGGCCGCGAGTCGCCGGTGTCGACAGCGTAGGCGGGCGGCCGAGGCCTGTCCATCGCCGCGTCGCTCAACCGCGTCGCCAGAAGTAGTACGCGGCGAGGCCGAAGCCGACGGCGGCCACGAACCGACGGACCAGCGTGGCCGGCAGCCTGCGGGCGACGCCGGCGCCGGCCAGGCCTCCCAGCACGGCGGCGACCGCCATGACCGCCGCGTGCGGCCACGACACGTCGGTCGCGCCGCCGAGGAGCGATCCGGCGGCGAACAGGATGGCCGCCGTGCCGTTGATCGCCATGCCGAGGACGTTCTTCACGGCGTTGAGCCGGTGGATGTCGCCGAGGCCCAACAGCCCGAGCACGGCGAGCATCAGGATGCCGATGCCGGCGCCGAAGTAGCCGCCGTAGACTCCCACCAGAAACTGAAGCAGGGCGGCGAGCCCCAGCCGCGACGC
>JBILVO010000196.1:0-5651 GCA_044370415.1 Pirellulales bacterium
TCCAGGCCTCCGCTCACTCGAAGCTGCCTGCGCTTCGCCCTCCGGGCTGCGCTGGTCAGCTCACGCCGGCTCTCGGGGCACGGGCAGCCCCTCACGGATGCTGACGGTGTGAGGCGATCTGGATGAGCCGAGGGGCGATTTCTGCACGCGGCCGCGCGGTCAGCCAACTGCGTCGCGCCGCGCGAGCACGATCCGCAGGTCGGCGACGTTCGTGCCGGTGGGGCCGGTGCGGACGATGCCGCCCGCCGCGGTGAGGAGTGGCAGCGCATCGCAGCGGGCGAGCGCCCGCGGCACGTCGAGCTGCGACCGGTCGATCGTGGCGGCGACGGCCGCGTCGATGAAGCCTCCCGCGGCGTCGGTCGGGCCATCCTCGCCGTCGGTGCCGATGCTGGCCACGAGCAGACCGTCGGGCCAGCTGCCGGCGTCGCGTTGCACCGCCTCGAGCGCCGCGAGCACCGTCTGCTGATTGCGGCCGCCGATGCCGTGATCGGCCGGCACCGTCACCGTCGCCTCGCCCCCCTCGATCACCGCCCGCGGTGCCGCGGCGGCGGCAGCGATCGCGACCGCCTCGCGGCCGAGCCGCGCGCCCACGGCCGTGGCGTCGGCGGTCGCGGGGCCGGCCACGGCGCGACGGACCTCCACCGCGTAGCCCAGCCGCGCGGCCTCGGCGGCCGCCGCCTGCATGGCCGTGGCGTTCGTGCCCAGGAGCAGGTGGCTGACGTGGCAGCCGGAGGGCGTCGTCCACCCGCCGTCGCCGGCGTGCGGTGCCGGGGGCATGCAGGGGCCCGACGCGATCACGTCGAGGTCGTCGCCGACGACGTCGGAGATGGCCAGCACGACGAGCCTCCCGGCGGCGCAGGCCCGCGCGAGGCCGCCCCCCTTCACGAGGCTCATCTCCCGCCGTGCGGCATTGAGCGTGGCGATGTCGGCGCCCGCCGCGGAGAGCCGCCGCGTGAGTGCGATCTTGTCGTCGAGCGTGACTCCCTCCCGTGGCGCGGCCAGGAGCGCCGAGCCGCCGCCGGTCACCACCGCCAGCACGAGGTCGCGGGGCCCAAGCGACCGCACGCGATCGAGCATCTCGAGCGTGGCCCGCACCACGTCCGGCGTGGGCAGGTTCGCCGCCGCCGGCCGCGTCTCGCGGACCTCGATCCGCGCGAGTGTCCGTCCGCAGCCCTCGGGCACGCTCACGAGCCCCGACACGCGATGCCGCTCGAGCACCGCGGCGCCCAGCAGCCGCTCGATGCCGGCGGCGAGGCCCGCCGCCGCCTTGCCGCCCCCCACCACCACGATGCGGTCGACGTCGGCGAGCGCCAGCGGCGGCTCGAGCGGCCGCCCGTCGCAGAGCACCCGGCTGCCGTCGGCGTCGAGCGACAGCCGCGACGCGACGAGCCTCTCGGGCTGCACGGCGCGGATGCCGGCCGTCCAGATGGCCGCGGCGTCGTCACGCATCATTGCCGCGGTCGCCGGAGGAACGGGGGTTCTTCGGATCGAATCGCGACAGGTCGATGCCGCCGCGCGACTCCTCCTCGAGGAGCTTCATCCGCATCTCCAGACGCTCGAGCCTGCGGGCCATCATGGCCGGCGTCTCGGCTCCCGGAACGATCGGGGCCGGTCGCGGCACGGCGGGGTAGCCGAGCTGCCGCTGCAGCGCCGCGAAGAAGAAGAGCGGGTCCTTGCCCCGGTTGGCCCGGGCGATCCTCCCCTCCTTCTCGCCGAAGAGGATGACGCGGTCGGGTGCGGGGCCCTCGAGGCCGGCGAGCCGGGCGCTGCGCTGCTCGACCCGCCAGTACTCGGGGCTGCGGACGTAGACGAGGTCGGCGAGATCGATGAGCCCCACCTGGCGGGCGACCGTGTGGATCCAGCCCTGCCAGGCATCGTCGAAGATGTCGTCGTCGGCCACGGCATCCATGCCCTGCGAATAGTCGAGTCGGTTCCGCGAGATGCACTCGAAGCGGTAGAAGAACAGGCCCTGCGGCGACGCCCCCTCCGCGCGGTAGCCGGCTTCGCGCTCGAGGATCGCCAATCCGGTGCGGAGGTCGAACCGCCCCCCCTCCTGCTCGGCCGCCTCCATGACGAACGTCTGGAACGGGGTGAAGTAGTGCCGTAGCCGCGCCATCGCCGTCGAGAGCGTGCCGACGAGCTTCAGCTCGCTGATCATGTAGTCGATCGCCATCGGCAGCTTCGAGGTGGCCAGCACCTCCTGGCCGATGGAGAGGAGCGCCTCCTGGGTGGAGCCGCCCCCCGCGATCTGCTCGGCGAGGGCCCGGAAGAGGTGGGCCTGCTCGATGTATTCCTCACGGTCCAGCATCGCGGGCATGTTCCGGGGCGAAAAAAGCGGCACACACGGCAGGGGGTGGCTCGGCCGCCGCTGTTCCCATCCTATAATCGGTGACGGAGTGATTCGCCCATGGCAGACCAGTTTTCGTCGATCGACGCCGCAGTCGCCGCCATCCGGGACGGACGGATGGTGATCGTCGTCGACGCGGAGGACCGGGAGAACGAGGGAGATTTCGTCTGCGCCGCCGAGAAGGCGACGCCGGACATCGTCAACTTCATGCTGCGGCACGGCCGCGGCCAGGTCTGCATGCCGATCCTGCCCGATGTGGCGCTGCGGCTCGAGTTGCCGCAGATGGTGCAGACAAACTCCACGCCCCTGGGAACGGCGTTCACCGTGCCCGTCGACCATCGCACGGCGCGGACCGGGATCACCGCCGGCGAGCGGGCCGACACGATCGCCGCGATCATGGACCCCGCCAGCACGCCGTCCGACTTCGTGCGGCCCGGCCACCTCTTTCCCCTGCTGGCCAAGGAGGGGGGCGTGCTGCGGCGGGCCGGCCACACCGAGGCGGCCATCGACCTGGCGCGGATGGCCGAGCTCCAGCCGGCCGGCGTGCTCTGCGAGATCCTCGACGACACCGGCAACCGGGCCGACCGCGCGGCGCTCTTCGCGCTGGCCCACGAACATGGCCTGGAAATCATCTCGATCGAGCAACTCATCCGGCACCGCCGCCAGCGCGAAAAACTGGTGCACCGCATCGCCGAGGCCGACCTGCCGACGCGCTGGGGGCGGTTTCGCGTGATCGCCTACGGCGTGCAGCACGAGCAGCAGCAGCCGATCGTGCTCGTGCTCGGCGACGTGTCGCAGGCACGCGATCCGCTCGTGCGGCTGCATTCGTCGTGCTTCACCGGCGACCTGCTCGACAGCCTGCGGTGCGACTGCGGCGACCAATTGCACATGGCGCTCGACATGATCGGCCGCGAGGGCGCGGGCGTGCTCGTCTACCTGCCCCAGGAGGGCCGCGGGATCGGCCTCGTGGAGAAGATCCGCGCCTACGAGCTGCAGGACAGGGGGCTCGACACGGTCGAGGCCAACCTGGCCCTCGGCTACAAGGCCGACTCCCGCGACTACGGCATCGGCATCCAGCTGCTCAAGGACCTCGGCCTACGGCGCGTCCGTCTGCTTACCAACAACCCGAAGAAGACAGACGCCTTCATCTACGGCGGCTTCGACCTCGAGGTCGTCGACCAGGTGCCGATCCTGCCACCCGTGCACGAGTTCAACGAGCGGTATCTTGCGACCAAGCGGGAGAAGCTCGGCCACCGGTTTCCCGAGCCGCGCTGAATCCGCCGGCGACGGACGGCCCCCGGCGAACAGGAGCGACGAGGCATGGCGGTGGCGAGCGACGCGGCCGGCTGGCGGTTCGACAATTCCTACGCCCGTCTGCCGGCGGCGCTCTTCTCGCGCGTCGTCCCGCAGGCTGTGCGGCGGCCGGGTCTGGCGGTGCTCAACGACAGCCTCGCGACGGCGCTGGGGCTCGATCCGTGCGCGCTGGCTGACGGCGCCGGCGCCGCGATCTTCGCGGGCAACGTCGTTCCGCCGGGCGCCGAGCCGATCGCGCAGGCCTATGCCGGCCACCAGTTCGGCCACTTCGTCAACCTCGGCGACGGCCGGGCGATCCTCTTGGGCGAGCACGTCGCGCCCGCTGGCGCCCGGTTCGACATCCAGCTCAAGGGGGCCGGGCGGACGCCCTACTCACGCAGCGGCGACGGCCGCGCGGCGCTGGGGCCGATGCTCCGCGAGCATGTCATCGGCGAGGCGATGCACGGCTTGGGCATTCCCACCACCCGCAGCCTCGCCGTCGCCACGACGGGGGAGGCGGTGCTGCGGGAGGAGCCGCTGCCCGGCGCCGTGCTCGTGCGGGTCGCCTCCAGCCACATCCGCGTGGGCACGTTTCAATACGCCGCGGCACTGGGTGACTCGGCAGTGCTGAACGCGCTGCTCGACCATGCGATCGCCCGCCATGGCCCCGACCTGGCCGGCGCCGACGATCCGGCCTTGGCGCTGCTCGACGCCGTCGTCGGACGGCAGGCGGCGCTCGTGGCGCAGTGGCTCCTCGTGGGATTCGTGCATGGCGTGATGAACACCGACAACATGGCCATCTCCGGCCAGACGATCGACTACGGACCGTGCGCGTTCCTCGACGCCTACGACCCGGCGACGGTGTTCAGCTCGATCGACCGCCAGGGCCGCTACGCCTACGGCAATCAGCCCGGCATCGCCCACTGGAACCTCGCCCGCCTCGCTGAGAGCCTGCTCTCGGCCGTGCGGGGCGACGAGCAGGCGGCGCTGGAAGCCGCGCAGGGCGTGCTCGCGACGTTCCCGGCCCGGTTCGAGCAGGCGTTCACCGCCGGCCTGCGGTCGAAGCTCGGGCTGGTCGGCGTCGAGGAGGGCGATGCGGCGCTCGGGCGACAGCTGCTCGACTGCATGCAGGAGTCGCGGGCCGACTTCACCGGCACGTTCGCGGCGCTGGCCGACGTGGCCGAGGCGGCCGCGGCAGGCGTCGCGCCGATCGACTCCGCCCCCTTCCACGACTGGCGGCAGGCATGGCTGGCTCGGCTCGGCCGCCAGGACTGTGCGCTCGCTGATGCTGCCGCGCTCATGCGGCGGAGCAATCCGCTCGTGATCCCACGCAACCACCGCGTGGAGGAGGCGCTCGCAGCGGCGCAGGCGGGCGACCTCGTGCCGTTCGAGCGGCTCGTCGCCGCGGTGCGAAGCCCGTTCGCGGCCACGCCCGCCAACGAGCCCTATCGCGGCGGGCCGCCGGCCGGCTGCGGCCCCTACCGCACGTTCTGCGGCACCTGATCTGGCACCGCCGATGAATTGCCGCCGGGTGGGCGGCAGGGTAGCCTGATCCCCCTCCAGTGGATGCACCCGGTCGAGCGAGAGCGCCTTTGCCTGGTGTCGCTGAGTGTCCGTTCATGCAGACGGTCATACAGAAAGGATTTCTCGTGCGTCGCCTCATTCCCGGCATGCGGTCTGATCGCGCGCCCAATGGTCTGAAGAATTTTGGTCTGACGAATGCTGGTGGGACGACTCTGGTGTATGCGGTCGTGTGCTCCCTGTCCGTCGCCTTGCCCGAGGCGCGGGCCGAGATGTTTTCGCTGAGCGTCGACTCCAAGTCGAACATCTTCGCCTCGGGGCTGGCGTCGACGAGCGGCATCGGCCCGAACGGCCCGGGCACCCTGCCACCCTTCGTAACGCTCCCCGCGGGCGTCGGCCGCGTGCTGCAGTTCTCGAGCGTGACCGGCTCGGTGTCGTACAACGACGTGGACGCCCCGCCCGCCTACCTCGGCCAGTACAACGGCCCCGA
>JBILVO010000197.1:0-5650 GCA_044370415.1 Pirellulales bacterium
GGCGACGACGGCCGATCTCCGGCTGGACGTGAAGGCCGTGGATGGCGGCCCCGTGGCCCACGAGCTGCTGCGGATGCTGTTCCTGCCGTCGGTGGAGCCGTTCTCCCCGTCGTACATCCCGGAGCCGGTGCCGGTGGCGGCCGACAGGCTCGTCGGCGTGCACCACTGCCCGCTCTGGGAGGCCGATCAGCCGGACATGTGGCTCAATCTCCTCAGGCATCCCGAGCGCACGCCGGCGCTGGGGCTCTACGCGCAGAACGATCCTGAGGTGGCCGACTGGGAGACGAAGTGGGCCGTCGAGCACGGCATCTCGTTCTTCATCTACTGCTGGTACCGCACCGCACAGGGCGGCGCCGTGAAGACGAGGTTCGGCAGCGCCATCCACGACGGCCTCTTCAAGTCGCGGTTTGCCGACAGGATGAAGTTCACCCTGATGTGGGAGAACCAGGCGCGCGGCACGGCGGGCGTGGCCGATGAAGAGGATCTCTTCAGGAACCTGCTGCCCTACTGGATCGACACCTACTTCAAGCACGACGGCTATCTCAAGGTGGACAACAAGCCGGTGCTTTTCATCTACCGGCCTGAGTTTCTCGTCGACGATCTCGGCAGCGTGGCGAACGTCGCAAGCGCCTTCGAGCGGATGCGGCAGGTGTGTCGCGACGCCGGCTTCGCAGGCCTCATCATTCTGGGGGAATATCGCGGCACGGACAGGAAGCACCTGGAGCTCATGAAGAGCCTCGGTCTCGAGTACACCTTCGCCTACTGCTGGGCGCTGCCCGGCAGTCCGACGCCGGAGCGTGCCGTGCAGGCGCAGCTCGATCTGATCCGGACGACGCAGGAGATCGACATCCTGCCGCAGGTGGTGACCGTGTCACAGGCGTGGAGCGGGTGGCAGGACGAGGGAACCATCTGGAAGATCCCGCCGCCGCAGTACGAGGATCTGCTGCGGAGGGCGAAGGCATTCACCGCCGGTCTGCCGCAGGACCAGCTCGGCAGCCGCATGCTGCTGCTCGACAACTGGAACGAGTGGGGCGAGGGGCACTACATCGCCCCGTACCGTGAGCATGGGTTCGGGTATCTCGACGCGGTGCGGCGGGTGTTCACCGCGGCGCCCGAGCAGCACGTCGACCTGCTGCCGGAGGATATCGGACGCGGTCCGTACGACACGGTGGCCCGCCGCCATTACGCGGCGCTGGAGGAGAAGTCACGGCTCGCCGCGACCTATGCAGTGAAGCCCGGCGGATCGCGTGGCCTCGCCGCATGGTGGACGTTCGACGAGGCGAGCGACAGCCCCGTGGCCGTTGATCAGTCCGGCCATCGCCGCGGAGGCTACGTCGAGAAGGCCACCCGCGTGCCAGGATTCGAGGGCACCGCCCTGCGCTGCGACGGCGGCTCCGTCTTCATTCCGCAGAGCTGGCCGCTCGGCGACCTGCAGGCGTTCAGCGTGGCATGCCGGGTGAAGACGGATGTCGCCGACCAAGACAACCGCTGGATGGTGAACAGTGTTTTCGGCCATAACGTCTGCGGCGGGTTCCGGCTTGGCGTGCTGCGCGGCAGGCCCTGCTTCCAGGTGCCGCAGACGGCCTGGAGCCATCACCTGAGCGGCGACAAGACGCTCCCTCCTGGCAGATGGGTCCACCTCGCCGCGACCTTCGACGGGGCCGTGATGCGACTGTACATGGACGGGGAGGAGTGCGGCGTGTTGGATCGCCCCGGCGCCCGGGTGCCCACGGACGGTCGGATCGTTCTGGGCAATTACGACGTCAGCCACCCGGCCTTCTTTGCAGGGCTGCTCGACGACGTGCGGCTCCATCGGCGGGCTCTCGCGGCGGAAGAGATTCGCTCGGACGCCGCGGCGACGCCGCGCTGAGGGACCCTGGCGCCGGCCCGCGATCTGTTCAGGTATTCGGTTTGTGCCGGCTGAACGGTGTAATCGTCGAGGATGGTGCCCGGAGCCATGGGCCTGTCGTCTTGAACGGTGTGTGCGTGCTAGGATTCAGTGAGGCGGACCACACCCGTGAGGCATTCCATGAATCGCAGATCCGCCTGCATCTGTTTTCTGGCGGTGGTGAAGACGTCTTTCCTGTCGGCATGGGTTCTGGCCGCCCAGGAAGCCACGAGGGCCGTCGCGCGAATCGCCGGGCCGCGCTGGAACGTGAGCGGCGACTGGGCGCCGAGCGTCGAGGAGATCCAAAGCCACCTGCGCCAGGCCCACGGCATCGACCCGGGCGGACTGGGCCTCGAGGACCTGCTCACCCTGCACGACAACGACCACAATCGCCGGGGCCATGCCAACAGTCACGGCCACAAGAAGAGCACCAAGGGCTCCGCGAAGGGCTACGCCAAGTTCTGAGCACGTCCGCGGCCGGCCCTCTTCCGCCGGGCCCAAGGCCAGGAGGCGAGAGCCGGCGAGCTGCGGTGTCGCAAGACCGTACGGCACGGGTGTGGAGCTTGCCTTGCTGAAGCCAGACGGCTCAAGCCGGACGAAGGCCCCTCGAACAAGACATCCGCCCCGCATGCACCGGCTCGCCCACGCTTGGACCTGGCTCGCGCCTGTCCTCGCCATCCTCCTGTACCTGATAGCGATGCAGGTCGGCGCGCGCCAGTGGCTGGTCGTTGCCTGCGTGGGCGGCCTGATCAGCGCCGTGCTCGCGGCCGTCCACCATGCCGAGGTCGTGGCCCATCGCGTCGGCGAGCCGCTTGGCACGCTCGTGCTCGCGCTTGCCGTGACTGGCATCGAGACGGCGCTGATCGTGTCGCTGATGCTCGCGGGAGGCCCCGAGTCCGCCGTGCTGCCGCGGGACGCGGTCTACGCGGCGGTGATGATTATCTGCACGGGCGTGGTGGGGATCTGCATCCTGCTCGGTGGCCTCGCCCACCGCGAACAGGACTTCCGCGTCGAGGGGGCGGGGGCCGGCCTCGCTGCGCTGATCGTCATGGCGACGCTCACCCTCGTGCTGCCCGTGTTCACCACGAGCACGCCCAGCGGCACCTACACCACCGCCTAGCTGGCCTTCGTGGCCGCCAGTTCCGCGGCGCTCTGGCTGATCTTCGTCTTCGTCCAGACGGTCCGCCATCGCGACTATTTTCTTCCCGCCTCGCACGTGGCGAGCCCCGACACGCATGCAGCTCCCCCGTCGGTGCGGCAGGCCTGGGCCAGCGGGGTGCTGCTCGTGGTGGCGCTTGTGGCGGTCGTGGCGCTCGCCAAGAAGCTGTCGCCGGCGATCGAGCGGGCGGTCGAGGCCGCGCATGCCCCTCGGGCCGTGGTGGGCATCATCATCGCCACCGTCGTCCTCCTGCCCGAGACCTGGGCTGCGGCCAACGCGGCTCGTGCGAACCGGCTGCAGACGAGCATGAACCTCGCGATCGGCTCCGCGCTGGCGAGCATCGGCCTGACGATCCCGCTGGTGGTGGCGGCATCCATCGCCTTCGACACGCCGCTGGTGCTCGGGCTCGAGCCGAAAGAGATGGCGCTCCTGGCACTGACCTTCGTCGTGAGTGCGGTCACGCTCGGCACCGGACGCACGTTCGTCATGCAGGGTGCAGTGCACCTCGTCCTGTTCGCCGCGTTTCTGTTTCTGGCGTTTGTGCCGTGAGGGCGCGGAACGGGAAGATCAGAACGATCAGCGGCATCCGCGACCTCCCGGGCGCTCCTTGGGTCGCACGCGGCACCCCGTGCGACGAAACGCACGGGGTGCCGCGGCGAACAGTCGGAAAACCAGCGATCACTCCGGGAGGATGACGGCATCGATCACATGGATGACGCCGTTGCTGGCCTTGATGTCGGTCTTGGTGACGTTCGACATGCCCTTGGCCGTGCCGACTTTCACGCCGCCGCTCGTGGAGATTTTCACGGTGGCACCACCGGCGGTCTTGGCCTCGTTGAGCTTCACCACATCAGCCGCCATGACCGAGCCGGGCACGACATGGATCAGGAGGATCGCCTTGAGCTTGGCCTTGTTTTCGGGCTTCAGCAGCGAATCCAGCGTGCCCGCGGGCAGCTTGGCAAAGGCCTCGTCCGTCGGTGCGAACACTGTGAAGGGCCCGGCCCCCTTGAGCGTGTCGACGAGTTCGGCCGCTCCGAGAGCCGCCGCGAGTGTCTTGAACGTACCAGCGCCGACGGCGGTGTCGACGATGTCAGCGGCTTTGACGCCAGCCGTGCCAAACAGCATCAGGGCGGCCACAATGAAGGCAGAAGCGAGTCGCGCGTGGATCATGGGAACTCCAGTGGGGGGAGGAATCGGAACTCTCGAACCTTAGCGGCTGGCGTTCCTTTGACGAGCGACCTCCACCCGCCACACCGGCTCCGACCAGGGCCTTCCGGCGTGCCTCCAGCTCATAAAACAAGGCGATTCCATGGTTTACGCGAGTGGCAGGAAATTTCCGCGACACTCGAAGGACACTCGCGGAGAATGGCGTCAGCCCGGCTTCGCGGCGACGACGGCGCCCACCGCGACGCCGACTGCCATAGCGAAAAAGAGGCGGCTGCGTGGTCGCTGGAAGCCGCCGAGCCGCCAGGCCACGAGTCCGGCCGCAGCCCCCGCCGCCAGGGAGAGGCTCGACGCCGTTGCCGCTGCCCGCGGCGTGGGCGTTAGGCACTCTGCGGCGGCCACAGCCAACGGTACCGTGACCGCTGCCACGATCGCCGCCCGCCCGCGGATCGAGGCCGCGATAGGGCCTGGCGTGAGCCAGATCACCGCCGCGATGAGCCCGCCAGCGGCCACTCCCATGCCTGGTGATGGCACCGTGGCCGCGAGAAAGTGCTCCAGTGGCAGCCCCGCGAGAGAGCGGCTCGCGAGGCTCGAGGCCGCGACCGCCGGCATCAGCCACGCGGTCGCGATCCGCGACTGCCTGGGGATGTCGAATGCCGAGGCAAGCCAGACCAGCCCCAGGGCGACGGTGGCGTCGAGGACGACCTGATACGGCACTACGCCTGTCCGTCCCGCCACCCAGTCGACGAGCGGAGCGAACGCTGCCCTGACCGGATCATCGGGCGGCACGTCGGCGAAGAAGCCGGCGAAGACCCGCAGCCCGAAGGCCGCAAACGGGATGAGACCGGCGGCCAGTTCGGCCCGTCGCGACAGCCGCGGCAGGGCCGCTGCCCAGATGGCCGTCCAGAGGGCGGTGGACAGCACGATGCGTGCGGAATCCAAGCGTACGGAATCCATCCACGGATTCTAACGGCGGCCGGGGCCGGTGAGTGGGTGAACTGAGTCAGGCGTCTAGCATGAAGGCAGGCAGGAACGTCGGCGGGATGCCGATGTAACGGAGGCCCTCCCATGACCGCAGCCCACTGGCACCTCGTCCGCTGCGGCTACACCCAGCTGATCGGCTCCCAGCGGCAGATGACGGGCGATCCGTTCCAATTTCTGCCGCTCTTTCGCACCCATCGAGAGGCCGACTTCTACTGCCGAAAATCTGGGCTGTGGGAGCAGGGGATTCGGCCCCGGCACAACTCTCTGGCCGCCCCGCGCGAGACCGGCGAGGCGAAGGCGTTGTCGGCGGGGCTTTCCAGCCTCGTCGGTCATTCGCGTGCCGAGGGCGTCAGCACGATCGGCGTCTTTGTCGGTTTCAATCTGCACCAGGAGTCGTGCTGGGAGTACTACCGGATCTCGGGTGAGACTGCCGGCGGCGCTCCGAGGATCGAGCC
>JBILVO010000076.1:0-17878 GCA_044370415.1 Pirellulales bacterium
CGACGTAGAAGCACTTCACGCCGCTGTATTTCTGGTTGATGATCGCGTCGATGCCGATCGCGGTCTTGCCCGTCTTGCGGTCGCCGATGATCAGCTCGCGCTGGCCACGGCCGATCGGCGTCATCGCGTCGACGGCCTTGATGCCGGTCTGCAGCGGCTCGCGCACCGGGGACCGCTCGGCCACGCCGGGGGCGAGCGTTTCCACCGGTCGGCGCAGCTCGGTGACCACCGGCCCCTTGCCGTCGAGCGGATTGCCCAGCGGGTCGAGCACGCGGCCGATCACCGCGTCGCCCACGGGCACGGAGAGCAGCCGGCCGGTGCTCTTCACCTCGTCGCCCTCGGTCACCTTCAGGTAGTCGCCGAGGATGATCACGCCGACCGAGTTCTCCTCCAGGTTGAAGGCGAGCCCGGTGATGCCGCCCGGGAACTCGACCATCTCGCCGGCCATCACGCCGGACAGGCCCCAGACGCGGGCGATGCCGTCGCCCACCTCGAGGACCCGGCCGACCTCGCGGACGTCGATGCCCGACTGGTAGCGGGAGATCTCTTCGCGGAGAACGGATGCGATTTCGTCGGTCAGGTGTGCCATGAGTACTCCCCGGTTTGGATGGCGTGGATGTTGCGCGTGTGGAGACGGCCGCCGAGATGGGCCAGGCCCGTGGCGACCGACTGGTCGTAGATCGTGTCGCCGACGCGGACGACGAGGCCGCCGATGATCGCCGGGTCGACGACGAACGTCGGCACGAGCGACACGGAGAGGGCCTTCTCCGTCTCGACCACGATCCGCGCCTGTTCGCCGGCGTCGAGCGGCACGGCCGTGGTGAACGTGGCCTGCCTGCGGCCATCGCGGTCGTCGGCGAGCCGCTCGGCGGCCCGCACGACGGCGGCCAGCATGCCGAGCCGGCCGTGATGGGCGAGCACGTGCAGGGCGTTGACGGTCGTCGGACGCATCCGGCCGCCCAGCATCCGGTCGATGATCCGGTCCTTCTCCTCGATCGCGATCTTCGGGGAGGAAAACACGGCCACCGCCTCCGGCACCTGCGGCAGCACGTCCCGCGCGAGGCTGCCGAGCTCCGCGAGCACCTCGCGGCGGCAGCCGGCGGCCTCGGCAGACTCGACGATGGCCTGCGCGTAGGTCTTGGCCACGCCGTCGGCGGCGATGTCGACGTGACCGGTGCTCGTCGCGGAGGCGTTGCTCATGCGGTCGTCGTCCGGGCTGGTGTCATCTGATCTGGTGTCATCTGGGGCCCGCGGGCCAGGGAAAGTCGCTGCGAATCAGTTCACGCTCGGACGGCTGGAGAGGCTGGCGACGGAGTCGCGGACCAGACGGGCCTGGTCGTCCGCCCCCAGCTTGTCGCGGAGGAACTTGCCGGCCACCTCCACCGCCAGGTGGCCCGCCTTCTCTGCGATCTGGGAGAGCGCGTCGTCCTTGGCCAGCGAGATTTCGTGCTTCGCGCGGCTCCGCTCGTCGTCGGCGGCCTTGCGGGCCTCGGCCACGATCGCCTGCCGGGTGGCGTCGGCGTCGCGGCGGGCCTCGTCGAGCATGCCGCGGACCTCGTCGGCGGCCTCCGCGAGCCGCCGCTCGTAGGTGACGAGCATCCGCTTGGCCTCGTCGTTGGCGGCCTTCGTTTCGGCGATCTGCCGGGCGATCCCATCCTCGCGCTTCTCGAGACCCTCCATGATCGGCTTCCAGGCGAACTTGCCCAGGAGGGCGAGGAGCAGCATGAAGACAGCAAAGGACCAGAGCGCGAGGTCGGTCTGGAACCAGGCGGGGCTCTCGAAGGCTGCCTTGGAGACGCCCGACGGCGGGGCGTGGCCGATCTCAACGTGGCCGTGTGCACCGTGCCCATGGTCATCCGTGCCGCCCGCCGCCACGGCGGTGCCTGCGACGGCGAGCAGGACGAGGCCGCAGGCGGCGGCGGCCCGCACGCCGCGGAAGATCGCGGGAACGAACGAGGGATTCATCGACATCTCGGACATCTCCACGACGGTGAGTTGGGGACACTCTCGCGACGGCACACCGATGCCGGACGGTTGTTCCGGCCACGCTTCCAGCACGACGTTTCCAGCACGAACTGTTGCAATGCGGTCACAGGTTCAGTCAGGCACGGATGCCGGCGATCGCCAAGAAGCCCGAGTGAGCGTCGCTGGCGAACCCTTGTCCGCGCTCGGACCACACGGCCGGGACGGGGCGGGAATGCGCGTGCCACGCATTCCCGCCCGTGTTCCCTGCGGGCCGCCCGTGACGACGTCACCGGCGGACGGCTGCACCTGCCCTACTTCGTCGAGCAGATGAACAGCGCGTAGAACGTGAAGCCCTCGATGAGGGCCGCCGCGATGATCATCGCCGTCTGGATGCTGCCCGACACCTCAGGCTGGCGGGCCATGCTCTCGTACGCGGAGGCGGCGAGCCGGCTGATGCCGAGCGCGGCGCCGATCACGACGAGACCCACGCTGAAAGCCGCCGAGAGATTGACGAGCGAGTGGCCTGTGGCCTCCTGTGCACTGGCCACGTTGGCCAGGGCGAGGGTGAGGGCGACGGCGGCGAACATCGACACGGTGCGGACGGAAAGGATCGAGCGAATCATCACGGGATCAAACTCCTTGCAAAGCGATGTTTTCGGATCGTAGTCCGGAAACGGGACAGGGACAGGAAGGAAGACGGTGTGCTTATGGATGGCGGCTGTATCTCCACGGGGCGTGCGAGACGCCACCGCTGGCCGACGACGGGGCCAATCTACGTTTTTTTGAGGGTTTTTGAAGGGAGGTCACCGAACTTTTGGTGGCGCACGTGCCAGCACATCAGGGGGCGTTAGTGCTGATGCACGGCCGCACCGATGAACAAGGCCGAAAGGAACGTGAAGATGTATGCCTGGAGGAAGGCCACGAAGAGCTCCAGCAGGCTGAAGAGCGTGCAGCTCACGACGCTGATGCCGGTGACGGTCGCCCACATCCCCATCGAGTAGGAGGCGGCGGCCGTGATCAGCCCCATGATGCCCAGGAGCACGAGGTGGCCGGCCACCATGTTGGCCAGCAGCCGCACTGCCAGGATCAGGTGTTTGATGCACAGGCCCAGCATCTCGATCGCGAAGATCATCGGCTTGAGCAGGATCGCCATGGGCAGAGGCAGGTCCATCGAGGGCACCTGATTGCCAAAGAATCCCAGGAAGCCGAACTTGGCCATGCCGGCGAGGAACACCGTCGCCATCGTCACCGCGGCCAATGCCAGCGTCACGGAAAACGACGCGGTGGGCGAGCCGGCCCAGGGCACCATGCCCATCAGGTTGCAGCCGAGCACGAAGAAGAAGAGCGTCCACAAGAGCGGCACGAACCGGTCGCCGGTGTGGGCGGCCGCGTGGGCGACGGCGTGGCCATGCCCGCCATGGTCGTGGCCCCCGTGCTCCGGTTGGCCGTGATCGTGGTGGCCGGCATCGTCGTCGTGGCCGTGTCCGTGGTCGTCGATCGCCGGCCGTGCGATGTTGTCGCGGATGAACAGCAGCATCGCGTCGAAGAGGTTGAGCAGCCGCCCGCGCGGGGCGTCGCCGTTCCGCAGCCGCGAGGCCACCCACGTGAAGATCAGGAACATGCCGGCCGCGACGAGCAGCTCAAGGATCATGTACTTCGAGATGCCGAATCCCGACTTCACCGCGTAGAGGCTCTCGAGTGCGGCGAAGGGCTGCGGGATCAGGATCTTGCCGTCCATCGCCTCGTTGAATGCGGTGACGTCGGTGATCTCGGGGCTGCCGTCCCTGAGGAACTGTGGCACGTCGGCCATCGTCTGCCAGCCCTGCCTCCAGAGCGCCTTTGGCACTTCGAAGAAGTAGCAGTCCTTGAGGTGGTAGATCGGATTGGCTGACATGTCGCGCTGGCGTCCTCGGGCGGCCGGTTCGGGAGCGGAGAGTGTGCTGTGGGGACCCCGTTCCGGTCAATCGGGCGGGGTGGCGGGGCCGTCCCGACGCGAGTTCCCCATCATGTGCAGCAGGATGTCCACGGCAAGCAGCGACAGGTAAAAAATCACGAGCACCCCGCCGGTCGCCCGGAAGTCAGTCGTCTGTTCCCCCGACGAGAGCCAGGCGAGCCCGGCCAACGGGGGGATGAGCCGGAGAACGACGGCCGCCAGGGAGGATGCGACCGCCCCTGCGGGGCCGCTCGGCGGCCGCCGGGAGACGATCCAGGCCGCCAGGGAGCCAGGCAGGCAGATCGCCGCGGCCCAGGCCACGGCCTGCGGCCAGTCCGGCCGGCCGCCGCCACAGGCCAGGGCGGCCGCGGCCGCGGTCGCCGCGGTGGCCAGCAGCGCGGCGACGCCGATCGCCGTGAACCGGCGGTGGGCCAGAGCGGTCTCCGCCGGTGACCGCGGGCCGCTTCTCGGCGGCTGCGGCCGCGGGGCCATGGCCTTTGTCATGACTCGCCCTGCCGATCCGACCGCCTCGTGCCGATCCGCACCAGCCACGCGAGGCCGGCGACGAAGCCCAGCACCAGCCCCGCCGGGCCGCAGACTCGCGTGCCCAGCCGGGCGTCGATCCAGCCGCCGATCACGGCGGGCAGAAACATCGCCAGCCCGATCGCCATGATTCGCGACGCCCATGCCAACGCCTCGCCGACCGGGCTCTCGACGTCGGGGCGACGGCTGGGGGGCTGGGGGGGCGGCATGCCGAGAGTGTAGCGGTGTCGGCCGGCGGCGACGCGCTCCGTGCGCCTGCCGGCGACCTCGTTCGGGTAACCTTCTCGGTGTGTCGCGGGCCGCGGACCGCCGTCAGCGGTCGCCGGCGCCGCGCGCCTCGCACCGAATCGGAGACGTTCCATGTCCCGTCGCAAGCACCGCCGGCGGCCCCGTCGGCCGCCGCACGCGTCTGTCGACGCTGCGCCCGGCACCGCGCGCCGGTCGACACTGCGGATGCTCGGCTGCGACGGCACGAGCTGCGAGGAGTCGCTCGTCGAGCGGCCCGAGGAGCTCGCGATCGCCCGCGAGAAGTGGCCCGTCGTCTGGATCGACGTCGACGGCCTCGAGGACGTCGACGCCACCCGGATGATCGGCGACGTTTTCGAGATCGGCGAACTGGCCCTGGAGGACGCCGTGACCCCCGACGAGCGTCCCAAGGTCGAGGTCTTCGGCCACCAGGTGCTCATCGCAGTGCGGATGGCCCGGTCGGACGGCGACGGCATCGCGACCGACCCGATGGCGATCTTCCTCGGCGACAGATACGTGATCACGTTCCACGACCGGACCGTGCCCGACGGGTTCGCGAGCGTCCGCGATCGGATCCGTCACGGCCGCACGCGGCTCGGACAGCTCGGGGCCGACCACCTCTGTGCCCTGCTGCTCGACGCGGTCATCGACGGGTACTTCCCCGTCCTCGAGCGGTTCGGCGACATGCTGGAGGCCATCGAGGAGGAGGCCCTCGACAATCCGACGCGGGGCCTGCTCGGCCGGATCCACGACGTCCGCAACGACCTGATGACGCTCCGCCGCGCCCTCTGGCCCACCCGCGACGTGCTCCACGCGCTCGGCCGCGAGGCGACCGCCTTCGTGGGCGAACACGCCCGCCAGCACTTTCGCGACTCCTACGACCACACCATGGAGCTCCTCGACCTCACGGAGAGCTATCGCGAGATCGGCAGCGATCTCCGCGACATCTACCTGGCGAGCATCAACAACCGGATGAACGACGTCATGAAGGTGCTGACCGTGATCGCCACCATCTTCATGCCGCTGACGTTCATCACCGGATACTACGGCATGAACTTCGACACCAGTTCGCCCTGGAACATGCCGCTGCTCCGGTTCCGCTACGGAGGGCTGGTGGCCGCGGCCATGATGGTGGCCACCACCCTGGGCATGGTGATGCTCTTCTGGCGCCGCGGCTGGCTCAGGCGCTGGCACTGAATCCACGCGAAACACTGCCTCCGGCCGATTTTTACTTGGCCGGTTCCGCGGGCTCTCGAGGGCATCGCATCCATGCGACGCGGTCCGCGGCAGAGCTGCGTGTCCCGGGCGGGACTGCCTCACGCCCGGCCGAGTAGGAAGAAGGTCCGCACGTCGCCCTTCCCCTTCATGCTGACGTGACCCCGATCGGCGAACCGGAACCGGTCGCCGAGCAGGCTGCGGGTCGGCTCGGAGACATGGATCCGCCACGGCGCGCCGTGCGACTCCATGCGGCTGGCGAGATTGACCGTGTCGCCCCAGAGGTCGTAGGAGAATTTGTGGCGGCCGATGACCCCGGCGACGACCGGGCCGGAGTGGATGCCGATCCGCACGGCCAGCGACAGGCCGCGCCGCGTCATCACGTCGCGGAATGCCTCGAGCATCCCCAAGGCCATGCCCGCGACGGCGTCGGCGTGGTCGTCGCGCGGGACGGGCAGGCCCGCGACGGCCATGTAGGCGTCGCCGATCGTCTTGATCTTCTCCACGCCGTGGGTGTTGGCCAGATGGTCGAACGCCGAAAAGATCTCGTCGAGCAGGTCCACGAGATGCCGGGCGTCGCAGTGCTGCGAGAATTCGGTGAATCCGCTGAGATCGGCGAAGAGCACCGTGACGCTGTGGAAGCTGTCGGCGATCGAGGACTCGCCGTTCTTGAGCCGGTCGGCGATCCTCTCGGGCAGGATGTTGCGGAGCAGCTTCTCCGACTTCTCCCGCTCCTGCTGGAGCTCCGCCAGCGACCGCTCGAGGGCCGCGAATGCGGCGTTCCTCTCGAGCAGGCGGCGGTACGCCTCGGAGTGCACCCTGATGCGGGCGATCAGCTCGACCTGGTCGGGCAGCTTGACGAGGTAGTCGTTGGCGCCTGCCGTGAGCAGCTTGGCCTTCACGATCGGCTCGTCCTGGGCGGAGAGCATGATCACCGGCACGTCGGCGGTGGCCCGCAGGCCGCGGAACTGCCGCACCATGTCGAGGCCGTCGATCCCCGGCATGACGAGATCCTGGAGGATCACCGTGGGCTGGAACGCCTCGACCGCCGCGAGCGCGTCGGTCGAACGCTGGCAGAACTCGAAGGCGATCTCGGGCTGCCCCTCGAGGAGCCGGCGCACGGCCTGGCCGATCATCGCCTGATCGTCCACCAGGAGCACCCGGTGCGTCACGGCGGCGGGGTCTGCGGGCGACGGCTGTGCGGAGGGATCACCCATGGTTTCGGCGAAGGGGCTGCCACGGGCAAACGTGCCGAGGGAACGCGCGGAAGGCACGTGCTCGTGCAGCGAAGCGGAGGACAGCACCCGGGCGGCGGAGCCGGGCAGCGAGGCCGCGGAGCAAAGCCGGGCAGCGATACCGGGGGAGAAAGCTGAGCGGGAAGTGGGGAACAGAACTGGGGGTCAGAACTGCGGGGCAGAACTGGGGGGCAGAACTGGGGAACTAGGATTCGAACCTAGACTAACTGGTTCAGAGCCAGTCGTGCTACCGTTACACCATTCCCCATCGTTCGTCCGTCGTCACCCGCGTGTCGACGTCGCGCATGTCGCCATGGGACGGGCCGGACACGGCCGCGACCGCCGCGATTGGACACGGGAGCCGCCGCTACGGGTATGCTGACGCCTTACCGACGGCACCAGCGTACCCGGCGGGCTTCGGGGTGGCAATCCGAGCCCCCCCGGTCCTGCGGCCCGTACAGCGGAGCGAGCAGGCAGTGCCTTTTCTCGAACTGAAATCGGGTCCGCGCAGCGGCGAGCGACTGCTCCTCACGGCGGAGCGGATGGTCATCGGCCGCCATCCGGCCTGTGACATCGTGATCGACCTCTCAGCGGTGAGCCGGCAGCACGCCGCGATCACCACGGAGGGCGGCGCGGTGTTCATCGAGGACCTCCGCAGCCGCAACGGCACGATCGTCAACGGGAAGCCCCTGGCCGGCCGGCAGCGGCTCGAGAACGGCGACCAGCTGCAGGTCTGCGAGCAGGTGCTCGTGTACGTCTCCGGCGAGCGGCCGCGGGCCGTCGACGCCGACACCGACGAGGACGACGCTGCGCTGACATCTCAGACCTCGCTCTTCGACGAGGTGGTGGCCGAGGGCGATCACGATTCCATGATCGTCTCCCAGGTCGACATGGACGCCCCCCAGAACGACGCCGAGGGGCCGCACGCCGAGGCGAAGCTCCGGGCCGTGATCGACCTCAATCGCGCGATCGGCGCCTCGCTGTCGCTCGACGAGGTGCTGCCCAGGCTGCTCGACGGCCTGTTCAAGATCTTCCCCGGTGCCCAGCGCGGCTTCGTGCTGCTGGCCGATCCCGCCACCCGTCGGCTGCTCCTGCGGGCCCGGAAGGTGCGGGGCAAGGTGCAGCCGGGGCCGCTCCGGCTGAGCCTGTCGCTCATCGACCGCGTCATGCAGTCGCGGCGGGCGATCCTCTCGGCCGACGCGGCGTCCGACAGCCGCTTCAACGCCAGCGAGAGCATCGTCGACTGCCGGATCAGGTCGGTCATGTGCGTGCCCTTCCTGCGGGCCGACGGCCAGGTGCTGGGCGTGATCCACGTCGACTCCCAGGACGTGCTCAACGGGTTCGTGCAGGAGGATCTCGAGGTGCTGGCGGGCATCGCGGGGCAGGCGGCGCAGGCGGTCGAGCAGGCGCTCGCGCACGATCAGCGCGTCCACCAGGAGCACATCAACAGGGATCTCGAGCTGGCGCACCGCGTGCAGCAGGGCCTCCTGCCGACGCGGCCGCCCGACATCCCCGGCTACGAGATCTTCGACTTCTACGAGCCGGCCCAGCACGTGGGCGGCGATTTCTTCGCCTACGTGCCGCTGTCGGAGGGACGGTTGGCGTTCGTGCTGGCCGATGTCTCCGGCAAGGGCGTGTCGGCGGCGCTCGTGATGGCGGCGCTCTCCGCGGACGTCCGCTACTGCCTCGCCAGCGAGCGGGATCTTGCCAAGGCCGTGTCGCTCATCAACGAGAGCTTCCTGCGCGGCGGCTGGGACGACCGGTTCGCGACGTTCGTGGTGGCGGTGCTCGATCCTGCCACCCATCACGTCACGCTCGTGAACGCGGGCCACCTGCCCGTGCTGCTCCGGGACGCGTCGGGCGCCGTGCGGGGCGTCGGCACCGACCTCGGCTGCCTCCCGCTGGGGCTCGAACCGTCGCACCAGTACAAGTCGTGCGAGCTCGATCTCGCCGCCGGGAGCACGCTGGTGTTCTACACCGACGGCATCAGCGAGGCGATCGACCACGAGCAGCGGCTCTACGGTCTCGAGCGTCTCGAAGAGGTGCTCACCGGCCCGGCCGCGGGCGTGGGCGATCTCGGGCGGCGGATCCTCGCCGACGTGGAACGGCACGCGGCCGGCCAGGTCCGCAGCGACGACATCTGCCTGATGTGCGTCGGCCGCCAGGCGGCATCGCCGCCGCCGGCAGAGTCTGCGCAGAGTCCGAGAAGCGTCCGCGACGGCCGGTCCGTGCAGCGAACCGGCTGAGCGGCCGATACCTCACTCCGTCGTCGGAGACATCGGATCGGGGATGGCGTCGCGGCGCGTGCGGCCGCCGGCCTGCGGGTCGGTGGATCGCGGAAACTGCACAAGCAAGGGAGAGGGGGAGGACGGATGAGCTTTTTCCATTGGCTGCGGGAAGGTGTGCGTCAGGCGGTGGTGCTCGGACTGGCCGACGCGGTCGAGGACGTCGGCACGCGGAACGAGGGGGAGGATCTCGGGCCGGCGCTGGCCCAGTCGCTCCGCGAGCGGCTCGCGGTCCGCAAGGAGCCCGCCGTGCTCGTGGAGTCGTCCGCGACGGCAGTCGCCGCGCCGCCGGCACGGCGGCGGCTCGGCCGTTCGCTCGACGGCATCCGCAAGGCGGCCTGAGCGGCGTCAGGCGGGGCCGGCCGCCGCGGCCGTCGTCAAGGCTGCGGCGGGCAGCGTCACGTCGATCGTCGTGCCGGCGCCCGGCCGGCTCGTGATCACGGGCTCGCCCCCGAGCAGCCGCGTGCGCTGCCGGATGCCCTCGAGCCCGAACCGTTCGGCGGCCACGCCAGCGGGCTCGAAGCCGATGCCGTCGTCGTGGATCACGATCCGCACGCCGCCCTCCGCGGTCGACTCGAGCCGCACCGCCACCGTGGCGGCACGGGCGTGGCGGCGGGCGTTCGCCAGCGATTCCTGCACGATGCGGAAGATCGCCGTCTCCACGTCGGCGGGCAGGCGACGGGCCGGCAGCGCATGGTCGAAGCGGACGTCGCCGACGTCGAGCCGCGCCTCGGCGACGAGCGACTCGACGGCATCGACGATGCCGAGCTCGTCGAGGGCCGGCGGCCGCAGGCCGCTGATCAGCCGGCGGGCCTCGTCGGTGGCCGCCCGCAGGAGCCGCAGCCCCTCGTGGAGGTCGGGGGACGGCGCCGCATCGGCGATGGTGTGCTCGCAGGCCTCGAGGTGCAGCATCGCCCCGGTGAGGTACTGGGCGAGGCCGTCGTGGATCTCGTAGGAGACGAGCTGCCGCTCCCGCTCCTGGATCTCGAGCAGCCGGCGGAGGAGCGTGCGCTCACGCTGGAGGGCGATCTCGGACGTCCGCAGCGGACGGATGTTCTCGCAGCAGACGATCGCCGCGGCCGTCCGGCCCGCGATCCGCACCGGACCGAGTCGTAGGGAAAAGTAGTTGAGCGAGCCGTCGAGCCCCCGCACGGTGGTCTCCAGCGAGCGATCTTCCCCGGTCTCGAAGACCTCCTGCACGAGGCGCATGAGCCGTTCCGACGATTCGGGCACGGTGAACCGTGTCACGTTGTGGTCGACCACCTGGTCGACGGAGAATCCCTCATCCACACGGCTGCAGGAGCGGATGATCCCGGAGTGGTCCACGATCGCGATGTATTCGCCGGACGTCCGCTGGACCGCCTCCCAGAGCGCCCGGAAGTCGGCCAGGGCGAGGTCGCAGCCCGCGCGATGGTCCGCGCCGCCTTCGTCGATCGGATGCGTTCTCTCGTCGGGGCTTGGCATGGCAGGCTCGGGGGCTTCGCGTCACCGTGATTGTGGCCGGGGGATCCGGCCGCCGGCCCCCCCCTTGCCCCGCCGGCCGCGCGGGCCGCCGCGGCGGGGCTTGCTGTCGCCGTCCCGCAGGCCGGCGATCTCGTCGCGGATCCGGGCGGCCCGCTCGAAGTCGAGCTCCGCGGCGGCCTGCATCATCTCCGCCTCGAGCTGCTCGAGCAGTTCGGCCGATCGCCGGCGGGACTCCTCCCCCTGCCCCACCGCCGAGAACGCCACGGCGCGGGAGGCGGACTCCGCCTCGATGCCGGCCCGGATCTCCTTGCGGACGGTCTCGGGTGTGATGCCGTGCGCCGTGTTGTAGGCCTCCTGCAGCGTCCGGCGGCGGCTGGTCTCGTCGATCGCCTGCCGCATCGACTCGGTCACGGTGTCGGCGTAGAGGATCACGCGGGCGTCGACGTTCCGCGCGGAGCGGCCGATCGTCTGCATCAGCGACGTCTCGTTCCGCAGGAAGCCCTCCTTGTCGGCGTCGAGGATCGCCACCAGCGCCACCTCCGGCAGGTCGAGGCCCTCGCGGAGGAGGTTCACGCCGACGAGCACGTCGAAGGCGCCCTCGCGCAGTTCCTTGAGCAGCTCCACCCGCTCGAAGGCGTCGAGCTCGCTGTGGAGCCAGCGGCAGCGGACCTTCCGCTCCTGGAAGTAGGCGGCGAGGTCCTCGGCGAGCTTCTTGGTGAGCGTGGTGACGAGCACGCGGTGGCCCGCGGCCACGGTCCGCTCGATCTCCCCGAGCAGGTGGGGCACCTGGTTCTTCGCCGGCACGATGTCGATCACGGGGTCGAGCAGCCCCGTGGGGCGGATCACCTGCTCGACCACCTCGCCGCCGGTGCGGCCCAGCTCCCAGGCGCCGGGCGTGGCGGAGACATAGATCGTCTTGTCGAGCTTCTTCTCCCACTCCTCGAACATGAGGGGCCGGTTGTCGAGCGCGCAGGGCAGTCGGAAGCCGTGGTCGACGAGCGTGAGCTTGCGGCTGCGGTCGCCGGCGTACATGCCGCGGACCTGCGGCACGGTGACGTGCGATTCGTCGACGAAGAACAGGTATTCCTTGGGGAAGTAGCTGAAGAGCGTCTCGGGGGTGCTGCCGGGCGGCCGGCCGGAGAGCGGCCGCGAGTAGTTCTCGATGCCGGGGCAGAAGCCGGCCTCGAGCAGCATCTCGATGTCGAACCGCGTCCGGGCGGAGAGCCGCTGCGCTTCGAGGAGCTTGCCCTGCGACTTCAGCTCCTCGAGCCGCTCCTCGAGCTCCCGTCGGATCTCCCCCACGGCGGCCTTGATGCGATCCTCGGGCATGACGAAGTGGCGGGCCGGGTAGAGGTAGGTCTCGTCCTTGCGGGCGGCCACCTCGCCGCTGGTCGGATGCGTGACCGCGATCGACTCGATCGTGTCGCCCCAGAACTCCACCCGCACGGAAAGCTCGTCGTACGGGGGCCAGATGTCGACCGCGTCGCCACGGACGCGGAAGCGGCCCCGCTCGAGCGCCACGTCACTCCGCTCGTACTGCACGGAGACGAGCTTCTCCAGCAGCGCGTCGCGGGAGAGCCGCATGCCGGTCGCCAGCCGCACCACCATGGCCCGGTAGTCGTCGGGCGAGCCGAGGCCGTAGATGCACGACACGCTGGCCACCACCACCACGTCCCGTCGGCTCACCAGCGCGCTGGTCGCGGCCAGCCGCAGCCGGTCGATCTCCTTGTTGATCGCGGCATCCTTCTCGATGTAGATGTCGCGCTGCGGGATGTAGGCCTCGGGCTGGTAGTAGTCGTAGTAGCTGACGAAGTAGTGGACCGCGTTGTGCGGGAAGAAGTCGCGAAACTCCGCATAGAGCTGGGCGGCGAGCGTCTTGTTGTGGGAGAGCACGAGCGTGGGGCGGCCGATGCGGGCGATGACGTTGGCCATCGTGAACGTCTTGCCGGAGCCGGTCACGCCCATCAGCACCTGCGACGCCCTCCCCTCCTCCACCCCGCGGACGAGCGCGTCGATCGCCGCCGGCTGGTCGCCGGCGGGGGCGTAGGGGGCAACGAGTTCGAAGACGCCTGGGGTGAGCGACATGGGCGCGGCGGGCCGTCGGGGTGCGGAAGGCTGGAGCGGCGAACGGGAACCGGGACCGGGAAACGGGATCAGAAATCGGGACGCGATCTGCTCAGGGGGCGGAGACGGGCCGCAGGTGCGGCCGCATGGCATCGAGCGTGGCGGGGCCGATCCCGGGCACGTCGAGCAGCGATTCGATCGTGGCGAACGGGCCGACGTCGCGGCGGTGGTCGACGATCCGCCGGGCCGTGGCCGGCCCCAGGCCGGGAAGCTGGGCCAGTTCCGCCTCGTCAGCACTGTTGATGTCGACGGTGAAGGCCGCAGGACGGACGGGCGGCGCGTCGTGGTGGACGAGCCCGCCGCCGAGCCCGCCGACCGCGACGTACCACGCTGCCCCGCCTGCCAGGCAGGCGGCCAGAAGCGCCGCGAGCAGCGGCTGCGCGCGGGCCGGCAGGAGCGGGCGGGCGGTGTCGGGGGAGTCCACTGGAAGAGGTCTCTGCATGCGGTCGCCGGATGCGGCCTGCGTATGCGGGTGACACCGCCGCGGGGAGTCCGGCCGCCAGACCGCTTTCCTGTAGGATACCCGCTCCACGCCGCGGCGACCGTCGTGCGGAAGGCGGGGCCGAAAGGGCCCCTTCCGGCCGCGGCCCGGCGTTCCCGCAAGAGGCCCGCCCGTCATGCCGCATCCGGTTCGCGAGTACCGTCAGACGCAATGGGACGAGCAGCTCGCGTCCCACGTGGCCGCGCGGGCCGTGGAGTGGTTCGCGGAGGATCTCGGCCATGAGTGCGACTGGACGAGCGTGGGGCTGATCGGGCGGACGGCCCGCAGCGAGCTGGCTGTCGTCGCGCGGCGGGACGGCGTGATCGCCGGCCTCGCGGCGGCCGGCATCGTGGCGGGCGTCGCCGATCCCGGGCTTGAGTGGCGGCCGCTGGCTGCCGAAGGCGCCGCGGTCAGGGCCGGCGACCGCGTGGCCGTGCTCTCCGGCAGCACCCGCAGTGTGCTCGCCGCGGAGCGGGTGCTGCTGAACATGCTCGGCCGGATGTCGGGGGTGGCCACCGCCACGCGGCGGCTCGTCGAGGCCGTCGCCGGCACGAACTGCCGCGTCTACGACACCCGCAAGACGGTGCCGGGCTGGCGGCTGCTCGACAAGTACGCCGTGCGGATGGGAGGAGGCTGGAACCACCGTCTGGGGCTCTACGACGCCATCCTCATCAAGGACAACCATCTCGCGGCGCTGGCTGCCGAGGGAATCACGCCGGCCGCGGCCGTGCGGCGGGCGCGGGAATTCATCGCCCAGACGTTCCCGCCGGCGCGGAGCGAGGCGATGGTGGTGGAGATCGAACTCGACGTGTCGACGGCGCTGGCCGCCGTGCTGGAGGCGGGGCCCGACGTCGTCCTGCTCGACAACATGCGGCCACCCGCGCTGGCGCAGTGCGTGGCCATCAGGAATGCCGTGCGGCCCGAGGTGGTCCTGGAGGCCTCGGGGGGCATCCGGCTCGACACCGTGGCCGAGATCGCGAGGACGGGGGTCGACCGGGTCAGCACCGGCTGGCCGACGCACGACGCTCCGTGGCTGGACGTGGCGCTCGACTGGCAGTCGTGATTGGCCGCAGGGCTGGCGCACGCGATTGGGCTCACATGCCCGCTCGCACATGAACGCCCGAAGAGTCGTGCCCGCGACGAGCGTGTCACGGGGCGGGCGTCACCGCAGAGGCGGCCTGCTACACGCCGAGGAGACGGTTTCGCTTCGTACGCCGTTCCGCACGGAGCCGTGCGCGGCGTCGCGTCTCGCTGGGCTTCTCGAAGAACTCCCGGCGCCGCATCTCCTTCTTGATGCCACTTCGCTCGACGAGTTTGCGGAAGCGGCGGACCGCCTCCTGGATGCTTTCGCGCTCTCGTACCGTCAGTTTGACCATGCGTGTTCCGACTCGTCTCGCTCTGAAGTGCCGATCGAACGGTGAGGGCCGCGGATCGACCGCGGGGCCCCAGAGTATAAAAATCGGGCGACGCGGCGTCCATCCGGCAGCGGCAGGCCCGGCTTTTTCCGCCCCATCGCGGGTTTTCGGGTTTGTCGGACGCCCGCGGTCGAGTCACAATCTCTCGTTCCACGGCCGGGGCTGTGGCGGCCCGAGCGGGCCGCTCCCGGGCGGGATTCCGCCCGCTGCTGACGGGTGCTTGGGTTCGGGCGTCGCGATGAATCAGAGCGGCCTGTCGTTGATCCTCGAGTCGTTCGGCGACGGGGCCGGTGTCGCCGTGGGCCGCGAACTTGCGGCCGCGGTCGTGGCAGCCGCCCTGTTCGCCGTTACCGCTCCGCGGGGCCGCCGGTGGCTGGCGTGGGCGCCGCTGGTCCTCATCCTGCTCTCCCCGCTGCCGCTGGCGGTGGCTCCGCTCTTCCCGGACGCCGCCGACGCGCCGCGGATGGCCATGTTCGGCGTCCGGTTCTTCCTTCTGGCGTCGCTGCTGCAGTCGGTCCTCCTGCTCGTCGCCGTCTCCCTCTGGGAGCGGGTCGCGCAGCCGATGCCACGGATCTTTCTCGACGTGCTCCGCATCGTCACGGTGCTGGCGGCGCTCCTGACGATCCTCTTCGAGGTCGGCGTGAAGGCCGACAGCCTCTTCACCGGATCAGCGGTGCTGACGGCCGTGCTCGGCTTCGCCCTCAAGGACACGCTCGGCAACGTGTTCGCGGGCCTGGCGATCCATGCCGAGCGGCCCTTCGAGCTCGACGACTGGATCCAGTACGACACCAACCCCGCCCACATCGGCAGGGTGATGGAGATCAACTGGCGGGCCACCAAGGTGCTCACGCTCGACGAGGCCTACGTGATCATCCCCAACGGCCAGCTCGCCCAGGCCTCGATCCGTAACTTCACCAAGCCCGACCCCTGGTCGCGACGGTCGCTCTACGTCATCGCCCCCTACGAGGTCTCGCCGCAGCAGGTGCAGCAGATCATCCTCGACGCGATCCGCGGCAGTTTCGGCGTGCTCGAGCATCCGGCGCCGTCGGTGGTCACCAACGACTTCAGGGAGCGTGGCATCGAGTACTGGGTGCGGCTGTTCACGACGGAGTTCGGAAAGCGCGACCGGGTCGACGGCATGGCCCGCGACCGCATCTGGTACGCCCTGGCCCGTCACGGCATCGAGATTCCGGTGGCCACGCAGGACATCCGCCTCACGCAGCTCCCGACGCCGCTCGCGGAGCAGCCCGGGGCTGCGCTCGACCGCCGCGCTGCCAGCCTGCGGCAGATCGGCCTGTTCACCGCACTCGGACCCGATGACGTCCGCCGCCTCGCCGAGGAGTGCGAGGAGCAGGTCTACGCGGCCGGTGAGCCGGTGATCCGCCAGGGCGACGTCGGCGACAGCATGTTCGTCGTGACCGACGGGCGGGTGGAGGTGACAGCCGAGCAGAGCGGCGTGGAACCCGTTCGTCTGGCGGTGCTGAACGCCGGGGACTATTTTGGCGAGATGTCGCTCATGACAGGCGCGGCGCGGGTGGCCACGGTCACGCCGCTGGTGGAAACCCGGCTGCTGGAGGTGGGCAAGGAAGCGTTCCGCCACGTGCTGGCCACGCACCCCGAGCTCGTGGCGGCCTTGGGCGCCGCGCTGCGGCAGCGACAGGCCAACCGTGCCGAGGCGATCGCCGAGACCGGGCGGCCGGCAACGGACGCGCCCGACATCCTGCAGAAGATCCGCAGTTTCTTCTCCATGTGACAGAAGCACGAGGGAATCGAGTCGCCTCGCTTCGAGGCCGGGTGCCCACACCAAGTGCCAGACCAGGTGCCTCAGATCCATCCCCGCACCAGATCCACCGCTCTCCACAGTCATCACACTCGGGCCACGAGCCGATGCGCGTCGAACTGCTTCCCTCGAGCCTGCCTCCCTGCGACCTGCAGTT
This sequence comes from Pirellulales bacterium, assembly GCA_044370415.1. Classification (GTDB taxonomy): domain Bacteria; phylum Planctomycetota; class Planctomycetia; order Pirellulales; family UBA1268; genus CAMCQY01. The sequence continues at coordinate 16,844 of JBILVO010000076.1, forward strand.
TCTCGTCTCGTTCCTGGTCAACGACGCCGTGGCGATCGACGCCGGGGCGCTCGGCCTCATGGCCGATCTGCGGCGGCAGCAGCGGGTGCGGCACGTGTTCATCACGCACGAGCACCTCGACCACATCGCCACGCTCCCCATCTTCCTCGAGAACGTCTATCTGCCCGGGCCCGAATGCGTCGAGGTGCTGGCCACCGGCGACGTGCTCGAATTCCTCCACGGCGACGTTTTCAACGGCCGCGTCTGGCCCGATTTCATCGACCTCTCGCGGGAGGATGATTCGTTCGTGCGGACGACGCGTCTCGAGCCGCTGCAGCCGGTCAGCAGGGCGGGCCTGACGGTCACGCCCGTGCCCGTGTCGCACGGCGTGGAGACGACGGGCATGGTGGTCGACGACGGCACGGCGGTAGTGGCCTTTCCGTCGGATACCGGCCCCACGAACCAGTTGTGGCGGCACCTCGCCGGCGTGGACCGGCTCAAGGCGGTGTTTCTGGAGGTGAGTTTTCCGCGAAAGCACGCCGAATTGGCGTCGATCACGGGGCATCTGTCGCCCGACTCGTTCGCGCAGGAGGTGCGGAAGCTGCCCCGACGGGTCCGCTGGATCGTCGTGCACCGCAAGGCACGCTATGCGGCCGAGATCGCCGCCGAGGTCGAGGCCCTGGGGCTCGACGGCGTGGAATTCGTCCGCCCCGGCCACGTCTACGAGATCTGAGCGGCGCTCGGCTTTCCGGACGGCCCGGCGCTCGCTGCCGCCGCCTCCAGCGGCGGATGACTTTATCCACGGCCTCCTAGGCCTTCTGCCGCGACACCTTTCGCCGCTCGTGCTCGGAGAGCAGGATCTTCCGCAGCCGGATGACGGCGGGCGTCACCTCGACCAGCTCGTCATCCTCGATGTATTCGAGCGACTCTTCCAGCGACATCCGTCGCGGCGGCTTGAGGAGGATGTTGCGGTCGCTGCCGGTGGCCCGCATGTTCGTCAGCTTCTTTTCCTTGGTGGGATTGACCACCATGTCCTCGCTGCGGGCGTTCTCGCCG
>JBILVO010000077.1:0-17575 GCA_044370415.1 Pirellulales bacterium
CGCGTTTCGTGTGCCGGCTGCCGGCGAGCCGGGGCACCACGCCCAGTTGGAAAAGGCCCGCGTGCGGATCGACGTGGCCGGCGCGGGGGCCGGCATCTTCGTCGACGACGTGGCGCTCGCCGAAGTGGAGCAGCTCGACGGCTGGGCGTCGTGGCGGGCGCTGGGATTCGACGCGGATTCGGTCGTCGCCGATCCGCTCTTCGTCGACCGCGACCGCGACGACTTCCGGCTGCGGCCGGAGTCGCCGGCGCTGAAGCTCGGGTTCCAGCCTATCCCGTTCGAGAAGATCGGCCCCTACGCCGACGACCTGCGGGCATCGTGGCCGATCATCGAGAAGGAAGGCGCTCGCGAGAAGCCGCTCCGCTGACCGCGACGGAGCCGCGGCGGCTCGTCGCGCTACTTCGACTTCAGCTCGAAGTCGATCGTGTTGGGTTCGGGCCCCGGCTTCACGTCGGCCTTGAGCTCCGACTTGGTGTTGTATCGGGCAGGAACCTTCTCCTTCCACGCCGGCGCCCCCGGGATCTCCTGGAGTGGAGTCGTGATCCGCACCGAGTTGGGGCCGATCTTCGCGCCCATGTGCTTCCCGGAAAAACGGAGCTCGTACCCGCCGGAGTCGTCGGTGCTGCCGCCGGCGACCTGCCCGCCCACCTCCGAGAAGAACGTCACGTCGACCTGGGCCAGCGGCTGGCCGTCCAGCGTGACGGTGCCCTTGACCGGCGCGAGGTCGGGCATGCCCTTCGGCCGGGCATTGCAGCCCGCTGCGACCAGGAGAGAGCAGGCTGCGACGCCGGCCAGCCGCAGAGCCATGGCGATCGAACCATGGGAGAAAGGTGCGAAAAAAGGGCAGACCTTCATGGTCGGACAGACCCCCTGATGTGGTGGATACAGGCCCCCCAAACAACGACAACCTAACGAATATATCAGCGTGCGGCTTTTGTCAGCAGCGGGGCTCAGAAAGGGCTCTGAAGCCGGTCGTTTCCCCGTCCCACCACGCCGGCAGCCGATTGCCGATGCAACGCAGCAGATCGTGTCGTGGCAGTGCCATCGAAACCGGGGGAAACCAGCAAACGGTTTCGTAAGCACCCCAGGGGGGCGGTACCGCGAGTGACCGATGGCGGCGTCGGCACGACATCCGCTAAGATGCGTATGGGGAATTTTCCACAGACCGTTGGCGACTCAGCCGGTGGATGCGATCCTTCCATAGTCTCCTCGGCTGCGACATCGGAATTCGAGTTCGTGCGGCATGCTGTTCATCCCGTTTTTCATACTCATCCGGAGCCAGTCATCGTGAGCACGTCTTTCTCCGTCTTCACCGTCACCCCAGCCTCGAGGCGCAGCCGCGGGTTCACACTCGTGGAACTGCTCGTCGTCATCGCGATCATCGGCGTGCTGGTCGGCCTGCTCTTGCCGGCCGTGCAGTCGGCCCGCGAATCGGCCCGCCGGTCGAGCTGCCAGAACAACCTCAAGCAGATCGGCCTCGGTCTGCAGAACTACGTCAACGCCAAGTCGGCCCTGCCCCCGTCGATCTGGGACAGTAACCCCGCGGCTAACACGCCCGTGGATGACGCGAACAATTTCCCGGGCATCGCGTGGTCGGCGCTGATCCTGCCCTTCGTGGAGCAGGCCGACATCTACACCGCGCTGCAGACAGCCTGCACGACAGGCACTGGCGGCAACTGGTCGACCCACTGGCAGTCGACCGCGAGCGGCTCGTCCGTGGCCCAGAGGCGGATCGGCTCCTACAACTGCCCGTCGAACGAGAACCCCACGGCGGCGGGGCGTTCCGGCTTCGGCAAGCTCAACTACGCCTGCAACTCGGGCAACGCGGCCTACGGGGCATATCCGAGCACGCCGGGCGTCATGAACGTCAACAACAAACCGACCCGGATGCAGTTCGCCGACATCAAGGACGGCCTGAGCAAGACGCTGGCTGTCGTGGAGTTTTCGAGCACGCCGGAGCTGGCCAGCGTCGCGATGAGTTGCGGTGGCACGGCGACATGCCCGTGGAACGGCAAGATCTGGCCGGGCGGCAGAAACGCGGCGACGGCCCTGGGAGGAGCCCCGGCCGGCTGGCATTCGAGCGTGTCGGCGACCGACGTGGAGAGCTACGGCGGCAACAACACGACCTACCTGATCAACCGCTCGGACCAGACCTGGGGCTGGGACTGGGGCACGGCGAGCCCGCACGCACAGGGCATCTTCGCCCTCTACTGCGACGGGGCGGTCACGTGGGTCTCGGAGATGGTGGCGCCGGTGACCTACGGCTACCTGCGAAGTCCTTCGGACGGCCGGACATTCGACCCCAGCACGTTCTGACGACGGCTTGGCGGCACGCACAACCACGAAAAGGGCCTCGGGCAGCCTGTGCCCGAGGCCCTTTTTTCGTCTTTGATTCGCGGCGGCCCGGGCCGTGGGCGGGCCGCCGGGCGGCGGAGCCGCTGGCTCAGGCGTGTTCACGGAGAAATCTTGCGAAAGCGAGAAGCTCCGCGTACCTTTTCTGTAGGCGGCGGGGAAATCGTGCGGCTCCTTGTGTCTGCGTCCGTGGTGCGGCATTTCCTCCGTTGGCCTGATCAGGCAGTCAGCTCGTTTGTTTTTCATTCGATTCTTCATTCCCATCGGCGGCCGCCGGCCGCCACTGTCAGGAGAACCTCCCATGTCTTCCATCACCTCTCGCATCCTTCGGGATCGCGGTGCACGTCGCCGCGGGTTCACGCTCGTGGAACTGCTCGTCGTCATCGCGATCATCGGCGTGCTCGTCGGCCTGCTCCTGCCGGCCGTGCAGTCGGCCCGCGAATCGGCCCGTCGGTCGAGCTGCCAGAACAACCTCAAGCAGATCGGCCTCGGTCTGCAGAACTACGTCAACGCCAGGTCGGCGCTGCCTCCCTCGATCTGGGACAACAAGCCCCGGAATAACGCCACGGCCACGGGCGCGAGCGTCGCTGCCGACAACGTCCCCGGCATCGCCTGGTCGGCGCTGATCCTGCCGTTCGTGGAGCAGGCCGACATCTCCAACGAGCTGCAGCGAGGCTGCTCAGACTGGACGACCCACTGGCAGTCATCTGCCACCGGCTCATCCGCGGCGCAGAAGAGGATCGGCACGTACAACTGCCCGTCGAACGAAAACCCCAACAGCCCAAACACGGCCCGCGGCTCGTTCGGCCAGAACAACTACGCCGCGAACTCCGGCAATGCCGCGTATGCCGCGTATCCGGGCACTCCGGGCGTGATGAACGTCAACGACAAGCCGACGCGGATGCAGTTCGCCGACATCAAGGACGGCCTCAGCAAGACACTTGCGGTGGTCGAGCGGTCGAGTACACCGGAACTGGCTAGCGTCGCGATGAGCTGCGGCGGCACCACGTGCAGCTGGAACGGCACGCTCTGGGTGGGCGGGCGGCTCACCGGCGCCCAGAGCTGGAATTCGGGCGTGGTGGCCGACGACGTGGAGAGCTACGGCGGCAACAACACGACGTACCTGATCGGCCGTTCCGACCAGACGTGGGGAGTGAGCTGGGGCAACGCCAGCCCCCACGCCCAGGGGCTCTTCGCGCTCTACTGCGACGGCGCCGTGACCTGGGTCTCGGAGACGGTGGCGCCGATCACGTGGGGGTACCTGCGGGCTCCCGCGGACGGAAGGACCTTCGATCCCAGCACGTTCTGACGGATGGTTCCAGCGGCATCACGAATCAGGATCGTGACTCAGGATAATGAAGCGGGCCTCGGGCACCATGTGCCCGAGGCCCGCTCGCTTGCTGGGTTCAGGTCGTGACGTGCCCGACCGCACGGCGGCGGCCGTCGCGTCACTTGGACGTCACTTCGACGTCAGTTCGAAGTCGATCAGCGTCCCGCCCGGCACGACTTCGGCCTTGAGCTCGGTCTTCTTGTTGTACTTGGCGGGCACGGGATCCTTCCATTCGGGGCCGACCGGGTTTTCCGTGGAGGTCGTGATCCGCACGGTGTTCATGCCGATGGAAGCGCCCTTGTGGCGGCCGGAGTAGATCAGCTCGAACTTCCCGGAGCTGTCCGTGCCGCCGAACGAGACCTGGCCGGTGGCCTCGTTGGTGAACGCGACCGTGACCTTTGGCAGCGGCTGGCCGTCCAGCGTGACGACGCCGCTGACCGGGGCAAGGTCGGGCATTCCCTTCGGCTTCTGGGCGCAGCCTCCGATGAGCATCGTGGCGCCGCCCATGACCAGGCAGCAGACGACCGGGAAGGAGGACCGGGCGGCCGTGGAACGCGACTGACGGAGGGAAACCGCGGTGAACATCTATGAGCCTCGCTGGAAAGGGATTCGGGAATGATTCGGGAACCGTCGAGAGCGATACGAAACGATATCGGCCACGCGAGGGAACGCAGCGGACGAAGAGATCGCGCGGAGGGCGATCTCTTCGCTGGATACCGCTCCGCGGCCCCGCCCAAGACGCTAGAATGATATCAGGTTCGTGGCCGAAACGCACCGTGCCGACGGCCGGCTTTTCCCACCCGCATCGGGCACCTGTGATGGGCCGCGCATGACCTCCAAAGAGCTGTCGCTCGTGGGACTGGCGCTGGCCCTCCCCGTGGCCACCGTCCTCGCCCTGCCCCGGCTGCCTGCCCTCGGCCCGTCACGGCCCGTCACCTCCGCCGGCGACACGTTTCCGGCGTCGCCGCTGCGGTTCGAGCGGCAGCCGCTGCCGGTGGCCAACGAGGAGAAGCAGCTGCCGCTCGTCACCAACGTGCAGGTGGTCGACCTCGATGGCGACGGCACCGCCGAGGTGCTCGCCTGCGACGCCCTCGGCCACCGCGTGGTCCGCTTCGACCGCGCCGGCGACCGCTGGAAGGATTCGACGCTCGTCGACCTCGTGGCGTATCCGGCCCACGTGACCGCCGTCGACATCGACGGCGACGGCGACCAGGATCTCGTCGTGTCGACCCTCGGCGACATCATGCCCTCCGACGCCGTCATCGGCCAGGTGATCCTCTTCGAGAAGCGGGGCGACGGCTACGAGCGGCATCTGCTGCTCGACGACGTCCGCCGGGTGGCCGACGTGCAGCCGGGCGACTTCGACGGCGACGGAGACGTCGACCTGGCCGTGGCCGTGTTCGGCTACAGCCGCGGCGAGGTACTCTGGCTGGAGAATCGCGGCGACTTCGTCTTCGCCGACCACGTGCTCTTGAGCGGCCCGGGGGCGATCCACGTGCCCGTGGCCGATTACGACGGCGACGGCGACCTCGACATCGCCACGATCATGTCGCAGGACCTCGAGGAGCTCTGGGGCTTCGAGAACCGGGGGAACGGCTCGTTTCGGCGGACGATGCTCTGGCGGACGCCCAACTACGACATGGGCAGCGCCGGCCTCGTCGCCTCCGACCTCGACCAGGACGGCGACGTCGACCTGATCCTGCCCGTGGGCGACAACCTCGAGGACTTCGACGCCTTTCCGCAGCCCTACCACGGCTGCCTCTGGTTCGAGAACGAGGGCGGCTGGCAGTTCGTGGAGCGGCGGATCGCCACGCTGGGGGGCACCTACGCGGCGGCGGTGGACGACCTCGACGGCGACGGCGACCGTGACGTCGTCCTCGCCAGCATGACCAACGACTGGACGAATCCCGCCAACGCCAGCCTCGTCTGGCTGGAGAACGACGGAAAGCAGTCGTTCCGCACCTGGCAGATCGACAACGATCCGATCCACCTGGTGACGGTCGCCGCGGGCGACGTCGACGGCGACGGCCGGCCCGACCTGGTGGCCGGTGGCCTGAACCTCCGGCGGCCCTACCAGCGGATCGGTGGCACGACCGCATGGCTCAACAGGGGCCTGGCCAGCTGGGGCTTGGCCGGCGGGGAGACGGCTGGCGGCGAGACGGCTGGCGGCGAGACGGCTGGAGGCGAGACGGCTGGAGGCGAGACGGCTGGAGGAGCGACCGGGGGCGGGCCGCAGCCCGCCGCGAGCCCGGGAGCGGCTGCCCCAGCACCCGCCGCGGGAGGTGCACGATGAGCCCCGCCTTCCGCCGGTTCCTGGCGATCACGCTCGCCATCGAGGTGGCCCTCTGCGGCTGGCTGGTCGTCCAACGGCTCCAGCGGCCCCGCGCGGCAATCCCCGCCGCGTTTCCCGACGACCCGCTGCTGGCGGGAGAGTTCGCGGCTCTGGCGAAGCGCGCGGAGAACGGCGGCGCCGACGACTGGCTCTTCCTCGGCGAGTCGCTGCTCGGGCAGGGCTGCTACGGCCATGCCGAACGAGCCTTCGAACGGGCGCTCGAGCTCGATCCCCTGAGCATCGAGGCGGTCTATGGGCTCGCCTTCGCGATCGACCGCACCGGCCGTGTGGCCGAGAGCACCATCCAGTACCAGAGGTGCCTCGACACGCCCGACGATCCGCGATCGCCGCAGTCGAAGAAGCCGTTCGCCCTGTTCGCGATCGGCAAGAACCACCTGCGGCTGGGCGACGTCGCGGCCGCCGAGGCGGCCTTCCGTCGGAGCGAGGGCTTCGTGCCCGCGATGTACCAGCTCGCCCTCATCCTCCACCACACGAGCAGGCCGAAGGAGGCCGCCGCGCTGCTCGCGCGGCTGCTCGACAAGCTGCCGCTGTCGCTCGAACTCCACCAGCTGCGGGCCCGGATCATGGAGCAGCTGGGCGAGCCGGCCGAGCAGTTTGCGGCGGCCGCCATGGCGGAGCGGTCGGCCCACCTGATCGAGAGCTACTTCGGCACCGAATTCGTGCGGCCCTTCAACCACAGGCACGGCCTCAAGCCGGTGCTCGAGGCCTACGACAGCCGGAAGGCCTCGGGACCGCCTGCCGTCATGGAGGCGGAGCTGGCGGCGATCGAGGACCTGGTGCGGGATCGCCGCATCCCCCAGCGGTTCATGGCGCTCTTCATGCGGGCGGAGCGGGCGCTGGCAACCGGCCGGCCGGAGGTGGCGCTCGAGGCCGTACGGCAGATCGCCGCGGGTGGCGACGCCAGCGGCAGTCGTCTTCTGGTGGAGGCGGCTGCGAGGCAGATGCAGGGCGACGCCGATGCCGCCCGGGCGCTGCGTGAGCGAGCGGAGACGCTCCAGCCTTCGGTTCTCGGTCAGCGCGGGCTGGCCGACGCATGCGACCGCGAAGGCGACGCCGCCGGCCGCGACCGGCACCGGGCGAAGGAGCACTTCCTGGCCGCGATGGTGGCGTATCGCACGAACAAGCTCGAGCCGGCGCTCGAACTGCTCAAGAAATCGGCCGCCCTCGCCCCGGACGACGCCACCACCTGGTTCCACATCGGCGAGATGGAATACCACCTCGGTCGGCGCGACGCCGCCGACGAAGCCTTTCGGAAGGCACTCGAGCTACGGCCCGGCTACGGCCGGGCCCGCGACTACCTCGAGCAGCGGGCGCCGTAGGCCCCGACCGCCGTCATTCCGGCGTCCATTTGAACGTCTGCAGGTCGTTGCGGCGGCGGAGGTAGGAGTAGACGGTCATGTCCATGAACTCGCTCAGCCACACCACCGCGCCGTCCGACATCGCGGAAAACATGCCGCCGACGTGCGGGCTCGAGGCGATGTACTGCGGCCGGGCGTTGGCTGTGTTCGTGCCCGGATGGCGGTTGATGAACCAGTTGGCGTTGTCCCCGAAATTCTCGACGTCGGCGTTGACGAGGCCGACGTTCCAGGCCGCGGCGGCCTCGCCGCGGGCGCCGATCCAGATCTTGCCGTCGTTGTTGCAAAACGTGCCGCTGCAGCTGGCGACCGACGAGGCTTCGGGCGTCGAGGAGGCCTCGCAGATCATCAGCGTCTTGCTCAGGCCGTCGCGGATGTCGGAGTGCTTGATGGCCGTGGTCTTGAACCAGTAGCAGAACACGCCGCCCTTGTCGTTCTGGAGCATGCTCAGCGGGATGGTGCCGTTGACCACCTGGTTGCCGGTCACGCCGGCCTGGTTCGTGGCGGCGAAGGGATACCCTGTGCCGACGTTGCAGGCGTAGTTCATCTTGGCGTACCCGCCGCGGGCGGAGTTCGGCTCGCCGAACTTCGAGTTCGAGGGGCACTCGTAGGTCTTGATCGATCTCCTCGCGAGCGCCTGCGTCGTGGTGCAGGTGGCGTCCTGCCAGTTCTTGGTGAGGTTGCCGGTATCGGTGGCGATCTGGTTCCAGATTTCCTGCCCCTCGGTGTAGGGCAGGATGAGGCACGCCCATCCCAGGCCGGTGATGTTGTCGGTGGCCGACGTGCCCGTGTTGATCATGGGCAGACTGTCGTGCACCTCGGGGGGCAGGGCCTTCTTCGCATCGACGTAGTTGAGGCAGCCGAGCGCGATCTGCTTGAAGTTGTTCTGGCAGGTCGAGCGGCGGGCGCTCTCGCGGGCCGCCTGCACGGCCGGCAGGAGGAGGCCGACGAGGACGCCGATGATCGCGATGACGACGAGCAGTTCCACGAGCGTGAACCCGCTGCGGTGTGCACCGCGATCCCGAAGGATGCGCGAGGTGAACGATGGCATGGGAAGTTCTCCTGTCAGTGGCGGCCGATTGCCGCCGGAGGGAATGACGAACGGATGAAAACGGATGAAAAAATGACCGACCCCCAATCCGGAACGTATCCGGCAACGTATCGATGAGGAGCCTTGGGAGGCAGATGCCCGCCCCAATCCCCCACTCCTCCCGAATAGTAGGAAGAACCGTAAGCACGTGCAAGGCTTTTGCGCGAAATACCCGCGCACACGGCGACCGGAAGCCGACAGCGCTCCCCCTGAGAAAGTGGCCGCCAGTCGCATCGGCCAGACGCCCTGCGTCGGCCCGCGCCGGGGATGCGCCGGACGCCCCCACGGCGGCAGGCCGCGACTCAGGCGATCATTCCGGGACGCTCACCGACAGGCCGTCGTTGCGGCGGCGGAGCCGGCGGTAGGTCTCCTGGTCGATCATCTCGTTGAGCCAGACGACCGATCCGTCGCACAGGGCGCTGAACATGCCGCCGCCCGCGTGCGGGCTCGAGCCCTGCTGTTGGGGCCAGTTCTGGGCGGATCGGTTGATGAGATGGTTGGCGTCGTTGCCGCCGTAGTTGTCGGTGTCCTCGTTGACGACGCCGGTCCGCCAGCCGTCGGCGGCGCTGATCGCCCGGGCACCGATCCAGATCTTTCCCGTCCAGTTGCAGGCCGCCGTGCCGCCGCAGCTCGTCGAGCCGATCTCGGGGGATGACGAAAACTCGCAGATCAGCAGGGTTTTGCTCAGGCCGTCGCGGACGTCGGAGAACGGAATCGCGGCGGTCTTGTGGAAGGGCGTGAACATGCCATACCTGTTGCCGGCGGCCATGTTGACGGTGGCCGCACCGGAGGCGATCTGGGCCGCCGTGGCGCCGGTGGGGGTCACGGTGCAGTGTTCGAAGTGGTTGGTGCCGCCGTTGGCGGCGTAGTTGCTCTTGCCAAAGCCGCCGTTGCCAGGCTGGCCATACCGCTCGTTCGACGGGCACTCGAAGGCCTTGATCGAGTTCCTGGCGAGCGTCTGCGTGACGGACCCCGTGCCGCTGGTCGTGTTCTGCCAATTCACGGTGAGGTTGTTCGTGTCGGCGGCGATCCGGTCCCAGATCTCCTGCCCCTCGATGAAGGGCAGCGTGAGGCACGACCAGGCCAGGCCGGTGATGTTGTCGGCCGCCGCGAACGATGAGGCGTTCACCGGCAGGTTGTCGTGCACGTTCGGCGGCAGGCCCTTCTTCACCTCGTGATAGTTGATCAGGCCCAGGGCGATCTGCTTGAAGTTGTTCTGACAGGACGACTTGCGGGCACTCTCGCGGGCCGACTGGACGGCCGGCAGGAGCAGGCCGACGAGGACGCCGATGATGGCGATGACGACGAGGAGTTCCACGAGCGTGAAGCCGCGACGGACGCCGAGCCGCACGGCGGCGGATGACGGATGGGACATTCTGGCACCAGTCTCTTTCTCTGTGCGGGGGTCGAGAGGGTGATGGGTGATGGGATCAGGGCAGGAAAGACCTGACGGAAACCTTCCGGGAGTCGTGAATGAAAATGTGGACGAACGGACGGAATCGGCGACTGTCGGTGTCCGCAGCGTTGCAGGCGCGGCAAGGCTCCACACAGTCGGAAGAAAACCGCCCCCGCACACTCATCAAATCATAACAATACTATAAGCCTCACGGGTTCGCAAGGATTCTGCCGCCAGCGTTCTACCCCGTTGCGGGGGACGCGGCAGGGGAGGCTTCAGTCGGGAAGAGGCCTCCGTCGGCAGCTACTTCGACTTCGACGTCAGGTCGAAGTTGAACGTGTTCGGCCCCGCCTTCACGTCGGCCCGGAGCTCGGAACTCTCGTTGTACTTCTTCGGAATCGGATCCTTCCAGTTCGGCGGCGGCGGCTCGTCGAGGATCGTCGAGATCCTCACGATGTTCACGCCGACCGGGGCGCCCATGTACTTTCCCGAGTACCGCAGCTCGTAGCGGCCGGAGGCATCGGTGCCGCCGAAGGCGACCTTCCCGCCCTTTTCCGTCATGAACACGATGCTGACGTTGGCCAGCGGCTGGCCGTCCATCGTCACGACGCCGCTCGTGGGAGCGACCGTCGGCATTCCGGGCGGCTTTCCGGAGCAGCCCACGATCGCCGCCAGGCAGCAGAGCAGCAGGCAGACGGCCGACGCGACCGGCCTGCATGAACGAGACGACATGAGCATGAGAAACTCGCTGGGGTGATGGGCAGCAGGCTAGTGGATCGGCCGTGGATGCCAATGAGAACGGGCCCGCCCGCCGCGGCGTAGTGCCGCGGCGGGCGGTGAGCGCAGGAGACGGTGCGGGGTGATCGAACGATGGTCACTGATTGGGAATCGCGAACGATCTATTGTCTGCGCGGCACCGCAGATACTCGTAGATGTTCAGGTCCATCGAGTCGTTCAGCCAGAGCACCGAGCCGTCGCAGAGCGAGAAGAACGCACCGCCCATGTGGGGGCTGGAGGCGAGAATCTGGGGGCGAACGTTGCCGACTCCCTGCCGATTGATCCACCACTGGGAGGCCCTGCCGGAGGTCTCGACGTCCATCCACGTGATTCCGGTCTGCCAGCCGCCGGAGTTGGCGGAGGAACCCGTCTGGCGGGCGCCGATCCAGATTTTTCCGGTGAAGTTACAGGATGACGTGCCACAGCTGATCACCGTCGACGACTCCGGCGTCGACGATGCCTCGGTCAGCATGATCGTCTTGCTCAGGCCGTCGCGGACGTCGACAGGCTTCATCGCAGCCGTCTTGTGATAATTGATGAAGGGGCCCTTCGTGCAGTTGGTGTCGTTGGCATACATCGAGATGGCGCAGGCGCCGCTGACGATGTTGGCGGCGGTCGCCACGCCACTGACAAGCGCACACCCGGCCACGCCTTCACCGACGATGCCGGCGTTGGCCGCGTAGTTCATCTTCCCAAAGCCGCCGTTGCCGCTGCCGGACTCGCCGAACTTTGTATTCGAGGGGCACTCGAAGGTCTTGATCGCGTTCTTGGCGAGTGTTTGCGCGGCGCCGGCGGTGCCGCTGGTCGTGTTTTGCCAATTCTGGGTGAGGTTGGCGGTGTCGGCGGCGATCCGATCGAAGATCTCCTGGCCCTCCGTGTAGGGCAGTGACAGCGCCGACCAGGCCAGGCCGGTGATGTTTTCGGCCGCACTGCCGGACGTGTCGGGAACGGGGTTGCTGTCGTGGACGTTCGGTGGAAACCCGCCCTTGGAATCCATGTAGTTGAGCACCCCGAGGGACATCTGCTTCAGGTTGTTCTGGCAGGTCGAGCGGCGGGCGGTCTCGCGGGCGGCCTGCACCGCCGGCAGGAGGAGGCCGACGAGGACGCCGATGATCGCGATGACGACGAGGAGTTCCACGAGCGTGAACCCGCGGCGGACTCCCGATCGCACGGCGGCGATTGAAGAGGACGACATGACGACACCGATCGCTTTCTTCTTCGATGGACGAGGCTGTTGATGAGAGATGGAATGACGCACGCAGTCAGAACGAACGAACGAGAGCACCGAGAATGAAGGGATGAGAATGATGAGAATGAAGGAACGATGTTGAATCAGCGGGGATAAAAAGCCCCGGGAACAGGCACTGGCACGGAGGGGGCCTGGCACTGGCTGACGGAATCCCCCTACGGCTCGAGCCTCTCCCTGCAAAAGTATCGTCAAACCATTGGCTGCACAAGAGTTTGGGCGTGTGCGGATCGGGCGTTTGGGGGGCGACAAGACCTTCTTTTCCCCAGGTGGGGGAGCTGAATCAGCCGCCGATCCGGTACCGTTGCCCTTTCGATCCGCCATCCGTCATCGAGCCCACGGGGACGGGGCGGTCCAGGCAGGCGTGAGGAGGCCGTGGATAAAGTCATCCGCCGCTGGAGGCGGGGGCTGCGAGCGTCGAAAAACCTCGGCTTTTTCGCCGCTCGCCCTCGTGGAAAAAGGACAGGGAGGGTTTTTCCACAGCCAGTTAGGGTAGGGGGCCGTCATCATGAAGCTCGTGATCGTCGGGGGGGTGGCCGGCGGCCTCGTCCGCGGCGAGCATCCGCAGGCCGACATGGAAACGGCGATCGGACGTTCGCTGCGTTCTGTGCCGGCTTCGGACTCCCCACACCCCATCGCCGGACGTTCGCTCCGGCCTTCCAGGCCTCCGCTCTCTCGAAGCTGACTTCGCTCCGCCATCCATGGCTGCGCTCGTCAGCTCACGCCGGCTATCGGGGCATGGGGAGCCCTTCGCCTCCCCGATGTGTGAATCGTTGCATTCCTATGCGCTGCCCGCCGAAGCCAGGTGAAGCTGTTAAAATGCAGTCTGTCATCCCGCGTGCGTGCGTGATGGCCCGGCAGCGCAGGATCCTCGCCGCGACGGAGCCGGCCTTCTGGTGGGCCTTCGTCGTGCCGCCGCCTATCGCTCCGCCGGCCGGCTGACGCCGTCGGCTCACTCGGTGTTGCGGCGCAGGCGGAAGGCCGGGCTGCCCACCACCGCCACGACGATGTCGGCGAAGCCCTCGTGCCCGGCCTCCACGTCGGACACGATGGCGCGGATTGTGCACTCGTCCTCCGCCACGAGCCCGCGGCCGACCGCGTAGACGAGCAGATTCCGGGCGAGCGTGCGGGCGAAGGCCGGCTTCCGCCCGAGGAGCAGATCCTTGAGCGCCACCGGACCCGCGATGCGGGTGCCGTCGGCCAGCTCGCCCGTGGCGTCGACCGGGCGGCCGCCGTCCTCGTCGCGCCAGCGGCCGATCGCGTCGTAGTGCTCCAGCGCGAAGCCGAAGGGGTCGATCCGCGCGTGGCAGCCCGAGCAGGCGGCGTCGCGGCGGTGCCGTTCGAGCAGGTCGCGCAGCGACTTCGTGGCGTCGCCGCCCGCCGAGTCCTCCAGGGCCGGCACCGTCGGCGGCGGCGGCGGTGGCGGGTCGCCGATGATGCGGTCGGCGACGAAGTTGCCGCGCCGCGGCACGTTGGTGCGGCCGGGATCGGCCTGCAGCATGAGCACCGCCGCGGTCGTCAGCACGCCGCCGCGGCGCCGGTCCGGGAGGGCGACCGTGCGAATCTCCGCCCCCGTCACGCCGTCGATTCCGTAGTGGCGGGCGAGCCGCTCGTTCAAGTAGGTGTGCCGCCCGTCGATGATCTCGGTGAAGGGCAGGTTGTCGCGGACGATGCCGCCGAGCAGGCCGCGGAGCTCCGCGCGGATCGCGTCGCGGAGATCGGCGTCGAACTCGGGGAACCGCGCGGCGTCGACCTGGTGGTCGTCGAGATCGCGGAGGCCGAGCCATTGGCCGAGGAAGTTGTCGGCCAGGGCCTGGCTGCGCGGGTCGGCGAGCATCCGCCGCGCCTGCTCCTCGAGCACCGTTGTATCGAGCAGCCTCCCCGAGGCGGCCAGCTCGCGCAGCGGCTCGTCGGGCGGCCGCGACCAGAGAAAGAAGGAGAGCCGCGTCGCCAGCTCGTGGCCGTCGACGGCATAGGGGCCCGCCTCCTCGGGTCGGTCGGCCTCCAGCCGCATGAGGAACCGCGGCGCGATGAGGACGGCGGTGAGGAGCTGGCCCACGGCCGCCTCGTGGACGTCGCCCCGCGCCCGCGCCGCGTCGTAGATCGCCAGCAGCTTCGCGACGAGGGCCGGATCGACCGGCCGGCGGAAGGCCCGCGTGGCGAACCGCTCCACGATCAGCCGGGCGGCCTCGCGGTCGGGCCGGTCGGGGCCCGGCCGCACGAAGAAGACGCGGTCGTGCGCGGGGGCGTGGCCGGCCGCCCCGTCGGTGAGCGCGGCGACGACCGCCCGCGCCGCCGCGTGGTACTGCTCGACCTGCGCCGGCGCGAGCGTGAGCGCTTCGCCGATCGTGTCGAAGCCGTAGCCGGTCGGGTCGGGCGGGAATCCCTCGCCGAGCCGCAGGTCGAGGCCGGTGAGGTCGGCCACGGCGGCGTCATACTCGACGCGGTTGAGCCGACGAAACGTGGGCGGGCCCGGGTCGGCCACGGAGCAGTCGATCTTGTCGAGCGTCTCGGCGAGGAACCGCACGAGGAGGTCGCGCTCCTCGACGGAGGGCTGCGGCGCCTTCTCGGGGGGCATCTGTCCGGCCGCGACCGCCGCCCGCGCCGACTCCCAGGTGTCGCGGTGGGCGAGGATGCCTCGGGGGTCCTGATCCTGCGCGAGGTCGGTGCCTCCCTTGGCGGACTCGCCCGTGTGGCAGCGGAGGCAGTATTTCCGCACCAGGCCGTGGATGTTGCGGTCCCACGACAGCGGGTCCTTGTCCCTGCCCGGCTGTGCGGCGGCCGGAGCCGCGACGAGGGCGACAAGCAGGCCGGCTACGACGGCGTTGGATGGCCTCGCGAGGAGGACGGCGGCGCGTTGTCCGGTGGTGGGAGGCATGGGGGCCGTCGCGTCGAGACTGCGGGACTGTCAGCCCGCGGTGGCCTCGCCGCCGAGGCCGCCGAGCCGGCCGGTGGAGTCGCCGAAACGGTCACGGGCCACGCCGCAGCGGGCGAGCATGTCGACGTAGAGGTTGCAGATCGGCGTCTTGTCCTTGCAGACGACGTGTCGGCCGCCCCGGAGCGTGCCCCCGGCGCCGCCCGCCACGAGGATCGGCAGATCGTCGTGGTTGTGCCTGTTGCCGTCGCTGATGCCCGAGCCGTAGCAGAGCATCACGTTGTCGAGCAGCGTGCCCTCTCCCTCCTCGATCCGCGCCATCCGTTCGAGCAACCGCCCGAAGAGGGCCATGTGGTGAGTGTTGATCCGGGCGAGCTGCGCGTGGTTCTCCGGCTTGCCGCCGTGGTGCGACGAGGAGTGGTGCGCGCCGGGGGCGTCGATCTCCGCGTATGACCGGCCCGACTTCTCGTATGAGAACATGAACGTGGCGACGCGGGTCGTGTCGGTCTGGAACGCCAGCGTGAGGATGTCGAGCATCAGGGTGACGTGGTCGGCGTAGACCGACGGGATCCCCTTGCCGTCGGGGATCACCAGCCGCGGCAGCTCGGGCTCGTCGGCGTCGGCGAGCGGATCGGCGCGGAAGGCGTCCTGGTGGTGGGAATGCCGCGACGACTCGGCCTGGGCGATCCGCCGCTCGATGCCGCGGATCCCGTCGAGATATTCCTCAAGACGCCGCCGGTCGCGGAGGCCGAGCCTCCGCTGCAGCGAGCGGGCCTCCTCACGGACGAGGTCGAGCACGCTCGCCTCGACGGACGGCGCGGCGGTCGTGGCGACGGGCTGCTCATCCCAGCGCGGCCGACGGAGCGGACGGTCGGAGAAGAGCCGGTCGTAGAGCTGCCGCGGATTGAGCTCGAGGGCCGTGGGCGTGGTGCGGCTCCGCCAGGAGATGTGCGACATGTAGGTGCCGCTGTAGCCGTGGTCGCCGCGGTGGCCGGGATCGATGCCCAGAGAGAGCGAGTCGATCGGCGTGGAGAGGCCGATCTCGGCCGCCGCCACCTGGTCGACCGAGACGCCGCCCACCTCGGGCACCTCGGAATGCTTGCACTTGTGGCCCACGAGGAAGCCGCCGCCGGAGGGTTCGTGGGCGGCGCCGTTGCCGTTGCAGTGGTCGGCGGCGAGGTTGCTCACGACCACGACACGCGACATGACCGGAGCGAGCGGCTGGAGGATCGGTGGCAGCATGAGCAGCGTGCCCTCGGCCGCCGGCCGCCAGTCGGCCATGTGGATGCCGTTGGGCACGTAGAAGAAGCCCATGCGCACCGGCGGCTTCGCCGTCGCCGCGCCGGCCGCGCCGCGGGCCATGATGTCGAGCCACGGCAGCGCGACCGAGCCGCCGGCCCCGCGCAGCAGGGCCCGGCGGGAGAGGGAGGGGGTCCCGGGCATGGCTCGATCCTCCTGCGGGTGCGGTGTCTCGCGGTGCGGCGGCCGTGCGGATGGAACGATCCCGATGCCGCCCGGCAGCCACATGCCTGCCCAATGCCACCTGACTGCTGCGGCCAGCCGGCGTGAAAAATTCTACCACGCGGCCCGCCGTTCCGCGGCGTCAGGGCCGCGCCGGCGAGGCTGCCGCCGTCGGGACGTTGCCTGCGGCGGCGGGAACACCCTGCGTCGTCGGAGCCGGCGGCCGGTGCCGCGGCAGCATCGCCCGGAAGTCACCGAGGTTCCACGGCCCCTGGTAAGGCCGGCCCAGATCGACCTCGGCGACGGCGACGGTGCCCCAGGCCTCCCCTTTGGCGATCGGGGTGCCGTTGCGGTCGAACACGGCGGAGATCATCCAGCCGTGCTTCTCGTCCATGAACGTGCTCGACACGACGTAGACGCGGTTCTCGGCGGCCCGCGCCCGGGCCAGCAGCGGGTTGCAGCCCCAGACCGGCCAGGCGATCACCTCGGCGCCGCGGGCGGTGAGCTCGCGGGCTACCTCGGGGAAGAAGCCGTCGTAGCAGACCATCATTCCCACGCGGCCCAGCGCCGTGTCGAAGACCGGATAGTCGTCGCCGGGCGACACTCCGCCGGCCGCCTCCTTCGGCGGCAGGCAGACCTTGCGGTAGCGGCCGATGAGCCGGCCGTCGGGGCCGAGGAGCACGCCCGTGTTGTAGATGAGGTGGCCGTCGCGCTCGTAGATGCTCAGCACGACGTGCAGCGCATGCTGCTTGGCGAGCGCCGCGAAGTGCTCGGTGCTCGGGCCGGGGATCGGCTCGGCCGCTTCGGCGAGGTCGAGCTTGGTGTTGGCACTGGGCACCGTCTCGCCGAGCACGACGAGGTCGGCCTTCTGCCGCGCCGCCTCGGCGATGAGCGGGTCGAACTCGGCGCGGTTCTCCGCCGGCGATCGGCCCGCCGGCCTGTGGTGGACGGCTGCGAGCCGCACGATCCGCGGCGCCGGCGGGTCGGTGCGCTCGAAACGCGGCTCGCTCCAGGCGACGCGGCCGCCGGGCGCCCACTGCAGGTGCAGCTCGACGATCCCGCGGACGGCCCGCGACGGCGCGCGATACACGCCGCCGACGTCTGTCCAGCCGGCCGCGTCGGTCCCGCCGTCCGTCGGATACTCGGGCTCGGCGCTGGGCATCGGCTGGCTGGGATCGGCGTGCGGCGGCCGGTCGTCGAGCGGCACGATCTTTCCGGCGGCGTCCTCCCAGCGGATGCGGACGAGGCAGCTCTGCCGCGGCAGATCGACGCCCTCGATCCGGCGGGCCACGCTGAAGCGGTACCAGCCGCCCCCCTCGACGGGAAACTCCTTTTCGTAC
>JBILVO010000198.1:0-5636 GCA_044370415.1 Pirellulales bacterium
GGATTGCCCACGCCCCGTCGCCGGACGTTCGCCTCGGCCCTCCAGGCCTCGGCTCACTGCATGTCCGCTTCGCTTCGCCCTCCAGGCTCCGCTCGCTCCCATAGCCCGGCTCTCGGGGCATGGACAACCCCTCACGGATTTCGCCGGAGCAGACACGCCGCAGGGTCACGAGTACCGCAAGACTGCGTCGCATGGATGCGACGCGCAGCACCAGCGAGCGGAGCTCGCCAAGACACAATGGCCAGGATGGCCATATGTGTCGTGAAGCCGTTAGCGACGCGCAGCACCAGAAACCGGAGGTTTCCAAGCCCGGTTGGCCCGGAGGGCCAGGTTCGCCCAGCCGCAGGGTCGCGAGTGCCGTAAGACTGCGTCGCAAGGATGCGACGCGCAGCACCAGAAACCGGAGGTTTCCAAGCCCGGTTGGCCCGGAGGGCCAGACCGGGCGTGAACTCAGTACCGCCCCTCGAAGCCGGCGAAGCCGCCCTGGATGATCGTGCTCGATCCCGAGTCGATGGCCGGCAGGGAGCCCGGCCCGGTGATCTCCGCCGGCCACTGGCCGTCCGCCTGGGCGATGTTGCCCACGCCGACCACCCGGTAGCCCATCGACAGCGTCCAGTGATCCGTCACGTCCCAGGCCACGCCCGCGTCGACCGAGCCGAGCCACGAGAACACGCCCTGCGTCGCATGCACGTTCACCGGGGCGCCGCCCGTGAAGAGGGCCGGCGTGCCCGATCCCGAGGCGAGCGTGGTGGTGTTCGTGATGCTGTTGCCCGCGATCATGATCTTCGGCACCGTGGAGAAGCGGACCCGCGGCAGGAAACGCCAGTCGAACTTGGCCCCGACCTGCGCACCGAAGAGGTTGTTGTTCGTGGCGACGTTGAGGTCGAGGACGCCCGGCGCCGCCCCGCCGGGCACGCTGGTGAGCGTGAGCACGTCCTGCAGCTCGAAGAACCGGAAACCGACCAGCCACATCAGGCTGATCGGCCGGCTCGGTGCGGACGGGTCGGTCGACAGGAATTCCGGCCTATCCCAGAGCGCGTACACCCAGTTGATTTCGACGTCGTTGATCAGGTCCGATCTGCTGATCACCTGCCGGCTGGAGTCGAGAAGATAGTCCGTGGCGGTCGCCGTACCGACAGTGACACCCGGGGCCTGCGGGATCGCCCGGATGCCGTCGGCGGTCACCGCCGCGGACGAGCCGATCCCGTAGACGCCCCAGTAGATGAACTCGACGGCATGGTGCTGCCGCTCGCCGAACCACCGGCCGATGTGCAGGTCGACGCCTCCCGGCCAGGTCGCCCCGGCGTCGCTCGTCGAGAGCTGGACGCCGTTCAACGGCTGCATGGTCGCGGCCCCGGCGGGAAGGGAGCGGGTCATCACCAGCCCGCTGGCGCCGGCGAACCAGCGTGGCCAGTCGGGAAACATGTCGCTCGTGGGAATGCCCGCGTAGCCGCCGACGGCAAGCGGGTCCGCGATGTACATCGGCGGCGGCTCGCCGATCGTCGGCATCGGGCTGGCCGGCGGCCCGGCGGGCAGCGAGAGCGCCGCTGGTCCATCGGGGGACGGCAGCGGCTCCTGACCGTGGCTGCTGATGCCACAGCAGACGACGAGCGCCCATACGGCCGCCGCGCCGATGCGGCGGCGGTCCGTGGCGAAGGTGAGCGACGAGCGGGGCAAAACCAGCATGGATTCCCTGACTCCACGATCGGCGGTCGCCGCCTGGTGCTGCGGCAGACGTGTTCCACAGTCCGCGAACGGCTGCCGGGGTGTGGGCAAGGGTCGCGGGTGACCCGGCCGAGGGTCAAGGTCGTTTCCGCCCACGGCGGGCCGCGCGCCGCGGGGGTAGACTCCTCGCCACGCGGCAGCCCGCTTTCGCGGCGGGCCCGCGGCGGCCCACGGGATTGGCGGAGACTGAGAAAGATGCCCGGTTCACGCAAGGGACGCCACACGCGGGCTTCGGCGCTCGCCTGGCTCGACCGCCGCATCAACTTCGAGAGGGCGGCGCCGCAGACCGGCGCGACGGTGGCGTTCGGCCTGGCCCGGATGCGGCGGCTGCTCGCCGCCGTGGGGGATCCACACGTGGGGCTGCCGGTGGTGCATGTCGCCGGCACCAAGGGGAAGGGATCGACCGTGGCGATGCTCTCCGCCGCGCTGCAGGCGGCAGGGCATCGCGTCGGCCGCTACATGTCGCCGCACGTGAACCAGCTGGAGGAGCGGATCTGCGTGTCCGGCCGCCCCATCCCGCCGGCGGACCTGGTGCGGGCCTTCGAGGTCGTCATCCCCGTCGTCGACCGCATGGACCGGCTCGCCGCACGGCGTGGCGGCGGCGGCCCGACCTGGTTCGAGGTGCTGACGGCGGTGGCCTTCCTGCACTTTGCCCGATCCCGTGTCGACCTCGTGGTGCTCGAGACCGGCCTCGGCGGGCGGCTCGACGCCACCAACGTCGTCAGGCCCATCCTCTCGATCATCACGAGCATCAGCCTCGACCACATGCGGCTGCTCGGCCCGACGGTGGGCCGGATCGCCGCGGAGAAGGCGGGCATCATCAAGCGCGGTTGTCCCGTGATCTCCGGAGCGGTCGCCCCCGCGGCGCGACGGGTGATCATCGCGACAGCCGCCCGGC
Organism: Pirellulales bacterium; assembly: GCA_044370415.1. Lineage (GTDB taxonomy): Bacteria > Planctomycetota > Planctomycetia > Pirellulales > UBA1268 > CAMCQY01. The sequence continues at coordinate 2,624 of JBILVO010000198.1, forward strand.
GCCGTGCCGTCCTCCTGCAGCTGGATCGGGACTTCACGGCGGAATACCTGCCCCCCTCCGCAGGCGACGTCCGCGCGGATCCACTCGCGCCGGGAGCCGTCGCGGTGACGCCGCCCGGCGAAGGACGCGATACGGCCCGCATCTACCGGCTCGCCATGCCCGGCCCGCATCAGGCGGTCAACGCCGCGCTCGTGGTGATGGCGGCCCGCACCCTCGAGTCGCGGGGCATCCCCGTGGGCGATCGGCCGCTGCGCCGGGGCCTGGCCACGGCGACGTTGCCGGCGCGGATCGAGCGGATCGCCGACCGTCCGCTGGTGATCCTCGACGCCGCGCACAACCTCGCCTCGATGGAGTCGCTCGTCGCCACGCTGGCTCCCTCCGCGGCGTCGCTCCGGCCCAGGATCCTCGTCTTCGCCGCGAGCGACGACAAGCAGATCGATCGGATGATGGCGGCGGTCCACCGGGCGTTCGACCACGTCGTGGTCACCCGCTACGCCACCAACCCCCGCGCCGCGACCGTGCAGCGGCTGTTGGAGGCGTGCCGGCAGGCCGGCCTGCCCGAGCCCATCGTCGCCGCGTCGCCACCCGAGGCGCTGAGGCTCGCCCGGTCGCTCGCGACGGCGCGCGGCCTGGTGTGCGTCGCCGGCAGCTTCTTCCTGGCAGCCGAGATCCGCGCACTCATCTGACGCGCGACCGCAGCCCCGCAGCCCGAGGCCGCTCTACCGCCCCGATTCGCCCCGCCCTGGCTCGCCCCGCGGACGGCCCCCCCGCAGGACGTCGACCGCCTTCGCCAGCACCGGATCCACCTGGCGCGGCAGCACGGCGTGCGAACGGGGCTCGTCGCCAACCACCGTGCGGCCCTTCGCCGGCACCGCGTCGCGGCGCCGGCGCCAGGCCTCGAGCGACTCGATCTGCCGCCGCGTCGGCGCGAGCTCGCAGCCCGGATCTGGGCTCACGCCCCAGGCCTCGCGGCTGCCGTCGTCCGCCCGGCGATGGAGAGGCACGCGGCTGGGGCGCAGGTACTCCGACGTGGTGAGTTTCACGAGACCGTTGCCATCCGAGAGCGGCAGGATCGACTGCACGGTGCCCTTGCCGAAGGTGCGGCTCCCCACGACGACGGCCCGGCCGTGATCCTGCAGGCAGGCGGCGACGATCTCCGCCGCGCTCGCCGTCAGCCCGTCGACGAGCACAGCCATCTTCAGGGCCGGCACTGCCGCGCCCCGCGTCGCCCGCCGCACGTCGCGGACCGTGTCATCCCCCCGGGCCGCCTCGTCTCCGCGGCCGCGGGTCGACACGATGACCCCGTCGTCCAGGAACAGGTCGCACACCTCGACAGCAGCGGAGAGCAGGCCGCCGCCGTTGCCGCGCAGGTCGAGCAGGATCGTGTCGGCCTCTGCGCCGTCGGCGAGCAGCTCTTCGATCGCATCGAGGGCGCGGCGCATCTCCGCCGGCGTCCGCTCGCCGAACGACGTGATCCGGACGAGGAAGCACCCGGGCGTCTCTCCTTCGGCCATCCATTCCCACGATCCCTCCGGCCGCCGCCGGTCGCCGAGCACGCTCTCCGTTCTGACAACTTCGCGAACCAGCGACACGTCGCGGGCCGTCGCGGGCTCCTCCTCGCGACCGGCCGCCGGGATGATCGTCACCACGACCGAGCTGCCCGGACGGCCACGGAGCCTGCGGGACGCCTCGTCGACCGTCATCTGCCGCGTCGCCACGCCGTCGATCGCACCGATCCGGTCACCGGCGGCGATGCCGGCATGCCATGCCGGCGAGCCGACAACGGGACTGAGCACGGAAATCTCCCGGGGCGCGGGAGACTCGGCCAGTTCCAGGCCGACACCACCGAACTCCTGGTCGAGCAGTCTCTCCAATTCCTGGCGACGATCGCCGGTCACGAACTCCGAATGCTCGTCGAGCCGCGAGAAGACGCCGTCGACGGCCGCGGCGAACAGGTCATCCTGGCCCACCGGCTCGAGGTACGACCGCTCGATCATGGCGAGCACCTCACCGAGGCGGCGGCCGTGCTCCGTCCGCTCGCGGGCGAACCACGAGCCGGCCGCGACCGCGACGAGCAGCAGCATCACGAAGAGGTTGCGTTTGGGCACGGCGGGATTCCGGACGACACAGGTCTCAGCCGACGGGCACCGCGACCGCGTCGGTCGCGAGCGAGTGACCCTTCGGTACCACGGTCACGCCTTCGGGCGAGACCGTCAAGCCCCGGGCGGCGTCCTCCCCGGAGTCAAAGCCAATCGCCATGCCGGCGGGCACGCGGACGCCCTTGTCGATGATGGCACGCCGCACCCGCGCGTGCCGGCCGATGTCGACCCCTTCGAAGAGGATGCTGTCCTCCACCCTCGCGTAACTGTTGACCCGCACGCCGGGGCCGATGATCGACCGGGTGACGCGCCCACCGGAGATGATCGCGCCCGGACAGACGAGGCTGTCGGTGGCTTCGCCGCGACGGGCGTCGGGCCCCTCCGCTGCGAACACGAACTTCGGCGGCGGATAGGCCGGGTGGTGCGTGCGGATCTGCCACTGCTCGTCGTAGAGGTTGAGCTGCGGGTCAACGTCGATGAGGTCCATGTTCGCGGCGAAGTACGCGTCGATCGTGCCCACGTCGCGCCAGTAGGCGTCGGTCTTCCGGTTCTCGTCGCGGAACGGGAAGGCGTGGACGCTGTGCGAATCGACGACGGCGGGCAGCACGTCGTGGCCGAAGTCGTGACGGCTCGTCCGGTCGAGCGCGTCGTGCTTGAGCCGCTCGAGCAGGAACGGCGTCGAGAAGCAGTAGATGCCCATCGATGCCAGGCACATGCCGTCGTTGCCAGGAATGACGGGCGGGTCGGCGACCTTCTCGCGGAACGACCGCACCCGGCCCGAGGCGTCAACCGCCATCGTGCCGAACTCCCGGGCCGCCTCCCGTGGCACCGGCAGGGCGCCGATCGTGACGTCCGCGCCGCTCTGCTCGTGTGCGTCGATCAGCGTCTGGTAATTCATCTTGTAGATATGGTCG
>JBILVO010000013.1:0-46117 GCA_044370415.1 Pirellulales bacterium
AACCCGCTCGACGAGCTCGCCGGGCTCGCGGAGACGGCCGGCGCCCATGTGGCCGCCCGGATCACGCAGCGCCGCGAGCGGCCCGACCAGACGACCTACCTCGGCAAGGGCAAGGTCGCGGAGCTCGCCATGCTCGTCGCCCACCACGACGCCGACGTCGTCATCTTCGACAACGACCTCTCCCCCGCGCAGACCCGCAACCTCGAGCGCGAGCTGAAGACGAAGGTGCTCGACCGCTCGGAGGTGATCCTCGACATCTTCGCCGCCCGCGCCCGCACCTACGAGGCCCGCCTCGCCGTGGAGCTGGCCCAGCTCGAGTACTCGCTCCCCAGGCTGAAGCGGATGTGGACCCACCTCTCGCGGCTCAAGATGGGGATCGGCATGCGCGGCCCCGGCGAGAAGCAGCTGGAAGTCGACCGCCGGCTCGTGGAGAAGCGGATCCATGACCTGAAGGAGGAACTGGCCGTCATCCACGGACGGCGCGAGCGGGAGGTGGCGGCGCGGCTCGAGCACCTCACCGTGTCGCTCGTCGGCTACACCAATGCCGGGAAGAGCACGCTGCTCAACCGGCTGACGGGGGCGGACGTGCTGGCCGAGGACAAGCTCTTCGCCACGCTCGACACCCGCACGCGGCGTTGGCGGCTGCCGGGCTGGGGACCCGTGCTGCTCAGCGACACCGTCGGCTTCATCCGCGACCTGCCCCACCGCCTGATCGCGAGCTTCAAGGCGACGCTCGAGGAGACCCGCCAGGCCGACCTGCTGCTGCACGTCGCCGACGCCTCGAGCCCGCTCGTCGACACGCAGATCGCCGCCGTGCGCGGCGTCCTCGCGGACATCGGCGTCGACGAGAAGGACACGCTCCTGGTGCTCAACAAGATCGACGCGCTCGCCGACCGCGCCACCCGCGGCAGCCTGCTCGACCGCTATCCGCACGCCATCTGCGTGTCGGCCCGCACGGGCGAGGGGATCGCGGCGCTGGAGCAGGCCACGACCGCCTGCCTGGGCCGCGGCTTCCGCGATGTGGACGTGCATACCGATCCGGGCAACGGCCGGCTGTTGGCCTGGCTGAGCGCGCACGGCGAGGTGCTGTCGCGGCACTTCGTCGACGACCGCGTCACGATCCACTGCCGGATCCCGGCGGCCCTGCTGGGCCGCATTCCGCCCGCCGAGGCCGTGGTGCTGCCCCACGTGCCGCCGGCCGCCGGCTGCGTCGACACCGGTGTCGCGGACGCGAGGCCGACGCCGTGATGGCCACCGTGGCGGGATCGCGGCCGCGCCGGACACTCGACGGCAGGGTCGCCCTCGTCACGGGCGGCTCGTCGGGCGTGGGCCGGGCGGTCGCACTCGAACTCGCCGGCCGCGGCGTGCACGTGCTCGCCACCGCGCGGCGTGCAGACCGACTCGCCACGTTGGCGGACGAGGCGGCGGCCCGCGGGCTGGTGCCGATCGCCCACGAGGCGGGCGACGTCACGCTGCCCGACGTCAGGCGGCGGCTCGTCGACGGTGCGGTCGAGCGGTTCGGCGGCCTGGACATCCTGGTCGCGGCGGCCGGCAGCGGCGCCGTCGGACGTTTCGGCGACGCGTCCCCGGACACGCTCCGACGGATCATGGAGGTCGATTTCCTCGCCCCCGCGGAATTGGTCCGCACCGCCCTGCCGACACTCCTGCACAGCCCCGATCCGGCGATCGTCCTCGTGGGCTCGATCCTCGGCCGTCATCCGCTGCCGATGCACGCGGAGTATTGCGCGGCGAAGGCGGCGCTCGCATCGCTGGCGGGCTCGCTGCGCCTGGAGTTCGCCGCCGACGGCACAGAGCGACGACCAATCGACGTGCTGCTGGCGACCCTCGGCCCCACGGAGTCGGAATTCTGGAACAGCCTGGTGGCGGGCCGCCGGGCGGAGTGGTCGCGGGGCGGGGCCTTGTCGGCCGAGCGGACGGCCCGGATCATGGTGGACGCCCTCGTGCGGCGACGCCGGGAGGTCCTGCCGGGCTGGCGCGCGGTTGGATTCTCCTGGGCCGCACGCCTCGTCCCCGGACTGATCGATCGGGCGCTGGCCCGGCGGATCCGCCGCGGCCGGTCTCGAGCCACGCCATGACACCAGCCTCCCCCGCCGCTCCCGACCGCCTCCTCTCTGTCGCCTGCCCCACATGCGCCGCGATGATCGCGGTCGACGCCGGCCTGCTCGGGATGGCTGCGGAGTGCCCGCTCTGCAACCGCGGATTTCGGCTGCCCCCAGCCTCCGCCGCGGCGGCACCACCGGCGCGTCACCGCGACGGCACACCGGCCGGGTCGGCCGCCGGGAAGCCTGCGGCGACGGCGGGCACCGCCGCATCGCGGCCGGCCGGCGAGGCGTGGTCGAAGCTCGAGTCCCGCCTCGAACCCCGGCTCGAATCCAGGGAAGCCACGGCGGCCGGCGACGACCAGACGGCCAAGCTCAAGCGGGCGTCGGCCGATCGCGCGGCGCGGCGGGCGCGACGCAACGTCGTCATGCTCGCGGTCGGCGGATCGCTGCTCCTGGGCATCGTGATGCTGCTGGGCAGGAAACGTCGCTGAGGAACCGGCCGCCGGACCGCCGCTGTCCCCGACAACCGCTGTGTGCCGTGCCGCCTCAGGCGGTCTCCAGCGCCTCGCCGATCGCGAGCAGATCCTCGGCGTCGAGGCACGCGTCGTTCGAGTGGAAGAGCCGCCGCACGGCCGCACGGTGGATCTTCATCTTGGTGCCGCCGACGCCCAGCGCACCGTAGACCACCGCGTCGCCCCACGGGCGGGCCTTGTCGGTGGCCGCGACCCCCTCGATGCCTGCCGGCGGCACCGCATTGAGGTCGATCAGCACCCGGGCCCTCCGCGCCAGCACCCGCGCCGGCGCGTCGAGCAGCGTGGCACCGGCCGCCCCACAGGCGACGATCAGATCGGCGGCGGCGAGCGCCGCGGCGAGCGCGGCGTGCGTGGGGCAGGCGGCGCCCGTCGCCACGCCCTCGACCGGCTCGAGCCGGCCCGTCGGCACCGCCGCCACGATCCGTCGGCAGGCCTCTTCGGCCCGTGCCAGCGTCCGCGAGGCGACGGTTACGGCCACCCCCCTGCCGGCGAGCAGCCGTGCCACCCGCTGCCCGACCGGACCGCTGCCACCGAGCACGAGGGCCCGGCACGCCGCCTGCGGATCGCCGAGCGGCAGGTGCCGGCCGGCCGCCACGACCGCCGCGCTCGCGGTCGTGTTGGCACCGGCCGGATCAAGCAGCAGGCTCACCCGCACGGGGCCGAAGAACGTCCGCTTCACCCGGTCGAACACCGCCTCCGCCGCGGCCACATCGGAGCCGCCCACGAAGATCGCGGTCGACGCCAGATCGGTGCCGCCGCGGGTGAACATCGCGCCGTGCACGAGAGGCACGACGCTTTCGGGCGTGACGCCGCCGTGTCGCAGCAGCGTCTCCGCTCCCGCATCCACGGCCACGATCGCATCGAACGTGCTGGGCTGCTGGTCGCAGTCGAGTAGCAACAGGATCTTGGCGGTCATCGTGCGCCTCCAACACGAACGCCCGCCTCGAAAGGCGGGCGTCGCGGTTGTTCCGTCCGTCACACAGTCATCCGCCGCCGGAGGCGGCGGCAGCGAGCGACGAAAAAACTCGGCTTTTTCGTCGCTCTCGTGGAAAAAGGCCACGGCGGGCTTTTTCCACAGCCGGCTAGAAGCCGCGGAACGGGTGGGCGGCCTTGTCCTTGCCCGCGACCATCTCGTCGACGGACGGCTTCCCCTTCATGGCGTTGGAGATCGCGTCCATCGTGGCCTTGTAGTTGTACTCGTAGATCTTCTTGTCGTCCTCGGCGAGCCAGTGGATGAACACGCCGCAGACGATGACGAGGTGCTCGGCCTCGGCCTTGGGGATCACGCCCGCGGCGACACTGTCAGCCACGGCCTTGGCGACGGCTGCCTGCGCCGGTCCGAACATCTGCACGGCCTGCTTCGCGCCCTTGATCGTGACCTTCGTGATCATGACGGTCGCCGGCTTGACGGCAAGGTTCGGGGTGAGCACGGCCAGCAGGTTCGAGTGGCCCTCGCTCTGCCGGGCCAGGGCGTTGGCGAACGCCACGCCGACAGGACCGTCCTTGCTGCCGATCAGCAGGTCGATGTGGGCGATCTCGTTGCCGTCTCCGCTCAGCGCTTCACCGATGTACATCGACATGTCGTTGGTCTCCTGTCTGATAGGGTCTGCAGTACCACGCGTGGAAGCCGCAGAGGATACCATTCGGTCGGATCCCGACAAGCTGGCGGCGTTTCCGGCCAGTCCCGAGGCACTGTGGCGGCATGCAAGCAACGCCCGAAACGTCCCCGTCCAACGGCCCGCTGGTCATCCTCGGCGCGAGCGCCCGCAGCCTGGCGGAATCGGCGCACCGGGCTGGCTTCGAGGTGCACGCCGCGGACCTGTTTCGCGACCTCGACCTGGTCGCGGCGGCACGCGAGGCTGTGCGGGTCACGGGTGAGTCGGGAGGCTATCCGCATGGACTCATGGCCGCGGCCGCCGGTTTCCCCACGGGCGCGCCCTGGTGCTACACGGGGGCCCTCGAGAACCACCCCGAACTGCTCGCATCGCTCGCCGGCGCCCGGCCGCTCGCGGGCACCCCGGCCGCCACCGTGGCACGGATCCGCGATCCGGACCTGCTCTCCGCCGCCGTCGCGGCGGCGGGCCTCACCTTCCCCGACACGCACCACCGGCCGGACGGGCTGCCGACCGACGGCTCCTATCTTGTCAAGCCGCGGGCGAGCGCCGCGGGCCGCGGCATCCGCCCCTGGGACGAGACGCTGGCGGCGATCTGGTCGCGGCATCCCGCGACCGCCGACCGGCCGGCGCACGTCTGGCAGCGCCGGCTCAGCGGCGTGCCCGTGTCCGCGAGCTACGTCATGGCGGCCGGCACGGCCCGACTCATCGGGGTGTCGCGGCAGCTGGTCGGCGCGGCGTGGTGCCACGCGCCGCGATTCGCGTGGTGTGGCGGCGTGACCGAAGCCCGCCCCGCCTGGGTCGGTGGATTCACGCGGCTCGGCGCCACGCTGGCGGCGGCCTTCCAACCGGTCGGGGTGCTCGGCGTCGATGCCGTGATCGACGAGGGCGGCAGGATCGGGGTGCTGGAAGTCAACCCGCGGCCCACCGCGTCGATGGAGCTGTTCGAACGTGCCCTGGGACTCTCGATCGCCGCCTGCCACCTGTCGGCCTGCGGTCGCGCCGCGCACCGGGACGAGGCCAGGGACCTTGAATACGGCTGGCATTGGGCCAAGGCGGTACTGTTCGCAGCCGACGACGTGGCGGTGTCGCCGCCGCTGGTCGAGTCGCTCCGCGACGTCGCCGCCCGCTGGTCGCCGATCGACGCGGGCTGGGCGGGGATCGCCGACATCCCCGCGGCCGATCAGGTGCTCGCCGCGGGATCGCCCGCCTGCACGCTCTTCGCCCGTGGGCGACGCCCCGACGACGCGCTGCACGTCCTCCGGGAGCGGGCCACCCTGGTGGCGGGCCTGCTCCGAGCGTCGCGGCCATGCACCACGGCATGAGCCCATGCGCCACGCGCATGCCCGGCCCCGTGGACCACGGCCGTCTCAGCCCGCCATCCGCCGCGGCACGACCTGATCTTCCGCCGTCGACACGAAGTGCATCAGGTAGGCGTCCTCGGTCGTGTCCTGGTAGAAGTCCTTCAGCAACGAGATCGCCCGGAAGCCCATCTCGCGAAAGAAGAGCTGCGCCGGCAGATTCGTCTCGCGAACCTCCAGCACGATGCGGCTGCGGCGGTCGGGTGTGAGCTTTCCGATCAGCTTCTGCATCATCCTCGTGCCGACCCCGAGCCTGCGGTGTGATCTGGCCACGGCGAAGTTGAGCACGTGCAGGCGGGCGCGGTGCAGTTCGTAGATCATGAAGGCGACCACGGAGTCGCCGGCCTCCGCCACCATGCCGATGCAGTTGCGCTGCCGCAGGCAGCGGGTGAAGTCCTCGTCCGTCCAGGGGAACTCGAAGGCCTCCTGCTCGATCCCGAGCACCTCCCGCATGTCGCGGCGGATCATCCACCGCACGTGGATCCGAAGCTGTTCCTGAATCTGTTCGCGGTGCGACGCTGTCACGGGGCGATCTCCGTCTGCTCGGGACTCGGCCGCCCGCGGCCGGGCGATGAGGGGGCCGACCGTAGCAGGCGGCCGCCGTGCCACCAAGACCTCTCGTCAGCGAGAATCGGCCGGGCTTTTCAGGGGTCGAGATGCCTTGACCGGCCCCTCCGGGCCACCTACCCTCCCGCCCCGTTTCCACTCCGTCGCGACGGCCTGCCATCCATGCCATCCCTTCGTGTCGCACGCATGAACGTCGAGCAGCCGGAGGCACGCCCGTCCGGTACGAGCATCCGCCGCTGGGTGGTGGCGTGCCTGGCCGCTATCGCCTCTTCAGGCGGCTGCGCGGGCCCGGCGATCCGCAGTCAGAGCCCGGAAGTGGAGGCGTTGGCGAGCCTCGAGACCGACACGCGCATGGTCGGCGACTATGCCAATCCCTGGGGGCTCAACGTGCAGCGGGTCGAGCGCGCGGCGCTGGTGACCGGCCTGCCCGGAACGGGGAGCGACCCTCCGCCCACGGCACAGCGGCAGTCGCTGATGGCCGACATGCAGGCCCGCGGCGTCGTGGAGCCCAACGCCCTTCTCGCGTCGACGTCGACGTCGCTCGTGTGGGTACACGGCTACCTGCCGCCGGGCGTGCGACGCGGCGATCGCTTCGATATCCACGTGGAGGTGCCCCGCGACTCGGAGACCACGAGCCTCGCCAGCGGCTGGCTGATGGAGACGCGGCTCGCGGAAATGGCGGTGCTCGGCAGTCGCATCCGCGATGGGCACGTCCTCGGGGTCGCCGAGGGCCCGCTGCTCGTCGACCCCGTGTCGGCTGGCACCCTCGACTCGGTGTCGAAGCTGCGTGCGAAGATTCCGGGCGGCGGCGTGGCCCTCTCGAGCCGGCCCATCGGCCTGATCATCTCGCCGGAGCACCGTTCCATCGCGCTCTCGAAGCGGATCGGCGACACCATCAACAGGCGGTTCCACGCCATCATCCGCGGTGCCAAGCGGGGCGTCGCCATCCCCAAGACCGACCGCTACATCGAGCTCGAGATCCCGCCGGTTTACGCCGACAATCTGGATCGCTACGTGCGGGTCGTTCGCAGTCTCGCCGTGGTCGAGCCGGCTGGAGGCCGCCACGCGCGGCTCGAACTCCTGTCGCGGCAGCTCGGCGATCCGGTGACGGCTCCGGCGGCCGCCCTGCGGCTCGAGGCGATCGGCAAAGAGGCCGTGCCCACGCTGCGCACCGCTCTGGCCTCCAAGGATCCGGAGATCCGCTTTGCCGCCGCGGAGGCGCTGGCCTATCTCGGCGAGTCCGCGGGCGCACCGCAGCTGGCGGAGGCCGCCAACAGCCTCCGCAGCGCCCGCCCCGCGGCGCTGGCGGCGCTCGGCGTCCTGGACGATGCCAACGGCATCGATGCGCTGCGTTCGCTTCTCACCAGCCCCAGCGCCGAGACGCGTTACGGGGCCTTCCGGGGCCTGTGGAAGATCGACCCCACGTCGCCGCTGGTGCGCGGCGAGCGGCTCGATGATGTCTGCTCGCTGCACGTGCTCGACGTGAAGGGCTCCCCGCTGGTGCACGTCACCCGCAGCCGCCGCCCGGAAATCGTGCTTTTCGGCACGGAGCATCCGCTCGCGGACGGGCTGCGTGCCGAGGCCGGCTCGTCCATCGTGGTCGTCGTCGACGGGCCGATGGCCATCGTGAGCCGCTTCGTCGCCGGCGAACCAGACCAGCAGGTCGACGTGCCGGCGCGGGCGGAGACGATCATCCGCGCCATCGCCGAGATCGGCGGCAGCTATCCGGACGTCGTGCAGTTCCTGCAGCAGGCCAGCTCCCACCACGCGCTCAAGAGCCGGCTGGTGTTCGACGCGCTGGCCGACGACGCGGGCCGCATGTCGATCCACGAGGAGGTCTCCTCGAGATCCCGCGACATCCCCGCCGCGGCGGACCGGGACGCGGCCGGGGCCGGCACCGACGCCGACTCGGTCCCGGGACCGGAAGAGTCTCCATGATCCGGCTCATCGCCCTGGAGCTCTTCGGGTTCAAGAGCTTCGCCGACAGGACACGCTTCGATTTTCCGAGCGGTGTCACGGCCGTGGTCGGCCCGAACGGTTCGGGAAAATCCAACGTCGTCGACGCGATCAAGTGGGTGCTCGGCGAGCAGTCGGTCCGCAGTCTGCGCGGCCGCGACATGACCGACGTCATCTTCGCCGGATCGGGCGGCCGCAAGCCGCTCAACGCCGCCGAAGTGTCGCTCATCTTCGACAATGCCGCCGCGGCCCTGCCCGTCGACGCCCCCGAAGTGCGGATCACCCGCCGGGTCTACCGGAGCGGCGAGAGCGAGTACCTCGTCAATGGCGAACCGGCCAGGCTCCGTGACATCCGCGAGGTCTTCTCGGGGACGGGCGCCGCCACCGAGGCGTACAGCGTCATCGAGCAGGGGCGGGTCGACGCGCTCCTCGTCGCCTCCGGACGCGACCGTCGGGCCGTCTTCGAGGAGGCGGCGGGAATCACCCGGTTCCGCGCGCGCCGCACGGAGGCGCTCCGCCGCCTCGAACGGAGCGAGCAAAACCGCCAGCGGCTCGCCGACATCGTCGGCGAGGTGTCGAGCCGGCTGGAGACCGTCAAGCACCAGGCCGCCCGCGCCCGCCGCTGGCAGCAGATGAACGACCGTCTGCGGGCCCTGCGGCTGGCGGCCGCCGCCAGCGACCTGGAAGAGGTCGACGCGGCCGTGGCCCGTGTCGATGCGGCGCTCGCCGAGGCCCGCGACCATCACGCCGCGACAGTGGCCGCCGCGGAATCCGCAGCCGTCGCCGTCGCCCGCCTGACCGCCGCCGACGCCGAGATCCTGCCCCAGCTCGACGACGTCCGCGCGGCACTCGCCACGGACAGGCAGCGGGCCGCAGCCGCCGAGGCGACGCTCACTGCCCTGCGCTTGCGGCACGACGACGTCGAAACGGCGTGCGTCCGCGCCGCAGAGGATCGCCGCCGGGCGGGCCGGGATCGCCGGGCCGCAGCGGTCGCAGCCACCGCGGCGGCCGACGCCGTCGTCGCGCTCGAGCGGGAGGCCTCCGAGCTGTCGGAGCGGCTCGCCTCCTGCGAGCAGGCCGCGGCAGGGTCGCACCGTCACGCGGCCGACGCCCGAAGGGCCGTCGTCGACCGCACGACCACGGTCGAGCAGCTCGAGCAGGCACGTCGCCGTCTCCAGTCGGACGTCGATCGCATCTCCGCCCGGGTCGAGGAGGCGCACCGTCTCGCCGACTCCTGGCGCACCCGCATCACCACGGCCCGGTCGCAGACCGCCCGCATGCTCGAATCGGCGGCGACCTGGGAGGGCACGATCGCGACCCTCGGCCGGCAGCTGGCGGACGCGGATGGCGAGATCGCCGCGCTCGACGTCACGCATCGCGAGCGTTCGCAGGCCGTGAACGCGGCGTGGCAAGCGCTCGCGGAATGGACGGCGAAGCACGAGGCCTGCCGGGAACGGCGGACCATGCTGGCGGAGATGGTGGCCCGCCAGGAGGGCTTCTCCGACGCCGCCCGCCGCCTGCTCGCCGACGCCGCCGCCTCGGCCGCCATTCCGGGGCTGCGTGGGCCACTGGCCGACCTGATCGATGCCGAAGTGGCCTGGGCCCCGCTGGTCGACGTGGTGCTCGGGCCCCTGGCTCAGGCGCTCGTCGTCACCGCGCTCGACGATCTCGTCCGCTGGCAGGCGGTGTGGTCCGCGACCGACGACGCCCGCGAGGTGCTGGCGGCCGGCGGCCGCATCGGCTTCCTGCCCGCAGCCGACGTCCGCACGCCCTCGTCGTTCTCGGCGGACGGTCTCCCCGGAGTGATCGGGCGGCTCGACCTGCTCGCCTGCCCGCCGGCCGCCGATCGCGAGCCGGTGCCGGATGTCGTGTCGCACCTGCTCGGCCGGGTGTGGGTCGTGGAGCGGATCGCCGACGCCGCTGCGCTGGTCGCCTCGGCGCCGCCGGACGTGCTGTTCGTCACGCCAGCGGGGGAGTGCCTCTCCACCGACGGCGTGATCGAGATGGGCCAGCCGGGCGCGGCCAGCGGCGCCGTCGCACGCCGCAGCGAACTGCGGGCGCTCGACCACCGGCTCGACGAACTCGGTCGCACGGTCGCCGATGCCGAGGCTGCCGTGGCGTCGCTGCAGGCGGAACTGGCCACGGTGCGGCGCGAGATCGATGAGGCCCGCGGCCGCAAGCAGCGCGTCGCGGAGCGGCTCGCCTCCTCCCGGGCGGAACTGGAGCGCACGCAGCGGGAGCACTCCGCCGCCTGCGCAACGCTCGCCGACATGGAATCGACCCTGCGCGACGCCGAGCACGACACCGTCGCACTGACCACGTCGCGGGACGCCGCGATCACGGAGGCCGGCGCGTGCGATGCGCGGATCGCCGAGGCCCGCGACCTCCTCGCCAGGGCCCGGGCCGACATCGACGCACTCGACAGGTCGCGCGGCGAGGTGCTCGACGAGATCCATCGGCTCCGGATCGCCCAGGCGACCGGCGCGGAGCGGCTCTCGCGGAGCCGCGACGCGCTCTCCGACCGTCAGGCCGACGAACGGGCCCAGGAGACCGGCATGGCGGCGGCGGGACTCAGGGCCGAGGACGCGCACACGCGGCTCTCGGCCGTCGAGCTTGAACTGCTCGCCGCTGGGGCCGTTCACGCGGAGGCGCTCGTGGCGGCGGAACGATCGGCCGCCGTGCTCGCGGTGCTGTCCACAGACCACGAGCGGCTCCTGGCCGAGCGGCGCGGCGTTGAGGCCACCCTCGATACCGCGCGAGCCGCGGCGGCCGGGCTCGCGGAGACGATCCATGCCCACGACCGCGAGACCGGCGAGGCCCGGCAGCGGCGCGGCTTCATCGTCGAGCGGATCCGCGACGACTACGGCATCGCCATCGAGGAAATCGCCGCGGCCTCCACCACCGACGCCGACGCCGACGCATCCACGCTCCCGTCCACGCGCGCCGAGGCCGACGCCGAGATCGAGTCGCTGCGAAAGAAGCTCGCCTCCATGACCTCGGTGAACCTCGAGGCCCTCGCCGAGGCCGAGACCCTGACGGAGCGGCTCGCGTCGCTCGAGGCCCAGCTGGCGGACGTGACGAACGCCAGGCAGGCGATCGAGCAGCTCGTCGCCCGGATCGACGACGAGAGCCGCCGCCTCCTGGCGGAGACGATCGAGACGGTCCGTGGCCACTTCCGCGAGCTGTTCGAGCGGCTCTTCGGCGGCGGGCAGGCGGACATCGTGGTCGAGCAGGGAGTCGACCTCCTGGAGGCGGCGGTCGAGATCGTCTCGCGGCCTCCGGGCAAGGAGCCCCGCAACATCTCGCTTCTGTCGGGCGGCGAGAAGACCATGACCTGCGTCGCCCTTCTCCTGGCGATCTTCCGGTCGCGGCCGAGCCCCTTCTGCGTGCTCGACGAGGTCGATGCGGCCCTCGACGAGGCCAACGTCGACCGCTTCGCGGGCGTCCTGCGTGACTTTCTCTCCTCCACCCAGTTCATCGTCGTCACGCATTCGAAAAAGACGATGGCCGCCGCCGACACGCTCTATGGCGTCACGATGGAGGAGTCTGGGGTGTCGAAGCGGATCTCGGTCCGCTTCGAGTCCGCCGCGGCCACCAACGCCCGTCCGGCACGAAAAGTGGCGTGACGCCGCGAAAACCCCGCCAAAAAACGGCGATCGACGGGCCTTTCCGGGCAATCGTCGTGAGCGGCTCACCCGTTGCCACCGCTGCCGTCGTGAAGAACGGCTCAAGTCTCACGACGTGATCTTTCGATCTACCCCTCGGACGGTCATGCCGTGAAGGTGTCCGGCTGAGAAGCGGGACGCCGACACGGGATGAAGCAGGGGGGGAATCCTGCGAGTCATGGTGCCGACCGGCGGCGTCTGCGGACGCCATCCGTTGTCGGTCTGCCTTCTCTCACCCCCCCGGCGCTTCAGGCCGGCCTCGTGGGGTCGACGACGCGGTCGGTTCCACGGGCGGTTTTCCGCGTCATGGGGGGCTGGGTCCCGCTGCTCGGAAGGGTGCGGTCTGGCCAGGACATTTCCGGACACGAATGATCCACATGGAGTCCACGCGATGAAGGTTTTCACGACAGGCCAGGTCGCCAAGATCTGTAAAGTTGCTCCCCGCACGGTGAGCAAATGGTTCGATTCCGGGCGGCTGAAGGGCTACCGGATCCCCGGCAGCCAAGACCGCCGCATTCCGCGCGAATACCTCATCAAGTTCCTCAAGGAGCACGGCATGCCGCTGGGCGACCTCGAGGACGAGGCGATGGCCAAGGTGCTGCTCGTCGGCCAGGACCAGGTCCTGATCGAGAACCTCAAGAAGCAACTGCCCGTGGAGCGGTCCTTCAAGATCCAGGTGGCCGCCAGCGGCTTCGAGGCAGGCATCCAGGCCGAGAGCTTCCATCCCGACTGCATCGTCGTCGACTACTCGATCGGCCGGATCGACGCCCAGCAGATCTGCCAGAACCTGCGTCGTAACCCCGAGTACGCCGACACCATCGTGATCGCCCTGCTGCCCGACGACGGCTCGCAGATCACCGTGGACAGGGCCCACGTCAACGAGAGCTTCAAGAAGCCCTTCGACGTTGCCCTGCTGGCCGAGCGGCTCCGCACGCTGATCGGCGCCCGCAAGGAACTGGTCTGACACGACCGCGATCGTCCAACCCCATCGACATGGGCCGGCGCGTCCCAGGGATGCGGCGGCCCATGCTCTTTTCCGGACGGTATCATGGCGAACATGGCCACTCCCCACGGCATCCGCATGATCGATGTCGGCGCAAAGCCGACCACGCTCCGCACCGCACGGGCCTCGGCGCGGCTGCGGGCCCTGCCCGAGACGATCCGGCGGATCCGGGAGGGCGAACTCGAGAAGGGCGACGCCATGGCCACCGCCCGGCTCGCCGGGATCATGGCCGCCAAGCGGACGAGCGACATCGTGCCACTGTGCCACCCGCTGCCGCTCGACGCGGTCGACGTGTCGCTCTCCTTCGCCGACCCGCAGGCCGTTCTCATCGAGTCGTTCGTGCGGGCGACCGCCCGCACGGGCGTGGAAATGGAGGCCTTGGCCGCCGTCTCGGCCGCCGCATTGGCGATCTACGACATGTGCAAGTCGATCGACCGGGGAATGACGATCGAGCAGGTCCGCCTCGAGGAGAAGACGGGCGGCACCAGGGGCGACTACGTGCGGTCCTGAGCGTTCGCCTCGGCCAGATTCGTTTGAGCCTGGATCGTTTCAGCCTGGATCGTTTCAGCCTGGATCGTTTCAGCCTGGATCGTTTCAGCCTGGATCGTTTCAGCCTGGATCGTTTCAGCCAAGATCGGCTCGAGCTCGTCGACGAAATCGCGCACGTCCTTGAACTCCCGGTAGACGCTCGCGAACCGCACGTACGCCACCGGATCGAGCGTCTTGAGCAGCTCCATCAGCCGCTCCCCGAGCACACCGCTGGAGACCTCGTTCTCGTAGGTGCCGTAGAGCTCCGACTCGAGCGCCGTCACCACGGCTTCGATGTCCTCCGCGGTCACGGGCCGCTTCCAGCAGGCCTTGGCCAGTCCACGCTTGATCTTGTCGCGGTCGAACGGCTGCCGCTCGCCTCCCTTCTTCACCACCGTGAGCAGCTGTCTCTCGACCCGCTCGTAGGTGGTGTAGCGGCGGCGGCAGGCGAGGCACTCGCGACGGCGGCGAATCGACGCGCCATCGTCTCCGGCCCGTGAGTCGATCACCCGATCGTTGTCGGCACGGCAGAACGGGCAACGCATGACGCGAATCCTCTGCGGCCGCGGGCTTCGCGGCGACTCATTTCCACCGCGGACTCCGCCGCGGCCCCGGCACATCCGCGGTGGATGCAGCCGAGACGCATGCTAGCGTAGAAGCACGGCGACCAAACCGGCAAGCCGAGATCGCGACGGCTCGCGGGGTGGCCGCTGCGCAACCGTCATTCGGCCGCTGCGGGGCCGGCCTCGGCCGGCGGAGTGCGGGGCCTCGCATCGCGGACGAGCTTCCAGTCCCGCCGTTGCCGCGAGGAGGGAATGTCCATGGCCTTGCGGTACTTCGTGACCGTGCGGCGGGCCACGGTGATGCCCTGCTTGGCCAGCGCGTCGACGAGGTCGTCGTCGCTGTAGGGGCTGTCCTTGGGCTCACCGTCGATGATTTCCTGCAGCTTGATGCGGACGGCGTCCCAGGCGACCTCCTCGCCGTCGGCGCTCACCGTGCCGCCCACGAAGAACCGCCGCAACGGCACGAGCCCGCGGGGCGTCTGCAGCCACTTGTCGTCCACGGCCCGGCTCACCGTCGTGACGTGCATGCCGATGCGGTCGGCGATCTGCTGCATCTTCAGCGGCTCGATCGCCTCCGGCCCCTCCGAGAGGAAGCGGGTCTGATGGTCGACGATCGCCTGCGACGTCTTCAGCAGCGTGCTGCGCCGCTGTTCGATCGCCTCGATCAGCCACTGCGCGGCGTTGATCTTCCGCTTGATGTAGTCGCGGGTGGCCGGCGAGGTGTCGGCCGCGTGCAGCATCTCGCGGTAGATCGGGCTGATCCGCAGGTTCGGCAGGTCGACCTCCTCGAGCCGCACCTTCCAGGAGCCGTCGGGCTGCTGATCGACGTAGACGTCGGGCTTGATCGCGGGCACGTAGGGGGCTGTGAAGGCGGCCCCGGGCTTCGGCTGCAGGCCATGGAGCAGGTCCCGGAGCCGCTCGATCTGCTCGATCGACAGGCCGGTCTTCCTGGCGATGAGCGGCAGCCTGTTGCCGCCGAGATCCTCGAGGTGTTCGGCGACGAGCCGCCGGAGCAGCCGGCCGTCGGCCGAGTCGGGATGGATCTGTAGCAGGAGGCACTCGCGCAGGTCACGGGCGCCGACGCCCGGGGGATCCATCCCCTGCACGATCCTCAGGGCCTTCTCGAGTTGCGTCTGCTGGTCGGGCGGGCCGTCGGGATCGGCGAGCTCCTCCAGCGGCATCGATAGGTAGCCGTTGGCGTCGAGGTTGTAGATCACCTTGTCGGCGGCCTGCCGCTCCGCGGGGGAGAGCTCATAGTTGGAGAGCTGCTCGTGCAGGTGGTTCGACAGCGTCTCCGGCCGTTCGGCCATGTTGGCCATGGCATCGAGGTAGCGATCCCCCGCCTCGTCGATCTGCGTCGCGGAAGGCCGGCTGCGATCGTCATCGGTGTCGGGATACTCGTGCGACCAGTCGTAGGACCGCTCGAAGTCGGCCTGGTTGGCATGCTCCTGGTCCACGATGAGCGGCCGCTCATCGACGGTCTTGTCAGCCGCCACTGGCTCGGGCTGCCCGACGGGGGGCTCCGCCGCGGCCCCGGTGGCCCCCGGCTCGTCCACCCCGGGCTCGTCGACCTCGAGCGTCTCGTTGTTCTGGATCTCCTGCTCGATCCGCTCCTCGAGCGCCATCACGGGCAGCTGCAGGATCTCCATCGACTGGATCATGCGCGGCGCAAGCACCTGCTTCTGCGCCATCCGCATTTCCTGGCCGAACGACATCCGCATGGCTGGTGCCTTCCACGTCGCGTGCCCGGGAGAGCGGCCGCCGCGTTCATCCGCGTCGACGACCCGTGCAACACTCCTGCAAGGATACCTTCTCGAGCCCGCCGCGTGTCACGGCAGCCGCTTCCCCGTAGCACGACGAGGATGTGGGCGCTTCGGGAAACGCCGGCGGGCCCTCGACGGCGGCGATGCCGCGGTCGCCCCGGTGGACGTCGGCCCGGGGACGGCGGCGTCGACGGAAGGCTACATCCTCTGCCGCGCCGCGATGGCGTCGGCGAGCATGTCGCGGTTGGCCTGCTGCAGGGACGCGCCGACGGTGAGGCCGCGCGCGAGCCGCGAGAGCGCCACGGGCAGGCCCGCCAGGCGTTCCGCCACGACCAGCGCCGTGCCGTCCCCCTCCACGTTCGGCGTGGTGCCCATGATCACCTCGCGGATGCCGCCCTGACGCACCCGTTCCACGAGCCTGTCGATCGTGAGCTTCTCCGGTCCGACACCCTCCAGCGGCGCCACCCTGCCCTGCAGCACGTGGTAAAGGCCGCGATACCCGCCCGCCTCCTCGATCGCCAGCAGATCGCGGACCTGCTCGACGACGCAGAGCAGCGTGCGATCCCGCTTCGGGTCGAGGCAGACGGCACACTCCTCTCCCTCGGCGAGGTTGAAGCAGGTGCGGCAGGGCCGCAGCTTCTCCTTGACGGCGCGGATGCTGTCGGCGAACGCGAGCGCCTCGGCCCGCGACATGCCGAGCACGTGATAGGCCAGCCGCTCGGCCGTCTTGCGTCCGATGCCGGGCAGATCGGCGAAAAAGTCGATGAGCCTCGCCACGGGCCCGCGGTTCTCAGCCATCACCGCCTCCCTGGCCGTCGTCGGCGTCGGTGAGTTCCCCGCCGCCGGAGTCGTCGTCGTTCGCATGATCCCGCTCGTCTTCACGGCCGTCCGCCGCACGGGCGGCATCGGCGACCGCGGCCACGACGGGACGGGTGGCGGCCCGCTGCCGCGGCGGCTCGACCTTGCGCACCGCGGCGTCAAAGACGGCGCGGGCATGGCTCACGAGCGGGTGCTCGACCGCCTCGCGCACGAGCGTTGCCTGCGAGGCGGCCGGCCGCCCCCGCTCGACGGCCGCAGCGGCACCGTCGGGCTGCGTGGGATCGGCCGAGGCCGCCGGCTCGACCACGATGCCGTGGCGGACGGCGCGGCCGGCACATGCCTCGAGGGAGCGGGACATCTCGGCGGCCACCTCGGGCCGCCGCAGAAATGAGGCCGCCGACCCCGACGTGGCGGGCAACGAGATCTCGAGCAGGCCGTCCCGCCAGCAGCCCCGCGTGGCCAGGGCCGCGAAGTCGGCGGCCAAGCCGGTGAGCGCCTCGCCGGCCCGCTGCCAGAGGCCGAGCGGATCGGCGGCCGGATCGGCGGCCGGATCGGGCGACACCGGATCGGCCAGGTCTCCCGACGCGTCGACCGCCGGCACGTCCGGTGAGTGCGGTGCCGCATCCTGCTCCGATGCCGATGCCGATGCTGATCCTGATTCCGTCGGCAGCGGCCGATCGGGCGTTGCCGCGGTCACGGCCGGGGGCGACTCCGGGACCGCGCCGAGCACCGCCGCCGCAGTCGCGTGCGGCAACGTCGCCGGCTCACCTGGAGCGGTGGCTCCCGCCTCCCGCTCGGTCGTTTTTTTTTCGCGCTCGCCCGCCGGCAGCTCGCCGGCCGGCGCCGGCCGCCCTGCGGGAACGTTGCCGGCCGGCGCGACGCGGGGAGCGTTCGCCTGCGGCCGGGCGGGTGCCGGCGCACGCGCCGCCGGCCCCGGCCCGGCCGCCCCGTCGGCGCTCACCCTCTCCACCGCTTCAGCCAGGCTGTCGAGATCCTCGAGGCTGGCCAGCCGCACGATCGCCATCTCGGCCAGCACGGCGGCGTGGCCGCTCGACCGCATCCTGCCGAGCGCATGATCGATGATCTGCAGCATCGCGAGCAGCGTGGTGGTGCCCGCCTCGCGGCCGAACGCCGCCAGATCCACGCCAAGTCCGGCCCCCTGCCGCAGGTGCTCGGGACCGCAACCCACGCTCGACAGCAGCGCATCTCGCAGCGCCGCCATGACCTGCTCGAGCACGCCGCCGGGATCGGCGCCCCCCGCGAGCGCGTCGTCGAAGGCGGCGAGAGCGGCCCCGGCCACGCGGGCCGCCAACCCCCCCCCCAAGGCCCCGACCTTTTCCTCGCGGCCGGTGCCGATGATGGCGTGCACGTCGTCCACGCCGATCGGGCCGGAGGCCGCGCCGAGCAGCTGCTCCAAAAGCGACTGGCTGTCCCGCATGCTGCCGGCGGCACGTCGCGCGATGAGCGTGAGGGCCTCGGGCGACACGTTCGCCCCCTCGGCCGCCACGATCTGCTCCAGCCGCCGGGCGATCGCCGGGGCGTCAACCGTCTGGAAGTCGAACCGTTGGCAGCGGGAGAGGATGGTGATCGGCAGCTTCTCCGGCTCGGTCGTGCAGAGCACGAACTTCACGTGCGCCGGAGGCTCCTCGAGCGTCTTGAGCAGCGCGTTGAACGCCTCCCGCGTGAGCATGTGGACTTCGTCGATGATGTAGATCTTGCAGCGGCCCCGCGCCGGCCTGACGGCGACGTTTTGCCGCAGCTGACGGATCTCGTCGATGCCGCGGTTGCTGGCGGCGTCGACCTCGACCACGTCGATGTCCTGCCCGGCGGCGATCGCCCGGCACCGCTCGCACTCGTTGCACGGCTCCGCCCCGTCGCCGCCGGTGCATTCGAGCGCCTTCGCATAGATGCGGGCCGCACTGGTCTTCCCGACCCCACGGGCGCCCGTGAAGAGGTAGGCGTGCCCGACCCTACCCGACTCGATCGCACCGGAGAGCCCGCGGGCCACGTGCTCCTGGCCGACCAGTTCGTCGAACCGCTGCGGACGATAGCGGCGGGCCACCACCTGATATCCGGCCTGCTGGTATCCGGACTGGCCTGCCGGAGTCTCCGCGGACGCGGCCCGGTCGGAAGCTGATGGGCTCTGGGCCATGGCGGATCCGCACGGGGATGCGGCAGCGGGCCGTGCCGCCGCCGGTGGATGGGGCGACGGCCGGCCGCCGATGAGAGGCCCACCGCACAAAGGGGCGACTGCTTATGGCTGCTGCGGTTAGGCCCTGACCAGGTTCGCAGGCCCCCATCGCAGGGGCCTCTCATCGGCGGCCGCGCCGTCTCTGCTTTTGTACGCCGCGCCGCGCATGCGGTCAAAGGCTGCTACATTTTGGCCTCATGGCGTCGCCGATGATGCAGCAGTTCGAGGCCGCGAAAGCCCGGTGCCCGGGGGCGCTGGTGCTCTTTCGCATGGGCGACTTCTACGAGCTCTTCGGCGCCGACGCCCGCGAGGCGGCCGACCTGCTCGACCTCACGCTCACCAGTCGCGACAAGGGGCCCGACGCCCTGCCGATGGCAGGCTTCCCGCACCACCAGCTCGACGTGCAGCTGGTCAAGCTCGTGGCCGCGGGCCGTCGCGTGGCGATCTGCGAGCAGATCGACGACCCCAAGACGACGAAGGGCCTGCTGCGCCGCGAGGTCACGCGGATCGTGACTCCCGGCATCGCGGCCGACGAATCGCTCCTCGACCCCTCGCGGCGGAACTGGCTCGTGGCGATCGCCCCGCGGGCCAGGGCCGCCCGTTCTGCGGGCACGCAGGGCCGCGATGCCGACGGGAGCGAGACCGGCGACGGCACCGGCGGTGGCTCTGGCGGCGATTCTGGCGTCGTCTCCAGCATCGACTGCGGCATCGCCTGGATCGACGTCGCTGCGGGCAGGTTCGAGGCGGCAGTCGTGCCCCGCGACGACGTGGCCGACCTCCTTCTCGGGCTCGAGCCGGCCGAATGCCTCTGCGCGGAGAAGGATCGCGATCTCGTCGAGGGGATCGTCCGCGGCGCCGGCGGCGGTCTGCTCGCCTCGGCCTGCGCCGTCACCACGCGGCCCGACTGGTGGTTCGACGATTCCTCCGCCCGCACCGCGGTCGACCGGGCCGTCCGCCGGAAGCGGCTCGAGGGCCTCGGCTTCGATCTGCCGGCCGACCTGCCGGCGATCGCCGCCGCCGGCGGCATCGTGGCCTACATCGAGGAAAACGAGCCGGCGGCCGTGGGCCGGATCGAATCGTTCGCGGCCTGGCGGCCGGGCCATCGCCTGGAGATCGACGAGGCCTCACGGCGGAGCCTCGAGCTCGTGCGATCGGCGTCGGGCGGCCGCGGCCGCCGCGAGGGCTCGCTGGCCGGCGTGCTCGACCGCACGAAGTCGCCGATGGGCGCGCGGCTCCTGGGCGAGTGGCTGTCGGCGCCGCTCGTCGACCGGCAGGCGATCGACCGGCGGCTCGATGCCGTGGCCGCGCTCGTGGCCGATCCCGTGCTCGCCGCGCGGCTGTCCGAGCTGCTCACCGGCATCGGCGACATCGAGCGGCTCACCAGCCGAGTGATCTCCGGTCGTGCCGGCCCGCGCGACCTCGAACGGATTGGCCGGGCGACGGCGATCCTTCCCGACCTCATCACGGCGCTGGCCGGTGGCGGCGGCCTGCTCGCCGAGCTGCGCGACGGCATCGACCCCTGCACGGACCTCTCGCGGCGGATCGCCGCCACGCTCCGCGAGGGCTGCCCGGTGTTCGCCCGCGACGGCGGCTTCGTCCGCCCCGGCTTCGACGCCCGGCTCGACGAGCTCGTCGAGCTGGCCTCGGGTGGCAAGGCCTGGATCGCCCGCTACCAGGCGCAGGAGATCGAGCGGACAGGGATCGCGTCGCTGAAAGTGGGCTTCAACCGCGTGTTCGGCTTCTTTCTCGAGGTGGGCCGGGCGCACGCGGCCAAGGTGCCGGCCGGCTACATCCGCAAGCAGACGGTGAAGAACGCCGAGCGCTACACCACCCCCGAGCTCGATGACCGGCAGCGGCAGGTGCTCGGCGCCGAGGAGGAATCGCTGCGGCGGGAGATCGAGCTTTTGGAGCTGCTGCGGCTCTTCGTGGCGGAGCATCGGCCCGCTCTCGACCGCGTGGCGGCGACGCTCGCGGCGCTCGACGTGCTGCGGTCGCTGGCCGACGTGGCCCGTTCGCGCGGCTGGGTGCGGCCGGAGATCGTGGAATCGGGCGAACTGTTCGTCGAGGCGGGCCGGCATCCGGTGCTCGAGGAGCTGCTGCCTGCGGGTGCGCTCGTGGCCAACGACCTGGCGATCGCGGCGCTTCCGGCCGATGCCGCGCGGCACGCGCCGGCCGCGGCCTGCCTGCTCCTGGTCACCGGGCCCAACATGGGCGGCAAGAGCACGTTCATCCGGCAGGCCGCGCTCGTGACGGTGATGGCGCAGGCGGGCAGCTTCGTGCCGGCCCGCAGGGCGCGGGTGGGGATCGTCGACCGGCTCTTCGCGAGGATCGGCGCGGGCGACGACCTCGCCCGCGGCGCGAGCACGTTCCTCGTGGAGATGTCGCAGACGGCGCGGATCCTCAACCGTGCCACGCCTCGGAGCCTCGTGATCCTCGACGAAGTGGGCCGGGGCACGAGCACGTTCGACGGTCTGGCGATCGCGCAGGCGGTGGTCGAGCACCTGCATGGCCGGGTGGGCTGCCGCACGCTCTTCGCGACGCACTACCTCCAACTGGCGGCGCTCGACCGGTTGCCGGGCGTGGGCAACGTGCAGGTGCTCGTGCAGCAGCACCGCGACCAGATCGTCTTTCTGCACCAGGTGGTGCCCGGTGCGGCCGACCGCAGTTGGGGCGTGCACGTGGCCCGGCTGGCGGGCGTGCCGGAGCCGGTGATCGCCCGGGCCGGAGACCTGCTGGAGACCTTCGAATCGACCGCTCCCCGCCCCTGCCAGTTCAGTCGTCGAGCTGACGAGCCGACGGAGGCCGATCCTGGAGACGGCAACGCAACTGCGTCAAATGCGACGGTGCAGGCAGGCAGCGTTGATAACGGAGGTGCTGTTCCCAGGGACAAACGGCGGCGGCCGTCGACCCAGCAGACTGCCTCCGAGGCCAGCCCCTCCTCGAAGAAACTCCCGCTTTTCGATTGACGCGGGCTGCGGTTCGGCTTTCGGACCGCCGATGCACATGACGCCGGCCGGCCCGGACCTCGCCGGTGCTCTGCTTTCGCCCCCATGGACGCCGTTTCGAGTGCTGGTACGGCCGGGCTAATACCGGGCGCCCTGGGCAGCCCAAACCGCCACAGAAATGCATTTTCTTCGCAAATCAGGAGCTTTTTGGGGCGAGGGGGTGTTTCCTCGGCCGCGTCCGCGGTCAAATGCCCCACCTCCGACTCCATCCCTGAATATCCGATAAAATCCGAAAAATCGTTGCATCCCTCTTGTCACAACCGCCACAGCCGATAAGCTAGGCGAAGTTTTCTGTTCGCGGCACAGGGTTGTGCTTACACGGATGTTCAGCGTCCTTTCCCGTCGCGTCCGTATCGAATCCACAAAAGTTGCATCACCATGAATCGCTCGGCTGGCCTCTTGCGGCTCCACTGTGCTGTTCTCATCGCGATTGCCATCGCGCTGTGCGGCCATGCCATGGCGGCGACGTTGTATGTGCTGGGGCAGGCCGCCGCTGGGAACTCGGTCAACGCCACCACGTCGTTCGGTTCGATCGACACCGTTACGGGCCAGTACACGACGATTTCGAGTGCCCTGCTGAGCGGGACGACGGTCAAGAATCTGGCGCTTGATCCGGTCACTCAGACGTTTTATGTGTCTTCCGGTATCGGTGGGAACCCGGCATTGCGAACCCTGACGACGTCGGGCTCCATCTCGGCATCTTTGGGAGCGATCGGCAAAGACGTTCCGGCGATGTGGTACAACGCCGCCACAGGAACGCTCACCTCGTTTACCCGTACTGCCCCGCAACAAGTCGGCACCATCTCCACGTCAACGGCCGGTTTCTCTGCCGGGGCGACGCTTACTGGAGGCACCTTCGGCAACTTCACCGGCGGCCGCGGTGCTGCACTGACCGGGGTCAACTACCTGGTCGCCCCGAATTCGACGGCGGCAAACAGTGCCTTCGGCTCGATCGACCTGGCCACCGGCGTCTTCACGCCTGTCGCCACTGGCAGCTCGTTTCAAACGATGGTCATCGCAAGCGACGGCTTCAACCTCTATGGCCTCGTTCCGTTGACGACGGGTTCGTCCATTCTGTACAGCATCAACACGTCGAACGGGGCCCTGACCAAACTCGTCGATGTCACGCCAGTTGCGGGCAATCTTCCAATCCAGTATTCAGGCGCGTCGTTCGCCGTCGTTCCGGAGCCGTCTACGATCGCTCTCGCTGTGACGGGTTTGGCGGTCCTTGTCGGCATGCGATCCAGCCGCAGGAAGAAGAAGTCCTCCGCCGGCATCTGAGCGGGGTGATCAAGAATCTTCTGCATTGTGCAGGCGGCGTGCGTTCCGCAGTTTTCTTCGGTGTGGGCCGGCGTGGATTGCTATCCGCCGATCGTTGCACGCCTATCCGATGCGAGCATGAGGAGAGTGTGGTTATCAGGTGGTGACGCCTCGGCTGAGGTCGGGTTCACCGTCGGCTCTCTACGACGAACGGCTGCGTCAAGCCGGTGGTGCCGAGCGTCGAGAAGAACGTCGTCGTCTTCCGGCGGCCGTCAGCCGCGGTAGCCCGTAACCGCCCTTGCCCGCGGCGGAACGCGACTGCGCACCATCAAGAGAAGCGTCACTGCGAAACCCCCGACTCTGTTGCGTCACCCGTGGGCCCCACGAGCCGCTCACGTTGAAGCGAGTCGCCGCCTCGCATGCCAACACCCCGAGTCGGCCAGCGTAAGCGACCGCCGCGGGGCTGTCGGGTTCGCTCGTGCACGCCGCAGCCGCACCCAGGCGTTGATCAGCCGCACTGGTTCATCTTGTCGCGGGGCGTGCCCGCGGCCACGAGTTCGGGCAGCACGGTCACAGCCGGGGCCGGGCCGGCATCCGGGGCCACCGTCACCGCCACGCTCTTGTAGGCGGGCGTCCGCGAGAGCGGGTCGGCCGACTTCGGCACGAGCACGTTGCTCTCGGGGTAGTACATCGCCACATTGCCCGGCCTGATCTGTTCGAACGCCGACACGATCTGCCCGCGCATCTCCCCCACCGCGCTCGCGATCCGGCAGCGGCCGCCGGCGGTGAGCCCCAGCCGCCGAATGTCGTCCGGGTGGATCAGCACGATGTCGCGGCGGGTCTGGTTGCGGTAGAGGTCCTCCTCCTCGTAGACGACCGTGTTGAACTGCCCCTCGCTGCGAATCGTCATCAGCTGCAGCCCCAGAGGCGCGGCGGGGAGGTCGTGCACCGCGATCGCGGCGCGACCGTCGGCCGTCGGAAACGACGGCGTGTCGATCGCCCGGCCGGAGATTGAAAACTCCTTCTTCGTGCGGTCGATGTCGGCGATCTCCTCCAGGCCCGGCACGATCGCCGCGATCGCCCGGCGGATCGTGCTCGTGTGAGCCATGTCGCGCCAATTCACTGGCCCGCCCTCCCCCAGCACCCGCGTCGCCAGGTCGGCCACGATCGCCACCTCAGCCCGCGGACCGGTCTGCTCGTTGGCCGGATGCCGGGGCGTACCGCCGTCGGAGAGCCGCACGTAGCTGAACATGCTCTCCTGCGTGGAGGGCTCCGGCTCCTCGTCGCGGGCGAGCACCGGCAGGATGATCGTCTCCTCCGCCCCCGTGCCCCAGGCGTGGCCCGTGTTGAGCGACGTGCTCATGGTGACCACGGTGTCGATCCTGGCCATCGCGGCGCGGGCGTAGGTCGCGTCGGGGCTCGCCCCGTAGAGATTGCCGCCGAGGCAGAAGGCCAGCCGCATCTTCCCCGCGTCGGCGGCGTCGAGGCACTCGAGCGTGTCGAATCCCTTCATCGTGGGCAGCGTCACGTGGAAGTGGCTCTGCAGCCGGTCGAAGATCACCTTCTTGAGCGTGGGCGTGACGCCGACGGTGCCCATGCCCTGGATGTTGGAGTGGCCGCGGATCGGCTGCAGGCCCGCGCCGGGCCGGCCCACCATCCGCCGCATGAGGGCGAGGCTGGCGATCGCCTGTACCGAGGCGGCGCCGTGCAGGTGGTGGGTGATGCCCATCGTCCAGGCGAAGATCGCCCGCTTCGACGCCGCATACTGGGCGGTGATGTCGTCGATCTGGGCCCGGGAGACGCCGGACTTCTCGACGATCTCGTCCCAGGAGAGGCCGTCGAGCCGGGCGGAGAGCTCCGGCCAGCCGGTGGTGTGATGGACCAGGAAATCCTCGTCGATCACCGGCTCGCCGTTGGCCTGCCGGGCCCCGCCGGCCGCGGCGTGCAGCTCCTTGAGCCGCTTCATCATGCCGTAGACGAGCGCGAGGTCGCCACCGACGTGGGGCTGCACGTAGGTGCTGGCGATCTCGGCCCCGAAGAGGAGCGCCCAGGGGTCGCTGGGCACTGAGAAGTTCACCAGCCCCGTCTCCACGATCGGATTGACGACGACCACCTTCCCGCCGCGGCGGCGGACCATCATCAGCGTCCGCATCATCCGCGGATGGTTGCTGGCCGGATTGCCGCCGATCAGGAAGACCATGTCGGCCTTCTCCATGTCGTCGAGCTTCACGGTGCCGGCGCCCGTGCCGATCACGCTCGAGAGGCCGACGCCGCTGGCCTGGTGGCAGTAGTAGCTGCAGTTGTTGACGTGGTTGGTGCCATAGAGCCGGGCGAAGAGCTGCAAGAGGAAGCCCGCCTCGTTGCTCGACCGGCCGCTGAAGTAGAAGAACGTCTCCTCGGGCCGCGTCGCCCGCAGCTTCCGGGCGATCCGCTCCATGGCGTCGGCCCAGCCGATCGGCCGGTAGTGCTGCGATCCCTTCTCGAGCACGACCGGCTGCACGAGCCGGCCGGAGTGCTCCAGCTGGTGGGGCGTGAAGGCCCGTAGCTGCGCGATGGAGTAGGTCTCGAAGAACGACGGCTTCACCGCCCCCTGCATGTCGGCGACCATCGCCTGAAACGACTTCTTGCACACCTCCGGGAAGTGGCCGGCCTCGTTGACCATGCCTCCCGACTGCCCGCCCATGCCGAGGGCGCAGGTCTTGCAGGCGTTCTTCGACCGCATCGCCTTCCAGAACTTCCAGAGGCCGCCCGCCTCGTGGGCCTTTTTGAAGGTGTAGAACACCGCCCGCCAGCCGCCGCCAGTTTTGACCCTGCCCATGGTTTCGTGCGACCTCGTGTGCCCCCGAGCCAAGCCTCTCGTCGACGCAGTTCGTGGAACCGACTCCAATGTACCCGGTATCCCATCGCTGGAGGACGGCGATCGACGGGGAGATTTCGCCGCCTCCGTGCGAGGCCTCATTAACGGATCGCCAGATGCTCGGCCGTCCATTCGATTGACTGACGGCAGCGGCACGATACCCTCTGCTCACGGGAGGGCGGCTCGGCCGCCGTGAGGCCATGCCACTTGGCCTCCAGCCGGCCCCGCCCGGACGTCGCCCAAGCATGCGCCCGGCGGCAGAAACGGAGGAACGTGCCATGGCCTTGCTCAACGTGCTGAGACGCAACGAGTGGGCGATCATCGGCGGCCTGGCGGTGCTCGCGTTCACCCTCGGCGTGATCGGCATCGTCAGCCACGGCGGTGACCTGACGGATGCGATCTACTTCAGCCTGAGGCTCTTCAGGTTCGACTACGATCTTCAAAGCCAGAGCAAAGGTCCTTACGACCCCTACATGTCGAATCGGTGGCTCGAGGTCGCGAGGATTCTCGCACCGCTCACGCTCGCATTCGCGGTCATCAAGGGCGTCATGCTGGCGGCTACCCAACGGCTCAACAGCTGGGTGATCTCGCGCTGGACCGACCATGCCGTCGTCTGCGGTGCCGGCGAGCGGGGCCGGCAACTCGCGATCGCCTTACGAGGCGAAGGCCGCAGGGTGGTGGTGATCGAGAAGAACGCACAGGCCGACACGCTGGCCGACATCCGTACCGCGGGAGCACGCGTGATCATCGGCAGCGGCACCGACCCGGTCCGGCAGGTGGAGGCGAGGCTGGATCAGGCGAGCATCGTCGCCGCCGTCACACCGTGTGAGGAATCGAACCTTCAGGTCGTGCTCGCCGCGAACCGTCGGCCCAACGGTCGGCCACTGCGGGCGCTGGCCGATGTCACGCGGCCCTTCGCTGAGATTTTCCAGGATCGCCCGCCGTTCGACCGGATCGAAGGATCGCGCGAATGCGTTTTTTTCGATCATGAGGTCGCCGCTGCCCGCGTGCTGGTCGGGCAGTACGCGCCGCCGCTTGTACCCACGCTCCTACGGGAACAACGAGCGGCCCGGATCCTGCTCGCCGGCGACGGCGCCATCCTTCCGGAACTGCTGGCGGTGGTCGTCACCCAGTGCCAGTTCGCGGGAAGCGGTGTGCCGTCGATCACCCTGCTGACAACCGACACCGACGCCGTCAGCCGTTCGTTCCCGCTGCAGCATCCGCAGAGGGGGCTCGTCGCCAACCTTTATGTGCGGCTCCTAACGCTGTCCCATCTCCTGCGACTCGACCTCGAGAGGCTCGACATGCCCGGCATCGTTCGTCCGCTCGATCTGGTATTCGTCGCCTGCCGCGAAGACATCAACACGCTGTCGCTCGCCCGGAATCTAGCCCAGCAGGCTGGCTGGGTCTCGGGTGACGTCGTCGCGGCGCTGCGGCCCAGCACCCAGCTGATGCGGCTGCTCGTATGCGATCAGCCGATGGCAGGTGTCCGGGTGCACGACATCGTCGGGCTCGGCTGCAGCGGCGATGTCGTCCTGCACGGGCGTCTCGACAGGATCGCCCGCGGGATCCACGAGCGTTATCTGGCTGAGGAGCTGAAGCGCGGCCGCACGCTAGGAGCCACGCCGGCGCTCGTGCCCTGGGAGCAGTTGCCCGAGGGCCTGCGGCGCGCGAACCGCGCTCAGGCCGACCACTTACCGATCAAGCGACGCACGCTCGAGATGTCACGAAGCGTTGACATGATCGAGGCCGCGGCCGTGGCCGAGCACCGTCGCTGGATGGCCGAGAAGATCGTGTCGGGGTGGCGTCATGCAAGCGAACGTGACGACCGGCGCCGCCTCCACCCGAGCATCCGTCCGTACGACGAGCTCTCCGACGACGAGAAGCGCAAGGATCGCGACACCGTTCTGGCCGCGGTCGGCGCCGACTGACGCTCCCACGGGGCGGACCGGGCACGAGGGCCTCCGTCCGTCCCTCCCTAATCACGCCGGGACGGCGTTCCGCCTCACTCGGATCCGCCTTCGGTCTCCGCCGTCGTCGTTCGTTCGAGAATCGTACGGGCGGCAGCTACTGCGGCCGTCTGTTCGTCGTCACCTTCGGCGAGCTGCGCCGCCCGCTCCAACTGCACTCCCGCCGACGCCAGGAAGCCAGCGGCGAGAGTGGCGTCGGTGGCACGCGCCCGCGTCGCAACCTCACACCATATCTCCACCGCGGCCACACGCACCCGCACCACGCCCGGCTTCCCTCCGCTCGACTCCTCGAGAGCACCGCAACCCTTCTCAACGGTAGCAGTGATCCGCGATCGTGCCGCCACGTCGCCGCCTATAGCGTTGAACGCGGCATGCCAAGGCGTCATCTGAACCGCCTCATCGCGCAGCGAGTCAGGCCCCCCAGTCCCCACCGCGCCGGCGGCAGAGACGACGGCGCCCGCATAAAGCTCCTCCGCCATGTCATAACGATGGGCCGCATCAGCGAGCCTGTCTGTCTTCCGTAGGCTCGCGGCATGGTTGAGGCAGAGCCATGCCTGAAGACGCGGAACTGTGGCCCGCCCCCTTCCGGGATGCCGGCAGCCACGTCGAAAGCCGACTCGTAGATCGGCAGCGCCAGCTCCGGACCATCTTGTTCGCCTCGCATTATGGCGAGATTGGAGAGTGCCTGGACGAGATGCATCCGATCCTTCAGCAGGTTTCCTCCGGTCTCGATGGCGCGGCGGAAATGCCCCACCGCGATCTCGCAGGCCTGTGCCACCTCGGCGAAACGTGGCTGGCGGAGCAGGAGCGAGGAGAGATTCGTCAGATTCACACCCGCCATCGATAGAAATCGATCGAAAGTCCGGCAAGTCTGGGTTCGCCCGTACGTTTTCCTCGGCCACCCGCGCCGCCTCGCGGATACCGCGTTCGAAGAGTTCAGCGTCGCCCAGACGGAGACTGCACGTCCCCAGCGCGCCAGCGGCGAAGGCGAGCCCCTAGCGGATGTCGGGCGCTGCAGACGACCTTTGCAGCAGCGCCCGGCGGAGGACGTCCACCGCCCGCTCGAGCCAGGGACGCGCCCTGCCGGGATCGTGCATCCTTTCGAGCAGGAGATACCCGAGGTTGTACATCGTGGTCGCGGTCATGAAATCGCCACACCGCACCGGCGTGAGCTGCAGTTCCATACGGCAGCCGGCGCGGACCACCTCGGCGGGCACGGCGACCCAGGCCACGAGCCCAGTACGAACCCGTGCAATCTCTCCGAGGGTCCGGATGCTGCTGCCGGCGATCGAGCCCAGCACATCCCCGACCTGGATCCCTCCAGTGTCTGCTGGAGAGCCCGTCGTGACGCCGAAGACGACCACTCCGGAGTCTCCCTGCTCGAGCATGAAGCCCAATGGCGTCATCTCCGGCGGCGCAGCCGCCCTGGCACTCACGAGGCCGCGTTCGTACGAACGGACGGCGTCGTCGAGCCTTCCGAGGCGGGACTCGAACGCACCGCGGTTGCTCCACAGTCTGGTCGCGTGACTGGCTGCTCGTGACGGCGACTCGGGAGCGAGCGATTCATGCATCCGGATCGCCCACGCGAGACGCCCCAGGACCTCCTCGGTCCGCCCGAGACGGTCGAGAGCCACCGCTTCGCAGGCCAGGCTCTCGGCGAGCTGCGCCGTAAGCAACGCGGATGCGCGAGCGGTATCGAGCAACTTCTCGAACGCCCGGGTCGCCCTGTCCGCCGCCGCCAACGCCTCGGGCTGGTCATCCGCCCGCTGATCGAGAAACGTGCGGTAGTAGTCGAGAGCCTGACGGAGAAGATCCTGCCGCAGCGGCTGCATTCCCTCGACCTTAAGAAGATCCTCGTCGGCGACCTTCCTGTAGAACCGGTCGACCGCACCGCGGGCCTCGCGGAAATTCTCCTCGGCTCGATCGTGCTCCCGGCTCAGCGATCGTTTTCTGCCGCACCGCTTCCCGGCGCGCGTAAAGTGCCGCGATGGCGAGCTCCCCCATGCCGGCGACGAGCACGAGTGATACCACGGCGGTGGCTATGGCCCGGCGCACCTGCCGCTGCAGCTCCCGCTGCCGGAGTTCGTCGAAGCCGACGCCCGCCAGGCCGGCGGCGAGTTTCAGGAAGGCGTCTCGCTGGCCGTCGTCGACCGGCCGCATGTCGGCCGCGATCGGCTCCGCGGGCACGCCGCAGAGGTTTCCGTCGGGGCCGAGATGGAACCGCAGCGCTGGCGGAAAACACTCCTCGTGCACGCGATCGGGCTTCGACGTGGCATTCGGCTCTCCATCCACAATGAGACAGAGAATCCGGTCGTCGCGACCGAGCCGCTTGAAGGTGAGAATCTCCTCGTTCGCCCAACGTGAGGCCGCAGACCGCGGCGAGCACGCGACGACGAGCGTGGCGGATTCCTCGCGGGCGGCCTGGATCTGGCCGCCGAGATCCGCCGACGTCGGCAGTGCCTCGCGATCGCGGAACATCGGGCTCAGCCAGGCCGGCACCGGGCCGAAGGGGGTGGCCTTGCCGAAGAGGCAGCGCGGCACGCGATACGACTCGAGCCAGCGGTGCAGCCGGGTAGCGCCCCTCCCGTCGGCGTGGCTGTAGCTGATGAATCCGCGGTACTTCGTACGGGCTTCAATCAGTCGAGGCTCACCGTGACCGTCTTCGTCTCGAGGTAAGGATCGAGGCCGCGCTCGCCGAGCTCGCGGCCGAAGCCCGACTGTTTGAAGCCCCCGAACGGCGCGGCCGCGTCGAAGACGTCGTAACAGTTCACCCACACCGTGCCGGCCCGGAGCCGGCGGGCGAGATCGTGGGCCTTGCCGATGTCACGGGTCCAGACGGCCGCCGCCAGACCGAAGGTGGTGGCGTTGGCCCTGCGGACCAGTTCGTCGACATCGGAGAACCGCAGCACCGAGAGGACCGGGCCGAAGATCTCCTCGCGGGCGATCGCCATCTCGTCTTTCACGTTCGTGAACACGGTCGGTTCGATGAAGAAGCCCTTCGATCCCACCCGCTTGCCGCCAGTGGCGCATGTGGCCCCTTCCCGCGTGCCCGACTCGATATAGCCCATGATCTTGTCGAACTGTGCCTTGTCGACCTGCGGCCCCTGCTCGGTGGCCGGATCGAACGGGTCGCCCACCTTCCGCGCGCGGCTCATGGCCACGACGCGCTCGACGAACCGGTCGTGGATCGAGTCCTCCACGAAGAGCCGCGAGCCGGCGCAGCAGCACTGCCCCTGGTTGAGGTAGATGCCGACGTGGGCCCCCACGGCCGCGGCGTCGAGATCGGCATCCGCGAAGACGATGTTGGGGCTCTTGCCGCCGAGCTCGAACGTCAGCCGCTTCATCGAGTCGGCCGCCTGCCGCATGATGACCTGGCCGGTCTCGCCGGAGCCGGTGAACGCAACCTTATCGATGCCCGGATGCTTCACGATCGCGGCGCCGGCGGTCGGGCCGAAGCCGGGCACCACGTTGATCACGCCGTCGGGAATGCCCGCCTTCTGGGCCAGCCGCGCCAGCCGCAGGCATGTCAGCGGCGTCTGCTCGGCGGGCTTCATCACGATCGTGCAGCCGGCGGCGAGCGCCGGCCCCCACTTCCACGACACCATCGAGATCGGGAAGTTCCAGGGGATGATCTGGCCGGCCACTCCGACCGGCTCCCGCCGGGTGTAGCAGAAGTAGTTGCCGCTGATGGGGATCGTCTGGCCGTGGATCTTGTCGGCCCAGCCGGCGTAGTAGCGGAGCACGTCGAGCGCCAGCGGGATGTCGCCCGTCTTCGCATCGGAGACGGGCTTACCGTTATCGAGCGATTCGAGCGCGGCGAGTTCGTCGATCTCCGCCTCGATCAGCTCGCAGATCTTGAGCATCAGGCGGCCGCGGTCGCGGGCGTTCATCCGCGGCCACGGCCCCTCGTCGAACGCCTTCCGCGCGGCCCTGACTGCGGCGTCCACGTCGGCGGCATCGCCTTCCGCGACCTGGGCGATCACCTCCTCGGTGGCCGGGTCGATCGTCGGAAACGTCCTGCCGCTGGCGGCGGGCCGCCACTGGCCGTCGATGAAGAGCTGCGTCTGGCGGATCTGGGGCAGGCTCTGGGGACGGCTCGGGGCCTTGGCAGGTGAGGATGAGGTCGTGGCCATGGGACGGGCTCCGGGGATGCTTGTGAGACTGTTGGGGATTTCGCCGACCGGTTGTCCTGCCCCCCGCCCTTTCGCCGGAATCAGAGCGATAGATCAGGCGGACTCGGCGGCATCCCCCGACCGCGAGTTTGCAGCCGGGATCGTAGCGGCGTTACGATCACGGATGCAAGGAGTGCGAGGTGGCGCGGCGTGCGCCGCCACACTCGACACACCAGCGGCGTTCGCCGGAGGCGACGGCCGCGGGAGTGCCAACGCCGCGTGCCGCAGGCACGCGTGACAGGCCGGCGAATCCAGAGGAGTTTGCAGCTATGGCGACGATTTCAACGTGGACGAGAATGGCCCTGGCGGTCGGTGTGGTGGTCGCGGCGGCAGGCGTGGCCTCGGCCGAGATGACGAGCGGCTATCAGGTGGGCGAGTCCGTGGGCGCGATGACCGTGACGAAGGTCGCCGGCAACCCGCTCGACGGCATCCAGGACGGGCAGTCCCTCTGCTACCGCTGCCGGATGGGAGCGCGGCCGGTGGTGATGGTGTTCGCCCGCACGGCGGACCAGAAGCTGGCCAAGCTCCTCAAGAAGATCGAGGAGGAGATCGAGGAGCACCAGGATGCGAAGCTCACGAGCTTCGTGAACATGCTGGGCACCGATCCCGCATCGCTGAAGAAGGACGCCGCGGAGTTCGTAAAGGCCAACGGACTGGAGCGGATCGCGTTCGTGGTGCCGGATGAGCCGGCGAACGGCCCTTCCGACTACAAGATCGCCCCCGACGCCGACCTGACGATCGTCTGCTTCAAGGGCGGCAAGGTGAAGGCGAACCATGCCGTCGCGAAGGGTCAACTCTCCGACGACAAGATCGACGCGATCGTGGAGTCGGCCTGCGCCATGCTCGAGTAGCAGGCGGTGGCCGCGGTCGACGCGGACACGCGATCGTGGCGGCCCGGGGGGAATCCTTCCGGGCCGCCTCTTTTTTCCAGGAACCGGTTTTTCCGCCCACGGGGGCCGCATCCGGCTGACGGAGCCGTGTCGACGCGGTATATTTCCGAAGGCATGAGGCCCGGTCGCTGCTGCGGCGGGGCCGTGTCGTGGCAGCGTAGCTCAGTTGGTTAGAGCACCGGCTTCATAAGCCGGGTGTCGCCGGTTCAAGTCCGGCCGCTGCTATTGTCACGACCAAACGACTTGTCCTTGGTCAGGCACCCGGCGGTTTTTCCGCCGGGTGTGCCGCTCGAGGCTGTGCTCGTGGTAGCCACGGCTGCGCGGGATTGTGAAGCCGTACCAACGACGGCGCCGCATCTTTTCAGGGACTGCTCTTCGCCTCACAGTGCCTTTTCTGTCAATTCACAGGCAACTGCCGCCGCCCGGCAGACGGCGGCGGAGAAAGTTCATCCGCTTTTCCACCGGCAAGGCGAGCCGGCGGGCGATGAGATCCTCGAGATGACGGTCGCTCTCGGCGGTGAGGCTGGCAAGCGATGCACGACGGTCGTTGGCCGAGACGGCCCCGCGCAGTGCGCCGCTAGCCCTCTGCTGCGCGAGTTGCCGTTTCGCGGGCCTCTTCCTGCGGGACATCAGTCGCTCCTCATGGCAGGACACTTCGTCACTGCTTGCGAATCGCGCGGAGCGTCTGCTCCAAGACCGGGATCACAGCCCGATCGCGGTCGCGGCCCGCCGCTTTCTTACTCTTGATGATATCGTCGAGCGATGCGACAAGCACCGGCTGCCCACCGACAACGTGCCGCGTTGCTCGACTCTTGAGCCCCTCAAACGAACGCACGCCGTGAATCACCGGCATAAAGTCGGCCTGGAGGCCGGTGTCGTCATTGACCATTCGGTAAAGCTTCGACACCGGGTAGTACGGTCGCATCACGATCGCAGGCAACCCCTTCGCAGCCATTTTGAGCTTACGGAGGTTTGTCGGCGTGTCGCGAAACATGAAGTCGAAGTCGATCGTGGTGACGGGGGCACCTTGGATCGCCGCTGCCGCATTGCCGATCAGGACCACCTCGACCTTCACGTCGGCGAGAGCGGCAAGCAGACTCGAAAGCAGCGGCGTGGCGTTCATGGGAATGATCGTAGCAGGCGACACGAAACATCCACAGGAACAGGACGAAACGCACCGGCATTCAGGTTTGAAAAAAGGATAGGTCGGCTCATCGCACTTCGCCAAGCGACGGCCGAGCGGGGCGGATCACGAGGAGCTACCTCCGGAGTCGGTCGGGCCGTATGCGGCCCGCGCCGCCGGCACTCGGCCGCTCTATCAAGCGACTGCCGTTTTAACTTCGGTATCAGGCGGAAGTTGCCGTTCGCGGTAATGAGAGCTGGAGCATGGACTTCATGGCTGATCAGCTGGTGGGCGGGCAGCGGTTCCGGCTGCTGACGTTAGTCGAGAACCATAGCCGCGAGAGCTTGGCCATCGAGGTCGGCCAGCGACTGACCGGAAACGACGTCGTGCGGGTCTTGGAGCAGGTGACTGCCGCGCGAGGCAAGCCGCAGACGATCCGAGTCGACAACGGTCCCGAGTTCATCTCGAGGAGCTTGGATCTGTGGGCCTACTTCAACGGCGTGAAGTTCGACTTCAGCAGACCGGGAAAGCCCATGGATAATGCAGTGATCGAGTCGTTCAACGGCCGGCTTCGAGACGAGTGCTTGAACCAGCACTGGTTCTCGTCGCTCGACGAAGCGCGAGCCGTGACAGAGGCGTTGACCGGGCTATACTGAGCCCGTGGAGGAGCTGTACCTCGACGCCGACGGGCAGGCCAAGTTCCGGGCCACGCTCGCGGAACAACACGAGGAGCGTGAGCCGGTCCGGGACTTGCTCCGGTCCGGGACTTGCTGTTGCTGCAAGAGTAACGGAGGTCGCCGTGAGTTCGGACCAGGACGGTGAACGGTGGGCGGTCGGGCCGCCGTGGTGGGCGGCCGCGGCGGCAATCGCCGTCACGGCCGCGGCGGCGTACTCCGGGGCGGTCCGCAATGGATTCGTCAACTACGACGACGCGGGGTACGTGCAGCACAACCCGCACGTCCTCGGCGGCCCGACGGCCGCCAACCTAGCCTGGGCGGCGACCGCGACGGCCGAGGCCAACTGGCATCCGCTCACCTGGGTGTCGCTCCAGCTCGACGCGGCGGTGTGGGGGAGCGACCCGGCCGGCTATCACCTCACCAACGTCGTCTTGCACGTCGCCAACTCGGTCCTGTTGTTCCTGGCCCTGGCCCGGCTAACCGGGTTCGGGTGGCCGAGCGCCGCGGCCGCCCTGCTCTGGGCCGTCCACCCGCTGAGGGTCGAATCGGTGGCGTGGGTGGCGGAGCGGAAGGACGTGCTCAGCGGGCTGTTCTGGGTGGCCGGGATGTGGCTGTACGCCCGGTACGCCGAGGCCCCGTCGGCCGGCCGGATGGTGGCGGTAACGGCCGCCCTGGCTGCCGGGCTGCTCGCCAAGCCGATGCTGGTCACGTTCCCGTGTGCCCTGCTGCTCCTCGACGCCTGGCCGCTCGGCCGGCTCCGGTCCGCCCGGGACCTGTGGCCGCTCGTCCGCGAGAAGTGGCCGCTGTTCGCGCTGGCGGCAGGGGCGTGCGGGGTGACCGTGTACTCGCAGGCCGCCGGCGGGGCGGTGAGGTCCGTCGCCGCCTTCCCGGTTGCCGACCGGGTTTCGAACGCCGCCGTCGCCTACGTAGTGTACTTGAGGATGACCTTCTGGCCGGACGACCTGGCCGTCCTGTACCCGCTCACCCGCCGTTCGGCCGGGCAGGGCCTGGCCGCGGCCGGCGTGCTTGCGGCCGTCACCTACCTCGGCTGGCGGGTCCGGCGGTCAGCACCTTACGTGTTGGTCGGGTGGCTGTGGTTCCTCGGGACGCTGGTGCCGGTGATCGGGCTGGTTCAGGTCGGAGAGCAGGCGTACGCCGACCGGTTCACCTACCTCCCACACATCGGCCTGTTTGTCGCCGCGGTGTGGGCGGCGGCCGACCTGGCCGGGCGGTATCGGGTGCCGGGGCCGGTCGTCGCCGGGGTAACCCTCGCGGCGGCCGTCGGGTGCGTCGTGCTGACGCGGCAGCAGGTGCTGCACTGGGTGGACGGGCGGGCGTTGTGGTCCCGGGCGTTGGCCGTCACCCCGGTCAACCCGACGGCCCACATGCAACTCGGGTCGGTCCATCTCGCCGCCGGGGAGTCGGCCGACGCCCTCCGCTGCTTCCTCGCCGCGGCCGCCGCCGACCCGGCCGCGTTCGACTGCCGATGGAAGGCTGCGTTCGTTCTCCAGAAGCTCGGCCAAGGGGACGACGCGGAGCTACAAGCCCGGGCCGCCCTCCCCCTCCCGGCCCGCCGCTGGCCGGACGGGGTGGCGTGGTGCTGGACGGCCGCGGCCGACGGCAGCCGGCGGCGGGGCGACCTCGCGGCGGCCGCCGCCGAGTACCGGAACGCGCTGGCCGCCGCCGACACGTGGGAGGCCCGGACCGGCCTCGGCGGGGTCCTCGCCCGGCTCGGCCAACTGCACGAGGCGGTTCCTCACCTCACGGCGGCCGCTGAGCGGCGGCCAGACAACCTCGTCGCCTGCAACAACCTTGGCACCGCGCTGTCCGAACTCAGCCGCTGGCAGGAGGCGGTCGAGTGGCTGGAGAAGGCGGCGGCCGCCGCACCGGCCGACCCCCGGGTGCGGCTGCGGCTGGCGGTCGCCCGGCTCGCCGCCGGACAGCCCGACCGCGCGGCCGCCGACGCCTCGCGGCTGGCGGCCGCCGACCCCAACTGGGCAGAGACCGCCGCCCGGACCGCCTGGGCGCTGAGCACCCACCCGGACCCGGCCGCCCGC
Source organism: Pirellulales bacterium (assembly GCA_044370415.1). Classification (GTDB taxonomy): domain Bacteria; phylum Planctomycetota; class Planctomycetia; order Pirellulales; family UBA1268; genus CAMCQY01. Next base: position 36,637 of record JBILVO010000013.1, read on the forward strand.
CGCGGCGAATACGCCTTCCATTTATCGTCTCTGTCGCTCACCGCGGGCCGCACACCCGCCCGGCTCGACGCCGTCGCCGCGGCCGCCGCCGAGACCGGCCGCTTCCCCGACGCAGTCGCGGCCGCCGAGGAAGCCGTCCGGTCGTCCCCCGAGCCTGAGCAATCGGCCCGTCGTGCCCGGCTCGACGCCTACCGCGCCGGCCGACCGCACCGCGAACCTCCCCCGCCGCGGTGACCGCCAGCCCGACGCGGGCCCGGCCGCCAGGGCGCCTCCGGCCGACGCCGGTGGTGACTCGATCCCGGACGGCGTCACCGCCGCGAGAACCGGCCCAACAGCCGGCTGGCGAAGTCGTCGGAGAGGCCGAGCCTGCGCTTGACCCGCGAGTAGGCGGCCACTGCGGAGGCATCAGCCCAGATCGCGAGCCGCCGGCCGAGCGAGTCGGTGGGCCGCGCCCGATAGTTCGTCGATCGGGGCGTGCCGCCCCCGGGCTCGTCGGTGAAGTAGTAGAGCGCGATGCTCCGCCGCGTCACGTCGGGCGGGCAGCGGATGGGGTCTGGGTAGCCGTGGTAGGTCGTTTCCGTGGTATTGAAGATCACCGCCTGGTTGAGCAGGGGCGGCACCCGCACGACCGCCCTCGTCATCGCCTCGTCCCAAAGCTCGATCCCGCCCCCCCACTCCTCGTGCCATTCGGGATTGAGGTAGACGATGAGGTTGCACCGCCGCCGCCACGTGGGGCGATGGTGGTGCATCGTGAAGTCGGCATGCACGTTTAAGAAACCACCGGCCGGCGTCTGGTGCATGCCGCCGCCCTCGAGCGACGGGTCGGGCAGCAGGCCCTCGATGCCCGTCAGCCGCGACAGCCAGGCCACGAACCGCGGCCCATTGAGCTCGTCGATCACGCCACCGATCGAGTCGGGGAAGAACGCCCGTTTTGTTTGACCGAACTTGTGCTCGTTGACGTGTTTGTAGTTGATCCAGTCGCGGCCGGTCGGCGGCGGGAAGTCGGCCGCCAGCCGGGCGGCGACGCCGGGCGCGAGGAAATCGCCGATGGCGACGTGAGGGTAAGGATCGGCCGCCGCGTAGCGGGCGGCGAGCGCGGGCAGGTCGCGATCGAGCGTCTCCCATGGCAGGCTCGAGGCGGCATGGGGTGCGGCTGTGTCGGCGTCGCTCATGAAAGGTGCGTCTCAGGATCGGCCACGGCCACGGCGAGGGCGGCGGCCGGCGTGGGCCGCCGGGCACCCGCCGGCTTCGGCCGGTAGAAGGCGTCGTCCACGAGCCCCCAGCGGGCGAGGCGGTAGTGCAGCCCCGTGGCGAGGCAGCCCAAGCCGTAACGGCAGCTGCTCGAGAAATCGATCGACGAGGCCTCCTTGAAGTATTTCGTCGGGCAGGTGACCTCCGCGATCGTGTAGCCCAGCCAGTGGATCTGCGCGAGAATTTGGTTGTCGAACACGAAGCCGTTGGCATTGTTTTCGAACGGCACCCGCTCGAGCAGGGCCCGCGAGAAGGCCCGGTAGCCGGTGTGATATTCCGAAAGCGTGGCGTTGAGCAGCAGATTCTCCGCCCAGGTCAGCCCCCGGTTGGCCACGTACTTCCAGATCGGCATGCCGCCGGCGAGAGCCCGGCCGCCAAGAATCCGCGACCCGAGCACGCATTCGTAGACGCCGTTGGCGATGAGCGAGGCCATCGCCGGGATGAGCATCGGGGTGTACTGGAAGTCGGGATGCACCATGATCACGATGTCGGCGCCGCGGTCGAGGGCGAGCCGGTAGCAGGTCTTTTGGTTGCCACCGTAGCCGAGATTGCGCTCGTGCCGGACGGCAATCGTCCGCGGCAGCGTGGCCGCGATGGCGACGGTGTCGTCACTGCCGGCGTCGTCCACGACGATCACTTCGTCGACAATGCCCTCCTGTGCGAGCACCTCCGCATGCGTGCGGCGCAGCGTGGCCGCCGCGTTGTAGGCCGGCATCACGACGATGACCCGCTGGTCGCGGAACACGGCAGCGGACCTCGGGTGCGAAGCACTGGAATCGGACGTCATGAGTAGACGACACTGCGAACGCTAATCAAGGCACGTGAGCGCATTGTGAGCACGGGCCCCAGGACAATCCGGTTGCGGCAGGACCCGCGGATGTCGGCGGGCGCGTCGGGATTCATGTCGGAGGTCTCGAGCTGGCTCGGTCCCCCGAACAGAAATAGGAAGATCACCGACTTCGCCCGCGGCGTGCCGGCGGCCTCGGCGGCGAGCAGGGTCGGCAGGTCGAGGCCGAGCAGGCCCGCGCCCCCTGCCTGCAGGATGCGGCGACGGGTGATGCCTGCGGCATGCGTGCCCGATTCGGGGCCGGCGCAATTCCCGAGAATCGAGAGCATGGCCTCCCCTCCGACCCTCTCGCGAGACACCACCTCGAGCCCCGGCCCCGAGCACCGCGGGTCACGTGTCGCGGCGAGTCTCCCCGACCGCTGGGCCATGGTGGGTGGCCGCCCCGACGCCGCGGCGCCGGCCCGGCCCCACCGCCGGACGGGAGAGAACCCGCGCGCGGCCCGGGCCGCCGCGGCCCGCCGCGGAAAGCCCAGGAAAACACGGCCTGTTTCGTGCTTGCCAGCATTCGCGACCCCGGCCACACTCATGGGTTCGACGAAGCCATTTTTGCGATTGCTCCCGGGGAGAACTGCCGACCCATGGAACCGACCGACGTTACCGACCCGCGGTACTACCACAAGGTCGTCGATTGCCAGTGGGCCTGCCCAGCCCACACGAACGTTCCCGCTTACATCCGGCTGATCGCGCAGGGCCGCTACACGGAGTCGTACCTGCTCAACCGGGATTCAAACGTGTTCCCCGGCGTGCTCGGCCGGACCTGCGACCGTCCCTGCGAGCCCGCCTGCCGCCGCGGCCGCGTCGACGAAAAGCCGGTCGCCATCTGCCGGCTCAAGCGGGTGGCCGCCGACCTGCGGGACGATATCCGTCCGTTCCTGCCAAAGCCGCCCGCTGTGAAAAACGGCAAGCGGGTGGCGCTCGTGGGGGCGGGGCCCGCATCGCTCACCGTGGCGAACGACCTGCTGCCCTGCGGCTACGAGGTCGTGATCTACGAGAAGAACCACGAGCCCGGCGGCCTGATGCGGATCAACATCCCGTCGTTCCGGCTGCCCGCCTCAGTGCTCGACGAGGAGTGCGGCTACATCATCGACATGGGCGCCGAGATGCGGTACGGCACGCCGGTCACGAGCCTCAAGGCCCTGCTCGACGAGGGCTACGACGCTGTGTTCGTCGGCAGCGGCGCGCCGAAGGGCAAGGACCTCGACATCCCCGGCCGCCGCGAGGCCGCCGCCCAGGTGCACCTCGGCATCGAATGGCTCGCCAACGTGCACTTCAAGCACGTGGAGAAGATCGAGCCGCGGGTGATCATCATCGGCGTCGGCAACACGGCGATGGACTGCTGCCGCACCTCGAAGCGGCTCGGGGCGACGGACGTGAAGGTCATCGCCCGCCGCGGCCGCAAGCACTTCAAGGCCTCGCCGTGGGAGCTCGAGGACGCCGAGGAGGAGCAGGTCGATATCGTGGAGAACCATTCCCCGAAGCGGATGATCGTCGAGAACGGGCGGCTCACCGGCATGGAGTTCGACGTGCTGGAGTGGACCGAGGCCGGCGGCCGGGCCACGAGCCGGGTCGTGCGGAGCGTGGTCATCCCCTGCGACACCGTGATCCTCGCCATCGGCCAAGAGAACGCGTTTCCCTGGATCGAACGGGATGCGGGCGTGGAGTTCGACGACAACGGGATGCCGGTCGTCGACCGCGGCACCCACCAGAGCACCAACCCCCGCGTCTTCTTCGGCGGCGACGCCGCCTGGGGCCCGCAGAACATCATCTGGGCGGTGGCCCACGGGCACCAGGCCGCGATCTCGATCGACCTCGTCTGCCACGGCCGCCCGGTGACCGAGCGGCCGCCGGAGGGCATGACGCTCGTGAGCGTGAAGAACGGCCTCCACAGCTGGGCCTACGACAACGACTACGGCGAGTCGACCCGGCAGGTGATGCGGCACGAGGAGCTCACCCGGCGGTTCCGCGACCTCTCCGTCGAGGTCGAGCTGGGCTTCACGCCGGAGCAGGTGGCGTGCGAGGTGTCGCGGTGCCTCAACTGCGACATCCAGACGCACTTCACGCCGCCCAAGTGCATCGAGTGCGACGCCTGCATCGACGTCTGCCCGACGAACTGCCTGACGATCACGACGAACCACTCGCCGGAGGTCGACCTGCGGCGGAGGCTCTCGGCCCCGGCGGTGAACCTCTCGCAGGAGATCTATCTCTCCCAGCCCCTGCCGCAGACGCAGCGGGTGATGGTCAAGGACGAGGACGTCTGCCTGCATTGCGGCCTGTGCGCCGAGCGCTGCCCCACGGCGGCCTGGGACATGCGGCTGTTCGACCTCATCAAGCCGGCGGCGGGCGCCGCCTGCGAGCAAGGAGACCTGGTGACGGCATGAATGGCGTCAACGATTTCGCGTTCAAGATCGGCACCGTCAACGGCACCGGCTCGGCGAGCGCCAACGGCCTGCTCATGCAGGCGATCTTCCGGATGGGCATTCCCGTCTCTGGAAAGAACATCTTCCCCTCGAACATCCAGGGCCTGCCCACCTGGTACGAGATCCGCGTCAGCAAGGACGGCTACACCGCCCGCCCCTCCGAGGTCGACCTCGTCGTGGCCTTGAACCCGGCCACCTACGCCAAGGACGTGGCGACCGTCCGCCCCGGCGGCCACCTGCTCTACGACTCCTCGTGGCCGCTGCCCAAGGAGCTCGAGCGCGACGGGATCGCCATCATGGGCATCCCGTTCGGCCGGATGTGCGTGGAAGCGTTCGAGGGGGACCGGGAGCGGACGCTCCTGCGGAACATCGCCTACACCGGCGCCCTGGCGGCGCTCCTCGACATCGACATGGAGGTGGTCGACCGGCTGCTCAACGAGACCTACGGCAAGAAGCCGAAGCTGCTCGAGTCAAACCACAAGGCGATCCGGCTCGGGCACGACTACGCGAAGCGGCACCATCCCTGCCCGCTGCCCTACCGGCTCGAACGGATGGACGCCACGGGGGATTCGATCCTCATCGACGGCAACACCGCCTGTGCGCTGGGCGCGGTGTACGCCGGGGCGACGGTCGGGGCCTGGTACCCGATCACGCCGGCGACCTCCCTGATGGAGGCCTTCAAGGCGTTCTGCGAGAAGTACCGCGTCGACAAGGAGACCGGCGAGCGGCGGTACGCGATCCTGCAGGCGGAGGACGAATTGGCCGCGGCCGGGATCGTGATCGGCGCCGGCTGGGCGGGGGCGCGGTCCTTCACAAACACGTCGGGGCCGGGCATCTCCCTGATGCAGGAATTCATCGGGCTGGCCTACTACACCGACATCCCCGCGGTGTTCTTCGACATCCAGCGGTGCGGCCCCGCCACGGGCATGCCCACCCGCACGCAGCAGGCCGACATCTTGTCGCTGGCCTACGCGTCGCACGGCGACACGAAGCACCCGATCCTCTTTCCGGCCAACCCGCACGAGGCCTTCGGGATGGCGGTGCAGGCGTTCGACCTCGCCGACCGGCTGCAGACGCCCGTCTTCGTCGCCACCGACCTCGACATCGGCATGAACGACTGGATGGTCAAGCGGCTGCAGTGGGACGACGCCTACAGGCCCGACCGGGGCAAGGTGCTCGACGCGGCCGCGCTCGAGAAGGTGAAAAAGTTCTCCCGCTACCACGACGTGGATGGTGACGGCATCGCCGCCCGCACGCTGCCGGGCGTCGGCGGCAAGGGGGCCTACTTCGTCCGCGGCTCCGGCCACGACAAGCACGCCGCCTACACCGAGGATTCGACGGCCTACATGGAGGTTGTCGACCGGTTGCGCCGGAAGTTTGCCCACGCCGCCACCCTCGTGCCGAAGCCGGCCGTCACGCGGCAGAAGGGGGCCGACATCGGCCTGGTCACGATAGGCGGCTGCGATGCGGCCGTCCGCGAGGCCGCCGACCGGCTGCGCGAGCAGGAGATCCTCGTCGACGTGATGCGGATCCGGGGCTTCCCGTTCGGCGAGGAGGTCCGCGAATTCCTCGAGGCGTACGACAGCGTGTTCGTGATCGAGCAGAACCGCGACGGCCAACTGCGGGCGCTGCTGGCGATCGAACTGGGCATCCCCCGCGACGACATGATCCCGGTCCTCGACTACGGCGGCATGCCGCTGGCGGCCGGAGTGGTCGTCCAAGCCGTCTGCACCCATCTCGCCGGAGCTCCCGCATGACCTCGATCGTCAAACCCCCCGTCCGCCACCCGAGTCTGCGGCAAAACCGGCTCGGCCTCACGCTGCGCGACTACGAGGGCGTGATGTCGACCCTCTGCGCCGGGTGTGGCCACGACTCCGTGACGGCCGCGCTCGTGCAGGCCGCCTGGGAGCTCGAGCTCGAGCCCCACCGGGCCGCCAAGATGAGCGGCATCGGCTGCTCGTCGAAGACCACCGCCTACTTCATGAAGCAGTCGCACGGGTTCAATTCCGTGCATGGCCGGATGCCGTCGGTGACCACCGGGGCGGCCGCCGCCAACCGGGCTCTGACCTACATCGGCATCTCCGGCGACGGCGACTCGCTCTCCATCGGCATCGGCCAGATGGCCCACGCCATCCGCCGCAACGTCAACATGCTCTACGTCATCGAGAACAACGGCGTCTACGGCCTCACGAAGGGGCAGTTCTCGGCGTCGGCCGACGTCGGCTCGACGTCGAAGCGCGGCGAGGCCAACGAGCAGTCGCCGATCGACCCGGCGCTGCTGGCGCTGTCGATCGGGGCGACCTTCGTGGCCCGCTCCTTCTCGGGCGACAAGGGGCAGCTCGTGCCGATCCTCAAGGCGGGGCTCTCCCACCAGGGCCTGGCGCTCGTCGACGTGATCTCCCCCTGCGTGACCTTCAACGACCACGAGGGCTCGACGAAGAGCTATCGCTACACCCGCGAGCACGAGGTGGAGGTGGTCGAGGCCGACTACGTGCCGGTCCACACGGAGATCACGCTGCCCGATTCGCAGGACCGCCTCCGCGTGGTGACGATGCACGACGGCAGCTCCATCCGCCTGCGCAGCACCGCGGCCGACTACGACCCGACGGACCGGACGAGCGCCTACGCCCACGTCCGCGGCTGCCAGAGCCGCGGCGAGATCGCCACGGGGCTGCTGTTCGTCGACGAGAACAGCCGCGACATGCACGCCCTGCTCAAGACGCCAGAAACGCCGCTGATCGACATCCCGTACGAGCAGCTCTGTCCCGGCGCGGCCGCGCTCGACGCCCTCATGGCCCGGCATCGCTGAGCGGCGGTCTCAGACCAGGGCGTCGATCACGCGGCCCGACTCGACGAGGGCGTGGGGGCGGCCGGCCGTGTCGGTGAGCGTGCCGGGCCGCAGCGGGTCGAGGCCCATGAGGTGATAGAGCGTGGCCGTCACGTCCTGGAACGACACCGCGCCGCCGAGCACCTCGCCGGCCCAGCGGTCGGTCTCGCCGATCACCCGGCCGCCGCGGATGCCGCCCCCGGCCAGCAGTGCGGGCGACACGGCCGGCCAGTGGTCGCGGCCGCCCTGCCCGTTGATCCGCGGCGTGCGGCCGAACTCCCCCCAGACGACGATCACCACCTCGTCGAGAAGGCCGCGATCCTCCAGATCGCCCACCAGCGCCGCGAGTCCCGTGTCGAGGATCGGCAGCAGGTGCCGCAGCCGGGGAAAGTTGTCGCCGTGCGTGTCGAAGTCGCTCAGCGAGATGCTCACGCACCGCACACCCGCCTCCACGAGCCGGCGTGCGAGCAGGAACTTCAGCGTGGCGTTCGCGCCGTCGGCTGTGACGCACCGCGGCCGCTCGGGCTCCCGCAGCCTGTAGCGGTCGACGACACGCGGTGATTCACGCTCGAGGTCGAGCGCGGCCGCCACACGGCCGGACGTCAGGATGCCGACCGCCTGCTCCTCGAACCGATCCATCGCCTGCATGTCGTCGCACGCATCCACCCGCCGACGCCATCGGTCGAGGGCGGCGAGCAGGGAGCGGCGGTCGTCGAGCCGTGCGCCCTGCAACACCGGGGAGAGGATCAGCGGCGGCGGCGTGCCGGGCCCGCGGGCGGCCAGCTCGGCCTGCATGCCCTCCTCGAGCGGGCGGTCGAACATGCCGCCGATGTCGGGCCGGAACGGCGCGTGCGGCCGACCGAGGAACCCGGGGCGGGCGCTGTCGCGAACGAGTCCCCTGCCCTGCATCATGTCGACGAACGTCGGCGCCGAGTCGTGCGGCGATCCCCACAAGCGGGACAGCACGCTGCCCACGGCCGGCCAGCCGCCCAGGCTGCGGAGCGCCGACGCCGGTTGGCCCGACTGGCACTGAAAGGCGTCGTGTTCCCCGGCGGACCCGACGAGCGACCGCACAAAGGCGAAGCGATCGGCGCGGGCCGCGATGCGGGGCAGGAGCTCGCAGATCCGGATGCCCGGCACGCTGGTGGCGATCGGCGCGAACTCGCCGCGGACCTCGGCCGGGCCCTCCGGCTTGGGATCGATCGTGTCCATCTGCGGCGGGCCGCCGTCGAGGTGCACGTTGATGATCGCGCTGGCTGTCCCCCGGCGATCGCCGGCGTGCGGCGGCGCGGCCCGCGCGTCGGCCCGGAGCAACTGGGCGAGCGAAATGCCGGCCATGCCGGCCGAGCCGGCCGCGAGGAGGCCGCGGCGGCTGACGGATGCGGGCCGCAGCTGCCGCCCGGAGGCTCGCCTCGTTTCGTTCATGATGTCGGTCATGGCGAGCCTGCGGACGCCGCCCGAGGGCAGACGGCACGAAGTGGACATCGATCCTCGACGGCACGACGAAACACCACCCGTCGATGCTTCCTCACCACGGACGCACTAGGGTACCGTCCTGCGGGGTGGTCGCAACACATGAATGTGAGCGGACAGGCCTGGACGCAGACTGTGGCGTAGGCCGTCAACGGCGCGTACACCCCCTTCGCCACGAGAAGGGTGGAGGTCGTGGGCTCGAGCCCTGCATGGCGGAGCTGGCCGAAACTGAAGGGAGCCATCCGTGCGGTCGTCGCCATCGCCGTGAGCACCGTCCCGTGCACGAGCACCGCCGTCCGCCCCTGATCGAACGAGGTGATGCCGCCGTGCCGGGGCTGCGATTCCGCAGCGGCCGTTGGTGACCACCACCACCCGCCAGCGACCCCGGATCTGCCCGACATCGGGCACACCGCCCCACTGCCCTTCCGCCAGCGAGCCCCGGGACCGGGCGAGCAGCTCGACCGACGCGGGGCACGCGAAGGGTGCGGATCCGGTCACGGCCGGCCGCGGAGGCATGTTCATGCCGCCCACGATACGCGTCGTCACGCGCCGCATGCAGGAACGGCCGCGGCCCTTGTCCGGCCGTGAATCCGCTGCCACGATGATGCCACGATGCGTGCCTGGTACGAGATCACGAACGCGGCCGACACCCCTTCGCCAGCGCTC
>JBILVO010000199.1:0-5597 GCA_044370415.1 Pirellulales bacterium
GCCCGCCAATCGCGACCTCGCCGACCGGCGGATCGAGCCGGGTAGCCGTGAGTGCACCGCGATCGTCGTGATGCCGTCGTTCGTGCCGTTCGTCACGCTCGACGTCCGCACCAACTGGTTTTCCCTCACCCATCCAAAATCCACCGACCAGAGCATGCGGCAGGCGATGCTGCTCTCGCGGAGCGTGAGGGCGATGCAGGAATCGGCGGCCCGCTGCGCCGAGTGCGCGCACGCCTACCGGGGCGGCGACGTGGCCCGGCTGCTCCGCCGCGTCGACCAGCTCGACCGCGAGCTGCCGCTGCAGACGATGCTCGCGCAGATCCCCTACGAAAATACCTCCGGGGGCTTCGAACTCTTCAACACCGGCGTCACCGACCTCGCGCCTGAGCTCGTCGGCTGGTACGGCGGCCCAGGGATCGATCCTGCCGGCACCACCACGCTCTTCCTCGTCGGCAAGGGCTTCAGCGTGCACGACACGAGCGTCATCGCCGGCGGCCGGCCCGTGAAGGCCACGCTCATCAGCCGCCAGGTGCTGCGGGCCGAGATCCCCGCCGGCGTGCTGACGATCCGGCCCACGATCGACGCGGCCTGCATCCCCGGCAGCCCACAGGCCACCGCCGCGGTCCGCCGCCCGCGCGGCATCGTCCTCGCCGCCGGCACCGAGCCGCTGCCGGCCCCCGCCGCTCCCGCGAGCCCCCAGGCCGCTGCCGCGAGCCCCCAGGCCGCTGCCGCGAATCCCCAGGCGGCTGCCGTGAGTCCCCAGGCCGCTGCCGCGAATCCCCAGGCCGCTGCCGTGAGTCCCCAGGCCGCCGGGAGCAGCTCTGCCAGGCAGTCGCTGCGGCTCTCGCTACCGACGGCCGCTGCCGCCGTGTCGGCGGGCATGCCCTGCGACTGCCGGCTCGACTGCAACGCCCGCGAGATGGTCGACATCCACGTCGCCACGCCCTACGGCGTGAGCGGGCATCTTCTCATCCCGGTGGCCACGCCGGCCGGTGAGACGGGCCCGTGCGACCTGGCCTTCCTCGCGGGAAATGCGATCAGGCTCACCACCACGCCCACGAAGGCGGGCACCTGGCGGGTGAACGAGTTCTTCGAGTCGACGGCCGACGAGATCGTGATCCGCGTGCCCGCCAGCTTCGCCCCGCCCGCCCGGGCCGTGCTCGCATGCCTGCTCCGCGACGATCGAAGTGGCGCGACGGCGGGGCAGTTTTCGATTCCGGCACCGACCTTCGACGCCCGCCGCAACGCCTACGTGCTGGCCGGGGCCGAACTTCGCAACTTCATCGGCGACACCTCACGGCCGGCGACCGACAAGACGCTCCGGGGCGCTGTGAAGCCCTACATCGATGCCGTGGGGGCGACCACCGGGGCCGACGGCCGGCCGGCGGTCGATCGCGATCTTACGCTCACGGCCCAGCTCGTCACCGAGCAAAAGACGATCCCCGTCGACGGCTCGATCGCCGTGCAGGTCCGCCGCAGCGACCTGCCGGCCGATGACGCCGCGGAGTGACGATGCGGGCGGGCACGCCCTTTCGCCAACGCATGACTCTGGCCACCGTCCCGCGAGGCCGCCACCGCCTCGAGAGGCAATCGCTAGGCCGACTGCAACGACTCGACACTCGTGACGTGCAGGAGAGAGCAGTGCACCATTTTGTCTTCGTCGGGATACGAGACGACCAGCCGGGTCTTTCCCAGGGCAACACACTCGGGGTGGTGCACCTCGTGCGTCTCGCCGCTCGACATCCGGATCACGAACGGCTCAAACGGCCGCCGCAAAATGAACGGCCTGATGGCTTCTGCATTCATGACGGGCGCACCCCAGAACGAGAATGGTGAACGCTTGTCCACACATGCTACCGCCCCCGCCGGCCGCTGTCCATGATGGGCCGCCGGGCGGGGATCGATGGGCCGGCGAGAGGCCTGTGCTGATCTTGGTTGCAACGCCCGCCGGCCCATGACCGGGAAATAATAAGGCCGCCCGCGTCTGTCGCGGGCGGCCCGGACTGCCTTGCGAAAGGGCCCTGAGCCAGCCGAGCAACCAAGTGTCCTTTCGCCGGGCACGCCATGAATGCCCGGGAAATCGGCCGCAATTCCCGACGGCCGGCCGAGACGACCGATCGGCATGCCAGCAGCGTCGTAAAATGTCGGCGGGGGGATGCGAACCTTTTCGCATCGCATCCGTATCAGGTGGAAAGACGTCGGTGCGATGAGCCGACGCCACCGTTCAGGGGATTTCGCGGCGTTGCCGTGACGTTCGCCCGAACCTGCGTCTTGATGACGGCGGAAGGGAGGTGCGAAGCGGGGCAGCAATGCTCTCCGATGCGGCCTCCGCGGAATCGATACGGTTCCGCGGTCGATACACCGGCCAGAGCCAGCAGGTCGCCTTCACGACCATCCTGCCCGCGGGCTCTCGTCGCAGCCACAGCGACACGTCTCAGTCAGCCCCGTGTCCCGCTGCAAATCGGCTGCCGCCCGCGGCCGTTCCCGCTCACCGCCGGAACGTCGCACGCATGCACCAACCACGGTCATGCCTAGCGTGGTAGAGGACATCGTCCCGGACGACCACTTCTCGAAAGGACCCGCATCATGCGACACGCTCAAACCCGCCACGCTTTCACGCTCGTGGAACTGCTCGTGGCAATCTCGATCATCGGCACGCTCATGAGCCTCCTGCTGCCGGCCGTGCAAAATGCCCGGGAAAGTGGCCGGAGGATCACCTGCACCAACAACCTCGGCCAGCTCTCCAAGGCGTTCATCAGCTACGACGGCCAGCATCGCGTGCTGCCCGGCTGGCGGAACACGCATCCAGCGATGCGGAGCGGCCTGCGGAGCTCGAACCCGGCCTTTGCCACCGTGCTCGACGCCAACACGCCATCGTGGCCGATCTCGCTCATGCCGTTCCTCGAGCGGCTCGACATCCAGAAGGCTTGGGAGTCGGTCAAGCAGTCGCAGCCCGTCCCGACAGAGGCGCCCGCGATGATCAGCTTCGTCTGCCCGACATCGCCGGCCGACAGCAAGTCGGTGGCGCAGCTCGCCTACGCGGTCAACGCCGGCTCGTGCGTCGTCAACTCCCCTACGCTCACCCCGCGGCGGCAGTTCCGCGCGGATGGCATCTTTCTCGACGCCGTCGGCAACCCACCGCCGGGCGGCTCGGGCACAACCACTTACTTGCCGGCCCGCACCAACCTCGACGCGATCAGCGGCGGTGATGGTGTCGGCAACACGCTGCTCGTCGCTGAAAAGTCGTCGTCACGGATCACGCAGGGTTCTTGGAACGCCATGGTGCCCCTGATGTCGGTTTCCATGAACGGCACGGCCAACCAGCCGATCGCAACGTTCATCTCGACGTCGAGCACGGCGGTGCCGGTATTCGGTCTGTTGAGCACGGTGCCCGCGGCTGCCCAGAAGATTCTCAACAGCGTTGAGGGAGCGCCTTCGTCCAACCATCCCGGTGGCGTCGTCGTCGCCTTCGGTGACGGCCAGACCCGGTTCATGCGAGACACCATCTCGCCGCACGTCTATGCTCAGCTCGTGACCAGCGACAGCGAATGGGATGCGACGAGCAGCACCTACATCGGCAACTCCTCGTTTGTAGGTGGTGCCAGCCAGAGCTGGCTCAAGCTGGGGCCGGCCCCCTACACACTCTCGTCATCCGACTACGACTGAGCCCTCCTCTGAAATCTGACGTCACGGGAGCGTATCCATCATGAGCACCTTTGGAAGCACTCGATTCCTGCTCGCCGGCATCGCGGCGACGGCACTGGTTGCCCTCGGCATATCGGCTGCCGTCCGCTCCCGCGTCAGCTTGGAAACGCCTGCCGACCTCGCTCGGCAGGCCATCGCGGCGGGTAGCCCGCAGGATCAGGCTCAGGCCGCGACGCGACTGGCCGCCGTGGCCGCGCAGCCACGGCCGAACGGCAGCGGGGCGGCGATTGCCAGCCTGCAAGAGACGCTGGCCAACGGCCGTATCCCTGAGGTGCGGGCCGCCGCGATCGTGGGCCTCGCCCGCACAGGGGATCGCTCCATCTTGCCGGTGCTGGTCGAGGCGATCGAGGATGACGATCCGCTCGTATCGGGCCGGGCCGTGGCTGCGGTCCAGCACATGCTCGGCGTCCGCTACGAGATTGACGAGCAGCCGCTTGACCGGGAAGGCCGCCGCCGGGTGGCGGGCATGGCCCGCACTGATATGGCCGCCCTCGATGGGCCAGGACGCGCCTGGTGGGAGGCCCACACCGTGCCTGGCGGCACCTGGTAGCTAGACGACGCCGCGTTGACGGCGAGGAGAACGACATGCCAAGACACACCCCGCTCCGAGCCGCCTTTTCGCTCGTCGAACTGCTGGTCGTGATCGCGATCGTCGCGATTCTGGCCTCGCTGGCCGTGCCTGCCCTGCAGGCCTCACGCGAGGCCTCGCGGGCATCAGTCTGCGCAAACAACCTCAAGCAGATCGGCATCGGCCACGCGAGTTACGTGGGCAAGTATCGCACCGGCATGCCCGCCTACGACTGGCGGACCAACGTGCTGCCTGAGATGGAAAATAACCGCCGCAGCCTGCTCTGCCCCGGCGACACCCGCAACGAACTCTACGACATCAACGAGTTCGCGGTGTACATCGTCAACAACAAACGGACCATCCCGCTGGAGCCCGGCCCGTGGTGCGCGATCGGCGACCCTCAGTTCTGCGAGCAGTTCACCAAGGTGAAACGCAAGACGGCCGACAGCTATTTCCTCGTCTTCGAGGACATGGCCTACAACAGCCCCTTCGACGGCGTCATCCTCGTCGAGCCGCTTGCCCAAGGCGGCTCGAAGCTGACGCACGTCGGAGGTAATCCGCACTCCTACGTCCATCAGCTCCGGGATCCCACCGGCAAAATCATCGCAAACCCGTTCGGCAAGGGGTTCACCTGGACGGTGCAGGGCATTCGCACGAGCTACGCTATCAACCCCCGTTCGGCCCGATTCACCACCGACCAGTTCAAGGTGCTGGCCCTCGAATATGCCACGCCGGTGGCGGATGTTGTCGGTCCGACCGCGACAGGCACGATCACCTGGTGGCGGGACGTCGGCAGACGACATGCTGGCCGACTGAATGTGCTTTACGGCGACGGCCGCGTAGATCTGGTCGATCCCGCGGAGATCGACCCAACGTCGCCGAAGGTCCACGACTTTTCGTGGTGCCCGATCATCGACGAGAAGCTGCGACTCACACCCCAGTAACGCGGGGACGAGCGGCTCAATGAACGAAGCCCGACCCCGTGTCGAGCGTGCTCATTCCGCGCATCGACAGCGCCACCGCCTCGGGGTTCGTCGCCAGACGGAGGGCCTCAGTGCCACTGATCTGGCCCGACTTGTAGAGATCGGCAAAGGCGATCCAGCCGTGCCCGTCACCGCATCGCCGCGACCAGTTCGGCCAGCCCCTCGCGGGTCGATTGAGGGTGGCGAAAGCCCGCCGCGACCAGCTTGTCGCAAGGGAAAATGCTGGTTTCTCGGATGGCCCGCAGGCGGGCGGAGGTGAGCGGAAAGTCGCGGCCCGTGACCCAGGTCGCCGTATCGCCGACCGAGGCGAGGCAGCCCGCCACCGCCGCGGGGATCCGCCG